>NZ_JBEXHW010000004.1:36685-318525 GCF_040608235.1 Streptomyces sp. NPDC005202 | reverse complement strand
GACCCGCCGCTCCGGTTTCCCGCCCTCCCCCAACTTCCCGACCCGCGGCTGCGCCCCCGAGACCTCCCCCGGCTTCCCGAACCGCCGCTCCGGTTTCCGGCCCCCGCGGCAGCGCCACGCCCGCAGCACCACCGCCGTCGGTACGGCCACCGTCACCGTCCACGCCAGCACGGCCGGCCCCACCTGCCATCCCACCGGCCCGAACCGGGCGAGCGCGGCGCCCCCCAGCGGGCCGCCCGCCATCGCGGCGAGCACGCCGAGCACCGTCGCGCAGAGCGCACACGCCCACCAGGCAGCGCCGACGGTCCGCCTCCACGACCACACGCCGCCGCTCCCCTCACCCGGTCTCTTCGCACCCCGGGCACCTGCCTCCCGCCCCATGGCCCCACGAGCGCCTGCGTCCCGCCTCTTCGACCCAGCCCCGCCCGCGTCCCGCCCCTCCCGCACCGCCGCCCCCGCGACGAACCACCCCACCGTCAGCCCGGCCGCCGCCGGCACCGCGCCGGACGCCCAGTTCAGCGGCGTGCCGGGGCCCGCGTCCGGTACCGCCGCGAGCAGCGGGAACGGCGGCAGCAGCGGGGCCGGAGCGGAGAGCAGCGGGTCCACGACGTGCCCGACGCCGAGCACGAAGCCAGGGCCGAGGGCGTACGCCACCGCCCACATCACCGCGTTCGGCAGCAGCGCCAGGCACAGCAGCAGCAAGGCGAACCGCCCCATCCACCCTTGCGTCAGCTGCGGGAAGGCCCTCTGGGTCGCCGCAGCGTGCCCCACCAGCGACACCCCGAGCAGCAGCGCCCCGCCCCCGACGAACACCACCGCCCCGGCCCCGGCCGCCCGCGCGGCGGCACCGAGGCGCGCGCGGGGTCCCGGCCCGACGAGCAGACGCCGCGCGTGCTTCGGCAACACGCCCAGCACAGGCTCCAGCGGGGCGCGCGGACAGCTGTACGCCGTCCACACCCCGCTCCCCGCCGCTACCGTGGCGACCAGCGGCACGTACACCCCTGTCCACCATGAGGGGCGCAGCGCACCGCCCGCGGCGTATGCCGCTGCCGCGCCGCCGACGGCGAGGTAGCCGAGGACGACGCCCGCCCAGGCGGTGCGCGCGGGGACGAGCGGCCCGCCGTCGCCTCCGTCGGTCGCGTCTCTCGCCGCACGGTGCACCAGCAGCAGCGGCAGCGCGAGCAGCAGCAGCGGGGTGACGCCCACGGGCGCGGACACACCGGTGAGCGTGTCGGTGCGGACCAGCTCGGCCCCGTGCGCCAGCAGCCACAGGGCGGCGGCGACGTGCAGCGCGCCGCCCGGCCCGCTGTCGGGATACGGCGAGCTGATCCACAGTGCGATGACGAGCACGGCGAACGAGCCGAGCCCGAGCCCCGCCGCCAACACGCCGCCGAGGAAGCCGGCGCCCAGTCCGGGCGACCGGTCCCGCACCCGGGTGCGCAGGGGCGACAACGGCGGACGTGGCGGACGCGGCGGACGTGGCGGACGTGGCGGACGTCGATCGGTCGTCTGGATCACGACCGCCATGCTCCCAACGGCACACGCTTTCCCGGCGTAACAGGCGAACTTCCGCTGTGTCGCTCAATATATGTTTATGTACTTTTTCACACGAAGGGACGCACTGTGACCCAGAGTCCTGCGAACCCGCTGCCGCCGCCCACGGAGCGCCGACACCCCTGCGAGACCACGTCCCTGACACAGGCTCAGGTGGCGGCGGGCCGTCCGGACGAACCCACGTCGACCGGGGAGCCGACACCCGCCCAGGCCGACGCGCCCGAGCCCACCCCCCTGACGCCCGCTCAGGCCTTCGATGCCCTCTACGCCTTCTGCGCCCCCGCCCTCGTACGGCAGACCTACCTGCTCACCGGCCGGCACGAGCGGGCGCGTGAGGCCGTGGAGCGGGCCTTCCAACTGGCCTGGCAGCGCTGGCCGGAAGTGGCCCGCGACCGGGACCCGGCGGGCTGGGTGCGGGCGGCAGCGTACGACTGCGCCCTGTCCCCCTGGCACCGTTTCCGCCGGCGCGACCCCCTGCCCGATCCGCCCCCCGACCCCGCCGACTGCGCGCTGCTGCGCGTCCTGATGAAGCTCCCGCCGTCGTACCGCCGCACGCTCGTGCTCTACGACGGCGTCGGCCTCGACCTGCCCGAGACGGCGGCGGAGACGGAGGCGAGCACACCGGCCGCGGCGAACCGGCTGATGCACGCCCGCGAGGTCGTCGCCGCGCGCCTGCCGGAGCTGGCGGACCCGGAGGTACTGCACCGACGGCTGGTCCGGCTGGCCTCCACGGAGCGCCTGCGGGCGGCCAGGCCGAGGACCGTGCGGACCGTCGGGGAACGCCGGACCCGTTTCTGGACCCGGTCCGCCATCGCCTTCACGGTCACCATCATCGGCGCGACGACGCTGACGCTGCGGACGGCTCCCACGCACTACCTGGCACCGGTGGCTCCCGGACACGAGGTGAGCGGGGTTCCGCCGCGGGCCGTGCTGGGGCCACTGTCGCAGGAGGAGCTCCGGCTGCGGGCCCAGCTGAGGACGGCGACGGCGCAGGGGCCGGAGCGGCTGGTCCCGGGCCTCGGGTGACGCCTCGCCATGCGGACGGAATGACACTCGTCACGCGAACGGAGTGACGCCCCGTCACGCAGGCGGAATGACGCTCCATCACGCGAACGGAATGACGCCCCCGTCACGCGAACGGAGTGACGCCCGTCATGCGCGCAGAAAGGCGGTGGGCCCGCCCCCACCCGGGGAACGGGCCCACCGACCTGGCTGACGAAGCCGCCGGAACTCAGCCGGCGAGGTTCTCGCGGGCGAGCTTCGCCGTCTCGGTCGGGGTCTTGCCGACCTTGACGCCCGCGGCCTCCAGGGCCTCCTTCTTGGCCTGGGCCGTACCGGAGGAGCCGGAGACGATGGCGCCGGCGTGGCCCATGGTCTTGCCCTCGGGCGCGGTGAAGCCCGCGACGTAGCCGACGACCGGCTTGGTCACATTCTCCTTGATGAAGGCCGCGGCCCGCTCCTCGGCGTCGCCGCCGATCTCGCCGATCATGACGATCAGGTCGGTGTCGGGGTCGTCCTGGAACGCCTTCAGCGCGTCGATGTGGGTGGTGCCGATGATCGGGTCACCGCCGATGCCGACACAGGTCGAGAAGCCGATGTCGCGCAGCTCGTACATCATCTGGTACGTCAGCGTGCCGGACTTCGACACCAGGCCGATGCGGCCCGGCTTGGTGATGTCGGCCGGGATGATGCCGGCGTTCGACTGGCCCGGGGTGATCAGGCCGGGGCAGTTCGGGCCGATGATGCGGGTCTTGTTGCCCTTCTTGCCGGCGTACGCCCAGAAGTACGCCGTGTCGTGCACCGCGATGCCCTCGGTGATGACGACCGCGAGCGGGATCTCGGCGTCGATGGCCTCGACGACCGCGTCCTTGGTGAACTTCTCCGGGACGAAGATGACCGTGACGTCGGCGCCGGTCTTCTCGATGGCCTCCTTGACGGTGCCGAAGACCGGTACCTCGGTGCCGTCGAAGTCCACGACCTGGCCCGCCTTGCGCGGGTTCACGCCACCGACGATGTTGGTGCCGGACGCCAGCATGCGGCGGGTGTGCTTCTGACCCTCCGAGCCGGTCATGCCCTGGACGATGACCTTGGATTCCTTGGTGAGGAAGATAGCCATGGTTGTGTGTGACCTCGTCCCTTACTTCGCGGCAGCAGCCAGCTCGGCGGCCTTGTCGGCCGCGCCGTCCATGGTGTCCACCCGCTGAACGAGCGGGTGGTTGCGGTCGTCCAGGATCTGGCGACCCAGTTCGGCGTTGTTGCCGTCGAGGCGCACGACCAGCGGCTTGGTGACCTCTTCGCCCTTGGACTCGAGGAGCTCCAGGGCCTGCACGATGCCGTTGGCGACCGCGTCGCAGGCGGTGATGCCGCCGAAGACGTTGACGAAGACGGACTTGACGTCCGGGTCGCCGAGGATGATCTCCAGGCCGTTCGCCATGACCTCGGCGGAGGCGCCGCCGCCGATGTCGAGGAAGTTGGCGGGCTTGACGCCCTTGTGGGCCTCACCGGCGTACGCGACGACGTCCAGGGTGGACATGACCAGGCCGGCGCCGTTGCCGATGATGCCGACCTCGCCGTCGAGCTTGACGTAGTTGAGGTTCTTCTCCTTGGCCGCGGCCTCGAGCGGGTTGGCCGCCGCCTTGTCGTGGAGCTCCTCGAACTCGGGGTGACGGAACTCAGCGTTGTCGTCCAGGGACACCTTGCCGTCGAGGGCGATGACGTCACCGGAGGCGACCTTGGCGAGCGGGTTGACCTCGACCAGCAGGGCGTCCTCCTTGACGAAGACCTCCCACAGCTTGACCAGGACGTCGGCGACCTTGTCGGCGACCTCGGCCGGGAACTTCGCCGCGGCGACGATCTCCTGGGCCTTCGCCTTGTCCACGCCGTCGATGGCGTCGATCGCGATCTTGGCGACGGCCTCGGGGCGGGTGGCCGCGACCTCCTCGATCTCCATGCCGCCCTCGACGGAGGCGATGGAGAGGAAGGTGCGGTTCGCGCGGTCGAGGAGGAAGGAGACGTAGTACTCCTCGAGGATCTCCGGGGCCGTCTCGGCGATCATGACCTTGTGGACCGTGTGGCCCTTGATGTCCATGCCGAGGATGTCCGTCGCACGGGCGACGGCCTCGTCCGGGGTGGCGGCGAGCTTCACGCCACCGGCCTTGCCGCGACCACCGACCTTCACCTGCGCCTTGACGACCGACTTGCCGCCCAGCCGCTCGGTGATCTCGCGCGCCGCCTCAGGCGTGTCGATGACTTCACCGGCCAGCACCGGTACACCGTGCTTGGCGAAGAGGTCCCTCGCCTGGTACTCGAACAGGTCCACGCGCTTCCGTCCCTATCAGTGATCTCGCGGTTCGTTGGATGCGTGGGCGTGCCGCGAAGGGCAACGTGACGACCGCATGTGTCACAAGGGAGGCGCACACGGTGTCCGAGCGCGCGGCATGTCCGTCTCGCAGGTTATCGCCGCTCCCGGGGCGGCTCTAAATCGCAGGTCACACCTGAGCGGTGATACCCGTCACATGATTCAGCCTACGCAGCACGGGCGCAGGGCCTCACCGGGCTGGGGTTGACCCGGTGAGGCCCCTTGAACAACCCGAAGGGGGCATACGCGCGCCGCCCATCGGGCGCGGGCCGGGCGGTCCCCACCCCAATGGGGGCCGCCCGGCCCAGTCCGCGGGGTGCCGGCCGGACGGGCCGACGGCTTTCGGCCGTCCGGGACCTGCCGCCTCGCGGAGTCGGACGGGTGCCGTACGGGGGCTTCCACCGGGTGGCCTCCCTACGGCTGGCTGGTGCGTACGACGGCCCGGCAAGGGCTGCCGCACGGCTAGGTGCGTACGACGGCCCGGCAAGAGCTGCCGCACGGCTAGGTGCGTACGACGGCCCGGCAAGAGCTGCCGCACGGCTAGGTGCGTACGACGGCCCGGCAAGGGCTGCCGCACGGCTAGGTGCGTACGACGGCCCGGCAAGGGCTGCCGCACGGCTGGGTGCGTACGGCGCCTTGCGCTGGGCCCACGGTCGGCTCGGTGCGCGCGTCGGCGTCGTACGGCTCGGGTGGGTCAGACGGAGTACGGGCGCACGTCCTGCGTGCCCTGCGCGTAACCCGGGGTGATCGACTGGGCGACCCCTTCGGCACCGGTGACCGCGTGACCGGCCAGCGGGCCCCCGGTGGAGGCGACGGTGCCGGTCAGGTCCTGCGCGAAGGGCGCGACCCGGCCGGCGACGCCCTGGGCGAACGGGCCGGCCTCGCCGACCACGCCGCCCGCGAAGGGCGCGACGTCGCCCGCGACCCCGTAGGCCAGCGCCGTGGCGCTGCCGCCGACGCCCTGCACGACGGGCCGGACTGTCTCGGTGACGGTGTCGACGACGGGCTGAACGGCACCGGTGACCCCGTGCGCGAACGGCGGCACCTCGCCCACCACGCCCTCGGCGAACGGCACCGCCTGTCCGGCCACGCCGTACGCAAGCGGCGGTACGGCGCCGACCACCCCGCCTGCGAAGGGCTGGACGTCACCCGCGACGCCGTACGCCAGCGCACCCGCGTCCGCGACGGCCTGCCCGGCGACCGGCACGACTCCGTGCACGGCTGCGTTCGCGACCGGCGGCAGGACGGCGTCCGTGGTGTCGCCGGCGACCTGGCCGACCAGGCCGGTGGCGTACGGGGGCGCGTCCGCGACGAGGCCGCCGACGACCGGCTGCGCGTCGGACACCGCGCCCGCCGCGACCGACACGTCCGTGACCGCGCCCCCGGCGACCGGCTGCACCCCGGTGACCACACCCTGGGCGACGGGCTGCACGTCCTGGACGACGCCGCCCGCGACGGGCTGGACGTCCGCGACCACCCCGTACGCCAGCGCGGCGGCGGTGCCGACGGCGTGGCCGACGACCGGCGTCAGGCCGTCCACCGTGTGCGTGGCGACCGGCACAACACCTTCGACCGCGCCGGTGGCGACCGGCGTCACACCGTGCACCGCGTCCGTGACGGTGGGCCCGACCCCGTGCAGGGCGTGCCCGGCTACGGGCACCACGCCCGCCACGGCCCGTTCGGCGACCGGCGTCACGCCGTACACGGCGGCGCCCGCCACGGGCGGGACGACGGCGGCCGCGGTCTGCTCGACGACCGGGGTGGCCGTGCCGGGCGCGGCGGCGACCGTGCCGACCACCTGCTGCTTCACGCTGCCGACGGTGCCGGTGACGTGGCTCGGCACGGAGGAGACACCGGCCTCGGCGGCCGCCCGGGCGTCCGCAGCCGCGGCCTGGGCGGTGGCGGCCGCGCCCGCGGCCCGGCCCTCGGCGCCGGTGACCGCGGCCTGCCCGGCTCCGGTCACGCCCGCGGCCGTCCGGCCCGCGCCCGCGACCACGTGCTGCGCCTTGGTGCGGACGGCGCCGTCGACGCCCTGCGCCTGGGTGCGGGCGGCCGCCTGGGTGCCCTGGAGCTTCGTCTGTGCGGCGGCGAGGGCCTCCTCCAGCTCCGGCGCGAAGGCGGAGAGGGGGCCGAAGAGGTAGTCGATGCCGTCCTGGGGTGCGGAGGCGTCGGAGACCGCGTCGGTCGCCTTGCGGGCCGCGTGGTCGGCTGCCGTGCCGGCGACGGCGGTGGCCTTGGCCTTCGCGGCACGCGCGGCCTGGGCGCCCTGGATGACCTGCGCGCCCCGGATCCCGGCGGCGTGCGGAACGGCGACCTCGGCGTCGACGTACCGGCGGGCCTGCTCGGTGGCGCCGGCGGCCGTCCGGGCCCGGGTCGCCTTCGTCGCGGTGCCGGTGAGGTCGGCGGCCGTGGACTTCACCTGCGCCGCGGTGTCCGAGACGGTCGAGGTCGCGCCCTTGACGGCGGTGCCGTTCGTGACACCGGAGACGGTGTTCTGCACACCGGAGACGACGCCGTCGACCGTGTCGGTGACCGCACCGGTCACCGAACCGACGGTGTCACCGGCGTCGGCGGTCGCGTCCGGTGCGGACAGGGACGAGGCGGGCAGCTCGTCGGCGCTGGCGACGGCCGAGCCGAGCGCCCACGCGCCGGTGACGCCGGCGGCTATGACGATGGAGCGGCGGATGTTCTTGTTCATGCGTGCGTCAGATCCTTAGGGGTTCCGAGACGCCCGGAAGAGGGACTCCGGGGTGGGGACATTCCGGCGCCGGTCGCGGTCGCGGTCCAGGGAGTCGGGGACCGGGGACGCGGTACGGCTCCGGCGGCTTCCGTCCGGAGATCGGAGGGGTGTCCGGACGGGCGGGCAGACCTTTTCCGCCCC
Source organism: Streptomyces sp. NPDC005202 (assembly GCF_040608235.1). Classification (NCBI taxonomy): domain Bacteria; kingdom Bacillati; phylum Actinomycetota; class Actinomycetes; order Kitasatosporales; family Streptomycetaceae; genus Streptomyces; species Streptomyces sp. NPDC005202. The sequence continues at coordinate 310,732 of NZ_JBEXHW010000004.1, read as the reverse complement.
CGCGCGGCAGGTCTGGGCGGGGGAAGCGGCGGTTCTGCCTAGCCGGGGAAGAGGGGAATGTCCCGGTGCCTGTCCCGGGTACAGGCCGCGTCGACGCGCGCGGCGGCGCCGGGCACCAGCCGCAGCGGGGCCCGGTCGTGCAGAGTGACGGCGTGTGCGTCGCCGTGCCGTGACGTGCCGGTTTCGGCCGTCGACTGGCTGCCCAGCGCGCCGTTCGGGTCACCGGCGGGCGCCTGCTGCGCGGGGGTGTGGGCGGCACGGGAGGTGGGGTGGGCGGGCAGGGTGGTGCCCGCCCAGATGTCCTCGGCGGTGAACCGCGGCCCATGGCCGACGGCCTCCGGCGTACGTGCCGCCGCACGGGACCGTCCGCCGGGGGCGTGCCCGCCGGCCGACGGGGCGTCACCGGGCTGCTGCGGCCGGGGTGCCGAGGTGACGGGCGCCGGCAGCAGCTGTCCCGGCAGCTCGGACAGACCGGGCAGGCCCGGCAACGGCAGCGAGGGCGGTCCGGGCTGCTTCGGCAGACCGGGCAGCGACGGCACCGGCGGCACCTTCGTCCGCGCCTCGGCCAGCCCGTCCACCACGGCCCCCACCAGGTCCCCGACCGGCTGCACGACCCGCCCGGTCACGGGCGGGACGACGGCATCGGTGACCGGGCGGAGGACCTGGTCGGAGGTCGGGTGGAGGAGGGGGCCGGTGCTGCTCACGGGCTTGGAGCCGCCCGGGTTCTGCGGGGTGCCCTTGGTGATCGGGAGGTGGCTCTTGTCCCTGCCCTTGGGAGGGAGGTCGGCCTTGTCCTGGGGAGTCGCCGGACCGTGACCGACAAGCCCGGCCGAGGTGTTCGCCACCTGTCCGACCGCGCTGCTGGTCAACGACCGGACGCCGTCCGCCGAAGGCGGCGGCACGGTCCCGGACGAGCTCGCCGTCGACACACCGTCCGCGGCGTGCGCCTGTTCCCCGCAGAGAAAACCGAGCGCGAACAACGCCCCCACCAGCAACCCCAGTTGCAGCGCACGCCGCCCGGCCGCCGTACGCATCATGCGCAGAGCGGCACCGGACAGGGCGGCTGGCCAGGTCAAGAGGGGGCGGGTCCTCCCGTGCGGCGGAACGAGTGACGGGTCGGTACGACGCGGTGCGGGCGATTGGTGCGCGGCACACCGCCGACGAGGCGTCGATCCTCGCACGCGACTCCCGAGGTTGCGCAAGCCCCCTGTTACCGATGGGTAGGCATGTCCGTTTTGCTGGCAGGATTCGGTCGACAAGTCGTCAGCCGACCAACGACCGTCTCCCGTTTCGCCCCCTGTTCGTCATGCGGTGTCCGGTATCGGCAGCGGACGCTTCTCGATCGCCGCCGCCATCACCTCCGGGAACAGGTCGGGCGTGCAGGCGAACGCCGGTGCACCGAGGGCCGCGAGCGCGGCCGCGTGCTCCCGGTCGTAGGCGGGCGCCCCCTCGTCCGACAGCGCGAGCAGCGCCACGAACTGCACCCCCGACGCCTTCATCGCCGCCACCCGCTTCAGCATCTCGTTCCGTATCCCTCCTTCATAGAGGTCGCTGATCAGCACGACCACCGTCTCCGCGGGCCGGGTGATCTGCGACTGGCAGTACGCCAGCGCCCGGTTGATGTCCGTGCCGCCGCCGAGCTGGGTGCCGAAGAGGACGTCGACCGGGTCGTCGAGCTGGTCGGTGAGGTCGACGACCGCCGTGTCGAAGACGACCAGCCGCGTGCTGATGGACCGCATGGACGCCAGCACCGCCCCGAACACGGACGCGTACACGACGGACGCCGCCATCGACCCGGACTGGTCGATGCAGAGGACGACCTCCTTCTTCACGGACTGGGACGCGCGCCCGTAGCCGATGAGCCGCTCGGGCACGACCGTCCGGTACTCCGGCAGGTAGTGCTTGAGGTTGGCCGCGATCGTGCGGTTCCAGTCGATGTCGTGGTGGCGCGGCCGGTGGATACGGGCGCTGCGGTCGAGGGCGCCGGTGAGGGTGGCCCGGGCGCGGGTCGCGAGCCGCTTCTCCACATCCTCGACGACCTTGCGCACGACGGCCCGCGCCGTCTCCTTCGTCGTCTCCGGCATCGCCTTGTTGAGCGACAGCAGCGTGCCGACGAGGTGCACGTCCGCCTCCACCGCCTCAAGCATCTCGGGTTCCAGCAGCAGCGTGGCCAGCCCGAGCCGGTCGATGGCGTCCCGCTGCATGACCTGCACGACGGACGACGGGAAGTACGTCCGGATGTCCCCGAGCCACCGCGCCACCGACGGCGCCGAGGCCCCCAGCCCCGTCGAACGGTCCCGCCCGGTCTGCGGTTTGTCCCCCTTGCCGTACAGCGCGGCGAGCGCCCCGTCCATCGCGGCGTCCTGTCCGGACAGCGCACATCCGGTGCCGTCGGCCGCGTCGCCGCCGAGCACGAGCCGCCAGCGGCGGAGGCGCTCCTGCGCCGGGTCCCTCACGTCGTACCTCTCCCCCGCCGTCATCCCGCCACCCCCGCAAGCTCGTGCCCGGCGCCCTCTTCCGCGCCGTCCAGCCCCAACAACAGCCGCACCACCGGCAGCACGGCGCCCGCCCGCTCCTCGTCGAGGCCCGGGGCGAAGCCGGGCACGCCGACCGCCGTGGCCCCGGCACCGCCGTCCTGCCCCGGGCCGCGCCGAACCAGCTCGCCGAGCGTTCTGCGCACACCGGGCTTGTACGCCGAGAAGGTGCGCCGCAGCAGCGGCAGCACGTCCGTGAACGCCTCCGCCGGCACCCCGGTCAGCCAGGCGTCGACCAGTCCGAGCAGCCGCTCGTCGTGCACGAGCAGCATCCCGCCCCCGCCGCCGACGAAGCCCTCGATCCACGCGGCCGCGTCCGCCGGCGGCGTGCCCGGAGACAGCACCAGCCCCATGAGCCGCGCTGACCCGTCCTGCTCCAACTCCCCGTCGTCCAGCAGGAGCCGTACGGCACGTCCTCTGATGACGCCGGGCACGGTCTCCCGCCCCGACAGGACCCGGAGCACGGAGTGCCAGCGGGCGCGCAGGTCGCCGTGCCCGGCCGCCGGGGTGTCGCCCAGCAGGCCCACGGCTCCGTGCACCGCGTCCACATGGCGCCGCATCTCCTCGGCCGCGTCCGCGTCCCGCGCGGCGCAGGCCGGGGGCAGGCCGACGAAGATTCGTTCGGCCAGGCCCGCGGCGACCTCCGCCAGGGCCTGCGTGTCCGTGCCGCGCACGTCGCCGTAGCGCAGCGAGCGGACCAGGGCCGGCAGGGCCTGGGCGAGGTGTCCGACGTCCGCGTCGAGCGCCGCCCGGTCGGCGAGCACCCGCATCACCACGTGCAGCGCGTCCGGGAGTTCGGCGAGCAGACAGCGCTCGGCCAGCGCGGTGACCTCGGCGAGGGTCTGCGCGGCGAGGGCGTCCGACTCCGCCTTCGCGGTCGCCGCGGCGAGCACGGTCGTCCCCCACACCCCGGCCTCGGCGACCCGCACCGACAGCTCCGGCTCCCAGCGCAGCCGCCACGTCTCCCGGAACGTGCCCGTGCTGCCCCGTGAGGCGGCGGGCTCGCCCCACCCGATCCCCAGCAACCGCAGCCGGTGCAACAGTCTGCTGCGCCCGGCGTCGGTCTCCTTGCGCAGGTCGAGCTCCAACTCCCGTTCCAGCGCCTCCGGTTTGAGCCGAAGCCGCCGCTGGAGCCGGGCGAGGTCCCGCTGCAGCGGCACCGCGGGCGCCGACTCCGGCACCTCCCCCAGCACCTCGCCGACGACGAGCCGGTCGTGGACCAGCGCCAGCGGCACATCCGAGCCGTCGCACATCACCGCCCGCACGGCGTCCGTCGTCTCGCTCAGCCCCGGCAACGGGCGGCCCCGCATCGCGGCGAGCGTCCCGGCCAGCCGCACCGCCTCGATGACGTGCGCCGAGGACACCACCCGGTCCTCCTCGCGCAGCAGCCCCGCCACCTTGGTCAGCCACCGCTCGACCGGCCGGTCCGGCGCGCCGAACAGGTGGGCGTACCACCCCGGCGAGTCGATGCCCGCGCCGTAGCCGCTGACCCGGGACAGCCTGCGGTGCGTCCATGGCACCCACGTCATGTCGGCCTTGACCTTGGGCAGCCCCTTCAGCAGCGCCCGGTCGGCGGCGACGGCGGTCTTTTGCCGCAGCGCCGGCACGTGCCAGGCCCCGCACACCACGGCGACGCCGTGCCCGAACTCGCGCTGAGCGGCCCGTATCCGGAGCCGCATGTGGGCCTCCCGCACGAGGTCCCGGTCGTGGCCCCCGCTCCCGTACGCTTCCCGCAGCGCCCCCATGGCCTCCTCGAGCGCGAGGAACGGGGCGAACGCGTCCCCCTGCCCCGCACCCCGGTGCTCGACGACGTCCTCCCACCAGCGCTCGGGCTCGTCGTAGCCGGCGGCCTCGGCGAGCACGGCCAGCGGGTCGAGGCGGACATCGGGGCCGGCCGGGCGCTCCGCGGTCCCCTCCTCCGCAGAGCCTTCCTCGTTCGCGGAGTTCCCGTCTTCCGCAGAGCCTTCCTCGTTCGCGGAGTTCCCGTCTTCCGCAGAGCCTTCCTCGTTCGCGGAGTTCCCGTCTTCCGCAGGGCTTTCCTCCTCCGGGGGTGTGCCGGAGTCGTCTCTCCCCCATGCCAACGTGTGCGTGGCCGGCAGGTCGATGAAGCGGGCAGGGACGTCATGCTCCAGCGCCCAGCGGATGGCGACCCACTCCGGGGAGAACTCGGCCAGCGGCCAGAACGCCGAGCGGCCGGGCTCGTCCACGGCGTGCGCGAGGAGGGCGACCGGCGGCCTCATGCCCTCGTCGGCGGCGAGCGGGACCAGTGCGTCAGCCTCCGGCGGGCCCTCGATCAGCACGGCCCGCGGTCGCGCCGCCTCCAGCGCGGCCCGCACCGCCCGCGCCGACCCCGGCCCGTGGTGCCGCACACCGAGCAGCAACGGCCCCGCGCCGGGCCACCGGCTGCCGGCCCCGCCGCCCGCGTCAACCCCTGTCACACCGTCCCCCTCGTCCCCCCGTCCAACTGGGCTCCTCGTCGGCGTGTGTCCGCGCCACCGTGTCCCGAGTCGCGGATCCGCCCGCCGCCGCCACCGCCGACACCACCGACTTGCCGTACCCGAACAGCCGACCGTTGCCGCTCACGCGCTCACCTCCCGGCAGGCCCGGTAGAAGTCCTTCCAGCCGTCGCGCTCGCGGACCACCGTCTCCAGGTACTCCTGCCAGATGACGCGGTCGGCCGCGGGGTCGCGGACGACGGCGCCGAGGATACCCGCGGCGACGTCGCCGGCCCGCAGCACGCCGTCGCCGAAGTGAGCGGCCAGCGCAAGGCCGTTGGTCACGACGGAGATCGCCTCAGCCGTCGACAGCGTGCCGCTCGGCGACTTCAGCTTCGTGCGGCCGTCGGTCGTCACGCCGTCGCGCAGCTCGCGGAAGACCGTCACGACGCGGCGAATCTCGTCGATGCCGTCGGGCACGGCCGGCAGGTCGAGGGAGCGGCCGATCTGGTCGACGCGGCGGGAGACGATGTCGACCTCGGCCTCGGCACTCTCCGGCAGCGGCAGCACCACCGTGTTGAAGCGGCGGCGCAGGGCGCTGGACAGGTCGTTGACCCCGCGGTCACGGTCGTTGGCCGTGGCGATCACGTTGAACCCGCGGACCGCCTGCACCTCCTCGCCCAGCTCCGGTATCGGCAGGGTCTTCTCCGACAGGATCGTGATGAGCGAGTCCTGCACGTCGGCCGGGATGCGGGTCAGCTCCTCGACGCGGGCGGTCATACCCTGCGCCATGGCCCGCATGACCGGGCTGGGCACGAGGGCGTCGCGGCTCGGGCCGTGTGCCAGCAGCTGCGCGTAGTTCCACCCGTAGCGGATCGCCTCCTCCGGCGTGCCCGCCGTGCCCTGCACCAGCAGCGTCGAGTCGCCGCTGACCGCAGCGGCCAGGTGCTCGGACACCCACGTCTTCGCCGTGCCGGGCACGCCGAGCAGGAGCAGGGCACGGTCGGTGGCGAGGGTGGTGACGGCGACCTCGACGATGCGGCGCGGGCCCACGTACTTCGGTGTGATCACCGTGCCGTCCGGGAGCGTGCCGCCGAGGAGGTAGGTCGCGACGGCCCACGGCGACAGCTTCCAGCGGGCCGGGCGCGGGCGGTCGTCCTGCGCGGTCAGCGCGGCGAGTTCGGCGGCGAAGGCGTCCTCGGCGTGCGGCCGCAGCGCGTCCGGTCCGCCTGCGCCCGCGGGCTTACGCGCACCCGCGCCCTCGGACGCCCGGGTGCCCGCGGATGAAGGAGTACCCGCGTTCGCGGGCGCGGAGTGGTTCTGGCTCGGTTCGACGGACGTCGGATCGACGGACACAGACATGGCTGAGGCCCCCTCCAGCTCGGCCGGTTCGGATCTGGCATCCACCGTGCACCACGGCACTGACAATGCGTTCCGACCTGCGCAAACGTGCTCGCGAGGGCGATTGTCAGTGGCGGGATCTACCTTCGATGGCATGACTCAGCAGGGGGTGCGCTGGACCGCGGACCAGGTGCTGGCACTGGCGCCTGACGACGCGTCACGCAAAGCGGGAAGCAAACTCGGCGCGGCCGGGCCGTGGTCCGAGGCCGGGAGTTCCGACGAGGGGACGGTGTGGGGGCTGTGCAAGGGCAGTGGCAGCAGGCCGTATCAGACGGTCGTCGACATCGCGGACGCGGCCGGGCCGGCGTACAAGTGCAGTTGTCCGAGCCGCAAGTTCCCGTGCAAGCACGCGCTCGGACTGCTGCTGCTGTGGGCGGGCGGGGACGGTGTCGTGCCGTCTGGACAGGCCCCGGACTGGGCCGAGCAGTGGATAGCGGGCAGGCGCAGGCGGGCGGAGGAGAAACGGACGGCGGGCGCGGCGGGTTCCGCGTCGGCGTCCGCTGATCCAGAGGCGGCGCGGCGCCGGGCGGAGCGCCGGGCCGAGCGGATCACCTCGGGGGCGACGGAGCTGGAGCAGCGCCTGGCCGACCTGCTGCGCGGCGGCCTGGCCGCGGCCGAGCAGGCGGGGTACGGGCTGTGGGAGGAGACGGCGGCCCGCATGGTCGACGCGCAGGCACCGGGCCTGGCCGCGCGGGTGCGGGAACTGGGGGCGATCCCGTCGTCCGGAGCCGGCTGGCCGGTGCGTCTGCTGGAGGAGTGCGCGCTGCTCCACCTCCTGGACCAGGGCTGGCTGCGCCGCGAGCGGCTGCCGGACGGGCTGGCGGCGACGGTCCGTTCCCGCGTCGGCCTGCCCGGTGTCGCGGACGGCCCGCCGGTGCGGGACCGCTGGCTCGTCCTCGCCCAGTACGACACCTCGGACGCGAAGCTGACGACCCGCAGGATCTGGCTGTACGGCGCCGAGTCCGGCCGTACGGCTCTGCTGCTGTCCTACGGGGCCGCGGGCCGCGCCCCGGAGACGGCGCTGCCGGTGGGCCTGGCCCTGGATGCGGAGGTGTCCGGATATCCGGGCGCCGGGCAGTTGCGTGCGGCCCTGGGGAAGCAGTTCGCGCCCCCGGCGCCGACGCGGATTCGCCCACCGGGGGTGACGACGGCGCAGGCGGCCGCCCGCTACGGCGAGGCCCTGCGGGACGACCCGTGGCTGGAGTCGGTCCCGGTGACGCTGGACCGGGTCGTACCGGTCCCCGACGGCGACTCCTGGCAGCTGGCGGACGCCGACACCGACTCCGCGCTGCCCCTCACCCCGGTCGCCCGCACCCGCCCCGGTCTGTGGCGGCTGGTCGCGCTGTCGGGCGGCACCCCCGTCAGGGTCTTCGGCGAGTGCGGCCACCGGGGCTTCACCCCGCTGACGGCGTGGCCGGAGGGCGAGGGACAGGCGGTGACGCTGTGCTGAGCGGGGGTCGACGGCCGGCGCGCGATCACTCCGTGTCACCGGTGGTGCACGGTTCGCACGCAGCGATGCCTCGGCGAAGAGGCGGACACGACCGGCGCACGGTGACGCCTCACCTGAACGGCGCACACCGGCCGCGGACGCCGCACAGGGCGCGCACGCCAGCGGCCGACACGCCCGACCAGCGCACGAACAGCGCTCGCACCCGCCACGGATGCCCCGGCGTGCACCTCACACAGCACACCAGTCCGTCCTTTCTCACCCGATCCGCGCATTTGTTCCGCCCCAGGGGAAACTCGAAGACGTGACCCTTCCCTCGCTTGCGGGTACCCGGTAACGGAAAGGAAGCTCATGACCAGGACCTCCGCTCCTGTGGCTGCGCCCACCCCGGGCGCCTGGGAGGAGTTGGTCACCGCGGCGCTGCTCGGCACCGACCGCCGTACGCCCCCGGGCCGCACGCCGGGCCGGGACGCACCGGTGGCGCTGCTGGACGCGGCGGCCGTGGAGACCGTACGACGACGGGCGGGGCTGCGCCCGGCGCCGGCGGCCGAGCGCCCGGAGCCGGCGCCCGAGGACCCGCGCCCGCCGCTGCCCGCAGCGGCGGCCCGCAGGCTCGCGATGCTGCTGGCGGACCGGCCCGGCGTGGCCGGCGGCGGCCGCAGAGGCACGGTGCCCGACCTCGTGGAGCTGCTGCCCCAGTGGCTCGCGGCGGCGAACGCGCGCGGGTTCGCGGCGCCCCCGGAGGTGCTGCCCGCGCTGCTGGATGCGGCCCGGGGGCGTACGGACCTGCGCCCTGCCGTGCTGACCTTCGCTGGCCCGCGCGCGCTCTGGCTCGCACGGCTGAACCCGGACTGGCGGTTCGCCCTGCGGGCGATCCCGGGCGGCGGTGCGGCGCTGCCCGGCCCCGAGGACACCGACCGGATCCAGCAGCTGTGGGAGGAGGGCCTGTTCGCGGAGCGGGTCGCGCTCCTGGCGGCGATACGCGCACGCAGGCCCGCGGCCGCGCGCGAGCTGCTCGCCACCACGTGGGCGACGGAGCGGGCGGAGGACCGGCTGATGTTCCTCGACTCGCTGCGGACGGGCCTGGGTCCGGACGACGAGCCGTTCCTCGAGCAGGCCCTGACCGACCGCAGCCGCAACGTCCGGGCCACGGCGGCGGAGTTGTTGTCGGCGCTGCCCGGGTCGGCGCTCGCCGCACGGATGGCGGCCCGGGCCGGCGCGTGCGTGGCCGTCGACCACACGCGCGGGACGCCGACGATCACCGTCGAGGCGCCGCACGAGTGCGACGCGAGCATGGAGCGCGACGGTGTCGTTCCCAAGGCGCCGACGGGACGGGGCGAACGGTCCTGGTGGCTGGGTCAGCTGGTGGAGGCGGCCCCGCTCGGGACGTGGCCGGCGCGGCTCGGCGGGCGCACGCCGAAGGAGATCGTGGCGCTTCCGGTCGCGGACGACTGGCAGGGCGAGCTGCACGCCGCGTGGTGCCGGGCGGCGGTGCGGCAGCGGGACGCACAGTGGGCGCGGGCGCTTCTCGGGGCGCCCTCGGCACCCGAGGCCGGCGGGCCGGGCTCGGTGTCCCTGGCCGAGCGCGCCAAGCTGCTCGGCACGCTGGACGCCGACGAACGGGCCGACTGGGTGGCCGGATTCATCGCGACGCACGGCCTGTCCGAGGCGTTTCAGCTGCTCGGGGTGTGTGCGGTGCCGTGGACCGCGCCGCTCGGGCGGGCGGTGGTCGACGCGCTCAACATCGCGCGGGATGCGGGGAGTTACCCATGGAGTTTCAGTGGAGTGATGGGGCTGGCCGAGCGATGCCTGGATCCTGCGGAGGCGAGCCGGCTGGACGGTCTGCTGGCGGTGCCGGACGAGGCGGAGGACGCGTCGCCCGGCGCCGGAGGGTACTGGGCGGAGGCGTTCCAGCGGCTCGTCACTACGTTGCGCCTGCGCGCGGCGATGGCCGACGAGCTGGGTTCACCGAAGGTCGGCTGAGTCTCGCCCCCAGCCGGAGCGGCCGTCCCTGGGGGCTGCGCCCCCAGACCCCCCTTCGGCCCGAACGGGCTCGCCCTCCAACTCCCCCAAGCTCTGCGGGCAGGGGGGACCCCCAGGACGGGCTCACTGGTGCCGACCTGCGTCTGCACGTGTACGCCACCCGGACATCCCCGGCCCAGCCGCCGGAGGTCCTACGCCTCCGCAGGCTGGCGGACGTTCGCCCGGACCCAGTCCACGATCGACTGCGTGGTCGCGCCCGGGGTGAAGATCTCCGCGACGCCCTTCTCCTTCAGCGGGGGGATGTCCGCCTCGGGGATGATCCCGCCGCCGAAGACGACGATGTCCTCCGCGTCGCGCTCCTTGAGCAGGTCGATCACGGCGGCGAACAGCGTGTTGTGCGCGCCCGAGAGGATGGAGAGCCCGATCGCGTCGGCGTCCTCCTGGATCGCCGTGTCGACGATCTGCTCCGGGGTCTGGTGGAGCCCGGTGTAGATGACCTCCATACCGGCGTCGCGCAGCGCCCGCGCGATCACCTTGGCGCCCCGATCGTGGCCGTCGAGCCCCGGCTTGGCCACCACCACGCGGATCGGACCGGCTGCCACACCCATCACTGCCTCCATGAAGCGACTACATCCATCCGTACCGACAAGTACCGCACATGTCGAGCGCATGGAACATGCCGGGCATACCGCACATGCCATGCACTCCGCCGCTCACCGCACCGGGCGCGCCACTACGGCACGGACGCCCCGCACCACGCAGTCCGGGGAAGTGAACGAACGTTATCGCCAGCATCCCGCAACCGGCAGTTTCACGGTGCAGACCGAGGGGGAAATCACACGGTGGGACACGTTCGCCGCGCACTGTTCCATATCTTCGCGGCCCACGCGCCGCACAGTTCCGCGGCACAAGGACCGCAGCGGGGACAAGCGCCACGGGAGCCGCAACGAGGTCGTCGCACCGGCGAGGGCACGAAGGGCACGCAGGGCAGGTACGGCACGACAGCGGGGAACCTCGTCGCCACACCGGCAGGGGGCCTCGTCACGTCATCGGCGTCGCACACGCCACACGCCGGACTCACCCGGCCTGCCCCACTCATGCCCCGTTGGACTTTGTCGCGACTGCCCACGAGGGCACACGGGGGACAGGGCCGTCCTCCCGCGTGCCGACAGGAGGTCGGCCATGAAGGTCACCGAGGTCGCAGTGCCCATTCTTCCGCTCTGCCAGCGCCTGGTCCCGATCAGACTGGCGGGACTTTCGCTGGCTCTCCTGAAGGCGACCGCCCTGGAGCTTGCGATCCTCGCGGGACACCTCTTGCTCTATCCCTCGGGCATCGTTCAGGAGCGCCGCGGCCCCGCCCGCCCGCTGCCCGCGCCGGATGGCGCCGCACAGCTGCCGACGGAGGCCAAGCCCCCGGTCGTGCTGCTGCACGGCTTCATCGACAACCGGTCGGTGTTCGTCCTGCTGCGCCGCAGCCTCGCCCAGAACGGCCGGCAGCGGGTGGAGTCCCTCAACTACTCGCCGCTGACCTGTGACATCCGCACCGCGGCCGAACTGCTCGGCCGGCACATAGAGGAGATCTGCGAGCGCACCGGCAGCGAGCAGGTCGACGTCGTCGGACACAGCCTCGGTGGGCTGATCGCCCGCTACTACGTGCAGCGGCTCGGCGGCGACCTGCGGGTCCGCACCCTCGTCACCCTCGGCACCCCGCACTCCGGCACCCGGGTCGCCCCGCTGGCCAACGCCCACCCGATCGTCCGCCAGATGCGCCCCGGTTCGGAGGTGATCGAGGAGCTGGCCCGGCCCGCGCCCGGCTGCCGTACGCACTTCGTCAGCTTCTGGAGCGACCTCGACCACCTGATGGACCCGCTGGACTCGGCCTGCATCGACCACCCCGACCTGATGGCGCAGAACGTGCAGGTGACCGGTATCGGACACCTCGCCCTGTCCGTGCACCCCGCCGTCGCGGCCGGAATACGGCAGGCCCTGGACGCCGTGCGGCCGGGCGACCGGGCCGCAGCGCGCGCCGGCGGCGGCCTGACCGTGGCGTGACGGCGGGCTGAGCCGGGGACCGGCTTCGGGCTGAGCCTCGGCGCCGCAGTGCGCCGAGGCCGACCCCATGAGCAGATGGGCCGGGCGGCGCAACGCCCGTCCCGCACGGCCTACTTAGAGGGCCGACGGCCGATCGGGATCGAACGACACTCGAACACAAAGCCATAGCCGTGTCCGCAGTCCCCCGAATCACGGCCGAATGCCCATTTCCCACGCGCGGGAAACGAGCCGAAGATTGTCGCGTCCGCGTACCGCCGGGTACAGTCGCCGCACTGCTCTGGCAGCCCCTGTTGTCGAGGCGAAAGAGAAGTTGGTGAACGACCGTCACCCGTCGGGGACCGTGACCACCCCGGCTCCGGCCTCCGATGCCGCCTCGACGCCCTACGCGTCGTACGGCGGGCAGGAAGCCGCGTACGGCGACTTCACCACGTACGGCAACTACGACGCCACCGGTTTTCACACCGGCACACACACCACGACGAGCTTCGCGACGGACCCCCTCTTCGGCGATCTTCCGGGCAACGGCGGCCACGCCACCGGCTCGTACGACACCGCCCACTGGCCCACGGGCAGCCACCAGACACTGAACTACGATCCGTACGCGGCCCAGCACCACGCCGCCTACGACACCGGTACGTACGACACGACCGCCTGGGCGACCGGCTACCAGCAGCTCGCCTCCGTACCGCACCAGACCGGACCCGTCGACGCCACCGGCTCATGGGACGCGAACGTCTGGCTCCAGTCGGACCAGACCGGCACCGCCGCCGACCGGACCCAGCAGTGGGAATGGGGCACGCAGACCTTCGACACCGGCGCGTACGACGCCACGCAGTGGAACACCGACGCTGCGGGCGAGGGCGCCACGGCCCCCGAGGGGTACGACGAGTACGAGCAGCAGGCCGAGCCCTTCGACCAGCAGGCGACCGCGACCTTCGAACAGCTCCAGGACGCGCAGACGACCCCCGTCTTCGAGCCGGGTCCGTACGACGAAACCGCCTCCGGCGAAGGCGAGTTGGCCGCCACCGGTGAGCTGCCCGCCGTCGCCCCGCTGCTCGACGACCAGGAAGAGGTCACCCCGGTCCCGGCCTCACGCGCCGCGTCCCGCAGCGCGGGCCGCTCCCGGCGCCGCCCCCCGGCCAAGCGCTCCGCGCTGCTGACCGTGGCCGTGCCCTCGGCCTGCGTGATGGGCGTCGCCGGCATCGCCGCCGCTTCCGTCGGCAACCTGACCGACAGCGGCCAGGACTCCTCCGCATCCGCGTCCGACGCGCACTCCGTGCAGCCGTCGGCCGCCAACAACAAGCTGGACACCCAGCTGCAGAGCCTGTCCGCCGGTGCCGACGACTTCGCCGACCGGGCCAGCCGTACCCAGGAGCGCATCGACCTCAAGGCGCAGCAGGAGGCCCAGAAGAAGAAGGCGGCGGAGGATGCGGCCCGCAAGGAGCGGCTGCGCCCCAAGTTCGTCCTTCCGGTGACGCAGAGAGGGCTCAGCGCCTACTTCGGCCAGGCCGGGGTCAACTGGATGTCCGTGCACACCGGCATCGACTTCCCCGTCTCGTACGGGACGACGGTGATGGCCGCGACCGACGGCACGGTCCGTACGCAGTGGAACAGCGCGTACGGCAACATGATGATCGTGACCGCAAAGGACGGCACGGAGACGTGGTACTGCCACCTCTCCAGCTACCGGGTCCCGTCCGGTACGACCGTGAAGGCCGGGCAGCCGATCGCGTACTCGGGGAACTCCGGCAACTCCACCGGCCCCCACCTGCACTTCGAGGTCAGGCCCGCCGGAGGGGCGCCCATAGACCCGCTCCCCTGGCTGCGCAGCCACGGGCTCGACCCGACGTGAGCGCGAGCGAGCCCCCGCCACTTCAGCGGGGGCTCATCTCTTGGACTACCGCTTCTCCACGGGGTCTTCGGACCACCGCTTCTCCGCAGGCTCTTCGGACTACAGCTTCTCCACCGGCGCGTACCGCAGCAGCAGCCGCTTCGGCTTCGCGTCGCCGAAGTCGATCGTCGCCTCGGCATTGGCGCCCGTGCCCTTGACCGCGACCACCGTGCCGAGGCCGAACTGGTCGTGCGTGACCCGGTCTCCGACCGCGAGGGACACCACCGGCTTCTCCGAGGCCCGGCGCGTGGCGAAGCCGGAGGCGCCGGACGCCGACGAGCTGGAGCGGGACGACGACAGCGAGGCCGCCACCCCGGAGGCCGGACCGGAGGACACCGGTCCCGCGCCGCCGGTCCGCTTCCAGTCCACGTGCACCGCCGGGATCTCCTCCAGGAAGCGGGAGGGCGGGTTGTACGACGGCTGGCCCCACGCGCTGCGCATCACCGACCGGGTCAGGTAGAGCCGCTCCCGCGCGCGGGTGATGCCGACGTACGCCAGGCGCCGCTCCTCCTCCAGCTCCTTGGTCTGGCCGAGGGCGCGCATGTGCGGGAAGACGCCGTCCTCCATGCCGGTCAGGAAGACCACCGGGAACTCGAGGCCCTTGGCGGTGTGCAGGGTCATCAGCGTGATGACGCCGTCGCCGTCCTCCTCGTCGGGAATCTGGTCCGAGTCGGCGACCAGCGCCACCTGCTCGAGGAAGTCGGCCAGCGTGCCCTGCTCGCCCTCGCCGCGCTCCTGCTCGAACTCCAGGGCCACGGCGGCGAGTTCCTGGAGGTTCTCGATGCGGGTCTCGTCCTGCGGGTCGGTGGAGGCCTGCAACTCGGCCAGGTAGCCGGTGCGTTCGAGGACGGCCTCCAGGACCGTGGCCGGGCCGGCGCCCGACTCGACGATCGTGCGGAGGTCCTCCATCAGCGTGTTGAACCGCTTGACCGCGTTCGTCGACCGCGCGGCCATGCCGTAGGCCTCGTCGACGCGCCGCAGCGCCTGCGGGAAGCTGATCTTCTCGCGCTGGGCGAGTGCGTCGATCATCGCCTCGGCGCGCTCGCCGATGCCCCGCTTGGGGACGTTGAGGATGCGGCGCAGCGGCACCGAGTCCTCCGGGTTGGCCAGCACCCGCAGGTAGGCCAGGACGTCCCGGACCTCCTTGCGCTCGTAGAAGCGGACGCCGCCGACGACCTTGTAGGGCAGGCCGACGCGGATGAAGACCTCTTCGAAGACACGGGACTGGGCGTTCGTCCGGTAGAAGACGGCGACGTCGCCGGCCTTGGCCTCGCCCGCGTCCACGAGGCGGTCTATCTCGTCGGCGACGAACTGCGCCTCGTCGTGCTCGGTGTCGGCGACGTACCCGGTGATGCGCTCGCCCGCGCCCGCGTTGGTCCACAGGTTCTTCGGGCGGCGGGACTCGTTGCGCTCGATGACCGCGTTGGCCGCGCTCAGGATCGTCTGGGTGGAGCGGTAGTTCTGCTCCAGCAGGATCGTCGTCGCGTCCGGGTAGTCCTCCTCGAACTGGAGGATGTTGCGGATCGTCGCGCCGCGGAAGGCGTAGATCGACTGGTCGGCGTCGCCGACCACGCACAGCTCGGCGGGCGGGAGGTCGTCCTCGGCGGGCGGCACGTCCACGGGGTGCTCGGAGGTGCCGACGAGTTCCCGTACGAGGGCGTACTGGGCGTGGTTGGTGTCCTGGTACTCGTCGACGAGGACGTGACGGAAGCGGCGGCGGTAGTGCTCGGCGACGTCCGGGAACGCGCGGAGCAGGTTGACCGTCGTCATGATCAGATCGTCGAAGTCGAGGGCGTTCGCCTCGCGCAGCCGCGACTGATACAGGGCGTAGGCCTGGGCGAGGGTCTTCTCGAAGCCGTCGGAGGCCTGGGCGGCGAAGTCCTCCTCGTCGATCAGCTCGTTCTTCAGATTGGAGATCTTGGCGCTGAAGGACTTCGGCGGGTAGCGCTTGGGGTCGAGGTCCAGGTCGCGGCAGACCAGGGCCATCAGGCGCTTGGAGTCGGCGGCGTCGTAGATCGAGAAGGACGACGTGAAGCCGAGCTTCTTCGACTCCCTCCGCAGGATGCGCACGCACGCGCTGTGGAAGGTCATCACCCACATCGCGTTCGCGCGCGGGCCGACGAGCTGCTCGACACGCTCCTTCATCTCGCCGGCGGCCTTGTTGGTGAAGGTGATCGCGAGGATCTGGCCGGGGTGGACGCCCCGCTCGGCGAGCAGGTAGGCGATGCGGTGCGTGAGCACGCGCGTCTTGCCGGAGCCGGCGCCGGCCACGATGAGCAGCGGAGAGCCGGAGTGGACGACGGCGGCGCGCTGGTTGTCGTTCAGCCCCTCCAGCAGCGCGGCGGAGTCCACGACCGGGCGCGGGGCGCCGCCGCGGTAGTACGTGTCCCACTCCGGCGGCACGTCGAACTTCCCACCGAACAGATCGTCCGGAACCGACTCCGGAGCGTGATCGTCCTCGGGCGGTGGTGGAGGTTCTTCCCCGTGGCCCCGCGGGGCCTGGAGGTCCGCCAGGAAGCTGTCGTCAAAGAGGCTGCTCATCGCTCTACGAGTCTAGGGCGCCGCACCGACAGCCCGCGGCCGCCTTGAGAACATCCCCGCCTTTGCCGGCCGGCGATCTTCCCCGCCCGACCGGCGAGCCGGCCCCTCACGCTCCGGAGCTGCACTGTCACGGCGACGGCACCAGAATCACGAGGTCACGAAAATGTATCGGGCATATCGCACATCATCCTTCACACGAGCCACACGAGTTCGCTAGCGTGCCGTCGGGCCGTGCGACCCCCACCGGCGAACGTCGCCGGGCCACGCGGCCTCCGCCGAGTCCGGTCCCGCCGCCATGCGAGCCGGAGCCGGGGACCCACACCGACCCCGGGGTGAATCGGTCCGACCCTCCCCGCGAGCGAGGACCGTAGGGCAACCCTTCCGAACCACCCGCCCGAACCCTCCCCAGAGCCTGAACGGCCCGGGGGCACCCCCACCGCTGACCCGGTAGGCGGACGATGGAAGGAGTCGCCTCCCTTGGCGTCGCACCGCAAGACGCGCCCCGCGGGTACGGGCGTAGCAGGCATACGCACCCCCGCCCTGGCCACGGCCGCCCTCACCTCCGTGGCCCTGCTCTCCCAGACGGCCAACGCCGCCCCCTCGGACGACGACGGCAGGCCGAGCATCGAAGAGGTCGAGAAGAAGGTCGACGACCTGTACCGCCAGGCGGAGTCGGCGACCGAGAAGTACAACGCGGCCAAGGAGAAGACCGCCAAGCAGCGCGGGCGCGTGGCCGCTCTCCTCGACGACGTCGCCAAGCGCACGGACATGCTCAACAAGGCGCGCGAGAAGCTGGGTTCGTTCGCCGCGGCCCAGTACCGCACCGGGGCCGCCGCCCCCGACACGGCCACCTTCCTGCTCGCGGACACTCCGCAGGACTACTTCGAGCAGACCCAGCTGATGAGCCGGCTGACCTCGCGACAGAAGAGCATGGTCGACGAGTACGTCACGCAGCAGTCCGCGACCATGAAGAAGCGGCAGGAGGCCGCCAAGAGCCTCGAGACGCTGACCGAGTCGCAGAACGACATCAAGACGGCCAAGGCCACCGTCCAGAAGAAGCTCGCCGACGCCCGCGAACTGCTGTCGAAGCTGACGGCCGAGGAGAAGGCGCGGCTCGCGGCGATCGAGAAGCAGAAGCAGCAGGAGGCCGCGCGCAAGGCGGCGGAACTGGCGAAGCAGCAGGCCGAGGAGCAGGCCGCCCGGCAGGGGAGCGGCACCTCGGGCTCCACCACGGGCTCGCCCGGATCCTCGGCGGGCTCCACGGGGCCCACGGGCTCCACGGGCTCCTCCGCGTCCGACTCCTCGTACGCCACCAAGGCCGAGAAGGCCCTCGCCTTCGCCCGCACCCAGATCGGCAAGCCGTACGTCTGGGGCGCGACGGGCCCCGAGTCGTACGACTGCTCCGGCCTCACCCAGGCCGCCTGGAAGGCCGCCGGGGTGACCCTCCCGCGCACCACGTACGACCAGGTCGACGCGGGGACGACGGTGCCGCTCCACGAGGCGCAGCCCGGCGACCTCGTCTTCTTCTACGACGACGTCAGCCACGTCGGCATCTACATCGGCAACGGCATGATGATCCACGCCCCGAAGCCCGGCGCCTACGTCCGCGAGGAGTCGATCTACTACGACGGCGAGTCGGCGATCCACAGCGTGGTGCGCCCGGCGTGAGACGGAGCGACGTACGGCACGCGCGCGTGCACGTCCGAAGGGCGCCCGGTGGCCCGGCGCCCGCGCGTTTTGGCGTGCGCACGCGGCGCGCGTGCCCCGCGCACATGGCGCGCGGAGCTCTCCAGCATCGGGGTCATGCCCGGCACCTCCCCCTTCCGCGCCTGGTGGGCGCAGCATGCGTCGGCGGCAGGGGCCGCCGTGATGGCGGTCGGCATCGTGTCGGTCGGGCTGAACCTGACGGGGTACGAGCTGCTGTCCCGCGTCGTCCTCGCGGTTGCCTGCGTGCGCCGCTGGGCGACCGTGTTCCCGCTGGGCATGACGGCGGCGGCGACGCTGTCCGTCGCCGCCGCCCTCGCCGTTCCGGGGCTCGAGGGGCCCGGGGAGGCGCTGCTGTGGATCGCGGTCGCCGCGTGGCTGGCCGTCACCGCGGGCGCGGTCGCGGACGCGCGCGCCGGCCTCAGGACCGTGCGCTGATCCTCACGTCCACAGCACGGCGATGAAGATGTTCGCCGTGGTCAGCAGCCCCACCAGGCCGAACAGGCTCTTGTCCACCTTCTCGTCGTCCCGCTTGACGTAGACCAGGCCGAGGATCACGACCAGGAGCGCCAGCTTCAGGCCGATCTTGATGTTGTTGACGTGGTGGCCGTCGGCCTGGTTGAGGCCGACCAGGATGGCGCCGGTGACGAGCATGGTCAGCGCGCCGTGCAGCATCCCGGGCACGAACCGGGCCGTGCCCTGGCCCATCGCCTTCATCTGGGTGAGGAAACCGCCGAGCAGCGCGGCGATGCCGATGATGTGCAGGCCGACGAAGAGATGGATGAGTACGTCCATGAGGCGGGAGCCTAATCAGAGGCCTGTACGCCCTCGGACACCGGCCCGCCTACGAGCCCCGCAACCGATGCGTGAGGCCACGCCTACCGATGCATATATGCGACCCATAGCACCCCACCGCCCCCGCATGCCCCGTAAACCGCCGCATCGGTCATCGCTCTGCGTGAAGTCGGAACCCCTGGGACGGGATCACGGTCACATACGGTCACCCGGCGGTCCCCTCGCGCCAGTTCCGTACATGGCGTTACCGGGCCGACACGGAGCGGTTTAGCGTCCTCCCCCAGGTGACCGGCTTCCCACCGCCGCCCGGGCCAGGGGCGGCAGTCGGACACCACCGCCGAGAAGGTCCGGCGGCGGCCTGCTCCCCCTGTGTGGGCCGCCGCCGGACGCGCACACCGCCCCCGCGGTCGTAGGAAGGGACGTGACGGTCCACGTGGCAGCGCATCGCAAGCCTCGAAAGCGCTCGCTCAGCGGCACCACGGCCCGGACGGCCGCCACGATCGCCCTGGCGGGCGCGGCGACCGCGACGGGCTTCGACGGGACCGGGCACGCCGAGCCGCAGCTGACGCCGGAGCAGGTCAAGGCCAAGGTGGACAAGCTGTACCAGGAGGCGGAGGTCGCCACCGAGAAGTACAACGGCGCGAAGGAGAAGGCGGACGCGGCCGAGAAGCGGCTGAACACGCTGCGGGACGAGGCGGCGCGCACCGAGGAGAAGCTCAACTCGGCGCGGGACGCGCTGGGTTCGATCGCCGCGGCGCAGTACCGGGACGGGGGGATCGACCCCGCGCTGCAACTGGTGCTGTCCGACGACCCCCGGCAGTACCTGGACGGGGCCGAGTTCGCCGAGCGGGCCGGGGTCCGGCAGACGGCCGCCGTGGCGCGCGTACGGAAGCAGCTGAGGGAGGTCGAGCAGCTGCGCGGGGTCGCACACATCGAGCTGGCGTCGCTCCGGTCACGGCAGGCGGAGCTGAAGCGGCAGAAGAAGACGGTCACCGGCAAGCTGGGCGAGGCCCGGCAGCTGCTGTCCCGGCTGTCACCGCAGCAGCGTGCGGGGATCGGCCAGGGCGGGGACACGGGGCGCGTCTCGCGTTCCGCCGCCGGCGCGCGGGACGCACTCGGCGCCCCGGGATCGGTCGCGGCTCCCAACTCCCGCGCGGCAGCGGCCCTCGCATACGCCTACCAGAAGCTCGGCAGCCCCTACGTGTGGGGGGCGACCGGCCCCGACGCCTTCGACTGCTCGGGCCTGGTCCAGGCGGCATACCGCTCCGCAGGCATCTCGCTCCCCCGCACGACCTACACCCAGATCAACGCGGGCCGCCGCGTCTCCCGGGCCGAACTTCTCCCCGGCGACCTGGTGTTCTTCTACTCCGGCATCAGCCATGTCGGCATCTACGTGGGCAACGGCCGGATGATCCACGCCCCGAACCCCTCGGCCCCGGTCCGCCTGGCCCCGATCGACGAAATGCCGTTCGCGGGGGCCAGCCGGGTGGTGTGACGGGACCGGCTCCATGCCGTCGGAGGCGGCTCAGACCAGCCGACGTGCCGTGGCCCACCGAGTCAGCTCATGGCGGTTGGACAGCTGCAGCTTCCTCAGGACCGCCGAGACGTGGGACTCCACCGTCTTGACGGAGATGAACAGCTGCTTGGCGATCTCTTTGTACGCGTAGCCGCGGGCGATGAGGCGGAGCACCTCGCGTTCGCGCTGGGTGAGGCGGTCGAGATCCTCGTCGACCGGTGGTGCGTCGGTGGACGCGAAGGCGTCCAGGACGAAGCCGGCCAGACGCGGGGAGAACACGGCGTCGCCCTCCTGGACGCGGAAGATGGAGTCAATGAGGTCGGAGCCCGTGATCGTCTTCGTCACGTACCCCCGCGCACCGCCTCGGATCACCCCGATCACGTCCTCCGCCGCGTCCGAGACGGACAGCGCGAGGAAGCGGACGGGCCGCTCGGTGTCGGCCATCAACACGGCGCACCGGCGCAGCACTTCGACGCCGCCGCCCCCGGGGAGGTGGACGTCGAGGAGGACCACCTCGGGCCGGGTCGCGGTGATGACCGTGACCGCCTGGTCGACGTCCGCGGCCTCGCCGACGACCTCCACGCCGGTCTGCTCGGTCTGGCCGATCTCGGCCTGGACGCCCGTACGGAACATGCGGTGGTCGTCGACGAGGACCACGCGCACGTGCCGCCTGCCCGCACCGCCGTCGGCGGCCCCGGCCGCCTCCTCCGCCGTACCGTTCGCTTCGGTCGGGTCGCTCATGACGTGTTCTCCGCCCTCTCCATCTCCAGCTCGACCTCCGTGCCGCCGCCCGGCATCGCACGCAGCCGGGCCGTGCCGCCGTTGCGCTCCATGCGGCCGATGATCGATTCTCTGACGCCCATGCGGTCGGCGGGTATCGAGTCGAGGTCGAAGCCGGGTCCGCGGTCCCGGACGGACACGAAGACCGTCCTGCCCTCGACTTCGGCGTAGACCTGCACGGCGCCGCCCTCGCCACCGTACTTGGCGGCGTTCACCATAGCTTCCCGTGCTGCCTGCATCTGGGCGCCGATCCGCTCGTCGAGCGGGCAGTCGCCGACCACGACGACCTCTATGGGGACGCCGTGCTTGTCCTCGACCTCGGCGGCGTTGCGCTTCACCGCGTCGGCGAGGGTGGTCGGTTCGTCGGCGTCGTCCTTGCCGGTGCCCTCGGGCTTGTAGAGCCAGGCCCGCAGGTCGCGCTCCTGGGCGCGGGCGAGGCGGCGCACCTCGTTCGGGCTCTCCGCGTTGCGCTGGATCAAGGTCAGGGTGTGGAGCACCGAGTCGTGGACGTGGGCGGCGACCTCGGCGCGCTCCTGGGCGCGGATGCGCATCAGTCGCTCCTCGGAGAGGTCCTGGGTCATGCGCACGAGGTACGGGCCCGCAAGGAGCGTTATGCCGACTAGGACCGCGAGCGTCGCCTGCAGGACCGATCCGAGGTGGGCGGCGGAACCCTGCAGGACGAACATGCCGGAGACGCCGGCCGTGACCAGCAGGACGCCGGCGCCGGCGCGCAGCAGCGTGAGCGTACGGCGGCGGCGGCCGACCTCGACCCAGCGGGCCCGGCGGGCGTTGTCCGCCTGGCGCCAGACCAGGGCGACGCCCGCGCCGACGAGGACGGCGGGCAGGAGGTACGCCTTGGCGCCGCTGCCGAGGTTGACACTGCCCACGAAGACCGTGGCCACGACGACCATGAGGAGCAGGGCGACGAGCTGGCCCTTGTCCGGCTTGCGGGCGACGATTCTGCGGCGGCCGTCCGGCGAGGTCTCCGTGCTGACGAGGGACGGGGGCTTCTGGTCGCCGACACCGCCGACGCCGAGGGGTACGAAGAACCAGAAGGCCGCGTACAGCAGCGCGCCGAGGCCGTCGGCCAGGAACAGGCCGACGAAGACCAGCCGCACCCAGACCACCGGCAGCCCGAGGTGCCCGGCGAGGCCCCGCGCCACTCCGCCGAGCCAGCGTCCGTCGCTGCTGCGGTAGAGCTTGCGCGGCGGCCGCGGGTCGTCGAGAGGCAGTGCTGCGGCTTCCGGCATGCCATCGATGGTCACACGGCCGCGGGGACCGCGGCATCAGGGTCGGCCCCCGAGACTCCCCTGATCTTCGAAAACGCGGTACGCCCGCCGCCGCCGGCCCGTCGAACGCATCCCCGTCCGCGCGTCAGGGGCGATATCAGGGTTCGGCCAGGGTCGTCCCGGCTGCCGTCGCGGCGGTGCGCCCGTCACCATGGACGCATGACGAATCACCAGCACGCCGCGCCGGGTCCGGGACCCGGCCCCGGCTCCGGCGCGGGCCGCGCGGCCGGTGCAGGTGAAGAACCGCGCGCGCACGAGGAGACGGGCGTGCCTGCAGCGGGCGGACATCCGGGTACGGCCGACGGGGCCGCCCCGACCGGAAAGGCGAGCGTGACGGGAAAGACGGGGGCGACCGGGACACCGGGGGCGACCGGGGAGACGACGGCCGCCGGGCAGGCGGCCGAGGGCACGGATGCGAAGGCGGACACCGCGACGCAGCCTGAAGCGCAGGCGGACGCGGAGGCCGCCGAGCCCTCCCGCAGGTTTCGGCGGGACCGGCGGCACAAGATGATCGCCGGGGTGTGTGCGGGGCTCGGGCGGCAGTGCGACATGGACCCGGTGATCTTTCGGATCACGCTGGCCGTGCTCGCCGCGACCGGCGGCATCGGCCTCATCTTCTACGGCTTCGCCTGGCTCTTCGTGCCGTACGACGACGAGGACGAGAACGAGGTGCGCAAGCTCCTCACCGGCCGGGTGGACGGCCAGGCGCTGGCGGCCGTGCTGTTCGCACTGGTCGGCTGCGGGGTGTTCCTGTCGATGCTGAGCAACGGCGGGGTGCTGACCTTCGCGGCCGTCCTCTCCCTCCTCCTCGCGGGCGCGGGCTACTGGTCGCAGCACCGCGGCACCCCCGACCCCGACCCGCTGGCCGCCCAGGCCGTCGCCGACGCCCCGCCGGAGGCCCAGGCACCGCCGGTCCCCACCGCCTACCCCTCCTGGTGGCGCGACCCGATCGTCAAGGACGGCACCCACGTCGGCGGCACGGGCTACCTGTGGGGCCCACGGGACTCGCACGACCGGGACATCGCGGCGGCCGTCACCATCAGCCTCGGCACCTACGGGAGCGAGGACATACGCCCCCCGCGCGCCGAACCGCCACGGCCGCGCGGCCCCCGCTGGATCGGCGGCTGGGTCTTCCTGCTCGCCCTGGTTGCCGGCGGCCTCGGCACGGGCCTGACCTGGGACGATCACGCGCTCGGCACCAGCCTGCAGACCGGACTGTCCTGCGCGCTGGCCGTCTTCGGCCTGGGCATCGCGGTGAGCGCGTTCGTGGGGCGCACGGGCGTGGGTTCGGTGCTGCTGGCGATCATCACGGCGGCCCTGCTCGCCGGATCGGCGGCGCTGCCCAAGGACATCAGCACACACTGGATCCACAGGACATGGCAGCCCACCGCGGTGGCGGGCGTACAGCAGAATTACGACCTCGGCACCGGCGAGGGCACCCTGGACCTGACCCGGATACACCTCGGCAAGGGACAGACGCTGACGACGGGGGCGCAGGTGGGCGTGGGGCGGCTGCGGGTGATCGTTCCCCCGGGGGTGACCGTGCGGGCGACCATCGACGTGGGGGTCGGCGACATCCAGCTGCCGGGAGACAGCCCACAGGACGTGGACGTGGCGCCGGGCAAACACCAGCAAGTGACACTGCCCCCGGCACCGGGCGACACCGGCACCGGCACACTCGACCTCAACCTGCAGGTAGGCATGGGACAGGCGGAGGTGAGCCGTGCTGCGTCATGAGTTCCAGCCCGGGAAGCTGGTCGCCGGCGTCTTTCTCACCGGCGCGGGCGTCGTCTACGCCGGAGACGCGGGCGGTGCCTGGCAGACCCCGTGGTTCGTGGTGGTCCCCCTCGTCGTGGGCGGCCTCTGCCTGGCGGGCGCGGTGGCGGTCCTGAACCGCGGCCTACGAAGGCGCCGTGGGCGGGCGGGCGGTACGGGCGCCGGCGAGGCGTGGACCGACGGAGCGAGGTGAGCTACCGGTAGTCCCCCGCCCGCAGCCGCCGCCGTGCGCAGAGGGCGGCGTCCACGGAGAACATCGGGGTGCCGGCGAGGACGAGGGGCAGCCAGGCCATCAGGTAGGCGAGATCGTTGCCGTAGTAGTAGGGGGTGGAGGCCCAGCTGACCGTGAGCCACAGACTGAGCGAGATCAGCGCGCCGCCGAGCGCCGCCAGGCGGCCCAACAGGCCGAGCAGGATGCCGATGCCGACGACCAGTTCACCGAGGGCGATGGCGTAGCCGAAGCCGACCGGGTTCTTCAGGGCCAGGTCGACGAGGGCCGGGATGGCGGAGGAGTCACGGACCGCGCGCATCGTGTCGCCGATCGAGCCCGAGCCGCCGTCCTTCATGAAGGCGCTGTCGGTGAGTTTGTCCAGGCCGGCGTAGGTGAAGGTGACGCCGAGGAACACACGGAGGGGGAGCAGGGCGTACCGGGTGGCGATGTCCCGCCAGTCTCCGCGTCGGTCGGCATACGAAGTGTGCCTGCCCGTACGAATCCCGTGAGTCATCGCTGCCAGCCGCCTCTCACCGCTATGCCATTTATCCCTCAAGAGACCATACGTACGACGAATGAGGCCCGCTCAATCCTGCGGGACCGTTTTTCCGACTTCGGCACCGCTTGTTCCCGGGGCACCCCGGCGCTGCGGTTCCCGTCCGTGGGTCGCGCGACCGGGCGCTGACGGATTGCCTCCCCGAGCTCTTCGAGCGGGGAGCACCCCAACGCCCACCCCCAGCGACGCCCACCCCGGGGACACCCACCGCCGGGGGTCTCGTCACTCCGTCACGTCGATCGCATACCGGTTCGTCTCCACCCCAGCGGCGGTCACCACCTGCACCTCCACCCGCCCGGGCTCGACGTCCGCCGGAACCGGCACCGTCAGCACCGTGTCCGTGGGGTTGCTGAAGCCGCCCGTCACCGGGACCAGGGGCACGTGGACGTTCACCGCGCCGACACGGACCACCATCCGCGACAAACGGTCGGCTCCCTGCGCACCCGGCGGAACGAACCCCGCCCCGCGGATCTCGATGTCGTCGCCCGTGCGGATCGGCGCGTCCAGGGCACCGGCCTCCCGGGCCCGGACGACCGAGAGGATCACCGGCCGACCGCCCTCCGCGTACTTGCCGGCCAGATACGTCGCCGCCGACACCAGCACCACCACCGCCAGCCCCCACGGCAGGTCGGGGAGCTGGTCGGGCCGCCGGGCCAGCCGGACCGCGGCGAACACCAACGCCACCGCGCTGATCACGACGTACTGGATGTCCGCGAACGTACCCCGTCCCGCGTCGTCCGTCAGCAGGTCCGCCGCCCGGGGCCGGTCCGCCCGCACCTTCTGCAGCCGCTGCCCCAGCACCCGCAGCCCGACCACCCGCCGTACCAGCACCGCGATCCCGCACACCACCGCGAGCACGGTCACCACACCGGCCCCACGGGACAGTTCCATCCCGGAGATCAGTGCGTCGCGTTCCGCATGATCCGAGGCCACCGCCAAACGGCCCACCAGCACCAGCACCGCGTACGCCACGAACAGCACCCACCCCGCCGCCACCGCACGTGACGTGGACAACCGGTTGTCCTCGCCGATGACCGGAGCCAGCGCCCCACCACGCGCCCGGTGGAACCACGAGGCAGCCGTCAGCGCACCGGCGACCACCAGCGCCGCCAGCAGCCCGGCCGTGCGCGCCGTCGTCCAGCCCGCGCCGATCGCCGTCAGCGCCTGCACCACAAGCAGCAGCACGACCGCCGCCCACACCGCGTACGCGGTCCGGCGCCACAGCCGTCCCAGCCACGCCTCGCCCTCGGCCCGGCCGCGTTCGGCGACCAGTTCCGCGGACTGCGTCAACTCCTCGGAGACCCACTGGCGGGAGGCCGAGGCCGAGTGGGCCACCGCCGCCGGCAGCCCCTGCCCGGCCGCGAACTCGTCCCGCTTGAGCAGGAATTCGGCAACCGCCCGTCGGTGTCCCTCACGCGCCCCGTGCGGGCAGTCCCCGCAGGTGCAGCCGCCTGCGTGGGCACCCGCCCCCGTGCCGCCTCTCGCTTCCTGCACCGCCACGCCCGACGCCCGCCTTCCCCGAGACCTGCAAACGACCTGCAGACAACACCCCTACGACGACAGCGAATTGTGCCGTACACCACCCCGCCCGCGTCCGCCAGGTCCGGTCAGCGCGGGTGAAGCACGGGCCGCCGTGTTGACCTGGCTGCGAGAATTCCCTTATGGCCGAGATCATCCAGCGCGACGGGGCCTGGGCCTTCGACGGCAGCACGGTCAGGATCACGCCGGGACTCCACCGCTCCGTGCCGCTGTTCCGGCAGACGTACGGAGAGATCGCCGTGCCACTCGAGGCCGTGTCGAGCATCGTCTACGAACCCGAACGCAAGCGGGGCCGCCTGCGCATGCGGCTGCGCGAGGGCGCCGACCCCCTGCTCCGGGCGACCGGCGGCCGGCTGCCGGACGCGGCCGACCCGTACCGGCTCCTCGTGGACATCGACCGCTCCGGGGTCGCCGAGTACGTCGCCGAGGAGATCCGCCGGGCCCTGCAACTCGACCAGATCCCCAAGGAGCCCACCAAGGCCTATCTCCTGGCCGGGCCGCCGGTGCCGGTCTCGGTCCCTACCTCCGACGGCACGGTCTCCTTCGACGGCACCCAGGTCCGCATCGACTGGGCCGACACCTCCGACCGGGTCAAGCGGGCCACCGGGCCGCGGATCATCTCGATGGGCGATCTCGTGCAGGTGGAATGGCTGCCCAACTCCGGCTACGAGGACGGCTTCCTGCGCTTCGTGACCCGCGAGACGGTGTTCTCCAAACTGCCGCCCGAGAAGGACCCGTACGCCCTCGACCTGTGGGGCAGCGCCCGCCGGGACCTGCTCACTGCGTTGGTCGCCACCGCGGTCACCGCCCGGCTGCCGCACCCGTCCACCCGGGCCGGCGGCGACTTCGCGGACCGGCGCGAGCTCGCCGCCGCCGTACCGCCGCCGGCCGACCACCACGACGTACTGCTGCGCCGCCTGCGGGAGTTGGGCGAACTGCATCGGGACGGCGTGCTCACGGACGAGGAGTTCGCGATGACCAAGGCGGCCGTTCTGCGGGGCTTCTGACCCCCTCGTGCGAGGCTTCCGACACCCGCATACGAAGCTTCTGACGCCCTCAGCTGAGCAGATCGGGCTCGCTGCGGCTGATGTCCTGCCACAGCGGCTGGTAGTTGATCCACGCCACGAGGTCCCCGCCGAGCTGCTCGCGCGTGGCCACCGCTATCTTGTGGTCGATCAGCACGGGGCGGCCCGCCGCCTTCGCCGCCAGCTGCACCTGGCAGGAGCGTTCCATGGACAGAAACCACCAGGCCGCCGCGTCCACCGAGTCGCCGACCGTGAGCAGCCCGTGGTTGCGCAGGACGAGCGCCTTGCGCGAGCCCAGCGCGGCCGCGATCCGGCGGCCCTCCTCGGCGTCGACGGCGACGCCGGTGTAGGCGTCGTACAGGGCGTGGTCCTCGTAGAAGGCGCAGCTCTCCTGGGTGATCGGATCCAGCAGGTCGCCGAGGGCGGCGAGGGCGCGTCCGTGCACGGAGTGGCAGTGGGCGACGGCGACGACGTCCGGGCGGGCCGCGTGGACCTGGGAGTGCACGGTGAACGCGGCCTGGTTGACGTGGTAGCGGCCCTCGATCACCTGCCCGTCCTGGTTGGCGAGCACCAGGTCACTCACGGTGACGTGCTTGAACGGCATGCCGAAGGGGTTGACCCAGAAACAGTCGCTGAACTCGGGGTCGCGGGCAGTGATGTGTCCCGAGACGCCGTCCTCGAGTCCGTACCGCCCGAAGACCCGCAGCGCGCCCGCGAGCCGCTCCTTGCGGTGCCGGCGTTCGTCCTCGACCGACTCGTGCATCGGCGGCATCGCGAACTGCAGCTTGTCGATGGGCAGGGGCGGAGTGGGGCCGTGCATGGGTCCTCCGGCACTGGGTTGCTGTACGGGCCGGAAGTTACCGTCGGTCAGGCCAGGATGACAGCGCTGGTTTGTAAAGATGACGCGCACACCGGACACCCGGCCGAGGATGCCCAGGAATACCCGACAGGAGATGTCTGGTTTCGGCGCCACACTCGCCGTATGGCATCGAACTGGGCGGCTTTTGCCGCGGCGGAACCCGACCTGGCCAAGACCGTCGAGCAGCGCTTCGGGGCGTTCCGGCATCACGTCCTCGCGACCCTGCGCAAGGACGGCTCGCCCCGCACCACCGGCCTCGAGGTGCGTTTCCTGAACGGCGAGCTGTGGCTCGGCATGATGCAGGGCTCGCTGAAGGCGCTCGATCTGCGCCGGGATCCGAGGTTCGCGCTGCAGGCGAATCCGGGGCCGGACACCGGGACGGGCGACGGCGACGTGCGGATCGGCGGCCGGGCGATCGAGGTGACGGACCCGGAGGTGAAGGGGGCGTATGTGAAAGAGGTGGAACCGCCGCAGCAGTTCCACCTCTTCCGCACCGAGCTGACGGAGGTCGTACGGACCTACGTCGAGGACGACACGTACCTGGTCGCCGAGGTCTGGAAGCCCGGAGAGCCGGTGCGGACTCTCAAGCGGACGTGACCTCTGGGGCCGGTGGGCCCTGTGGGATCACTCCCACTCGATCGTCCCCGGCGGCTTGCTCGTGACGTCCAGGACGACGCGGTTGACGTCCCGGACCTCGTTCGTGATCCGGGTCGAGATCTTCGCGAGCACGTCGTACGGCAGGCGCGACCAGTCGGCGGTCATCGCGTCCTCGGACGAGACCGGCCGCAGGACGATCGGGTGGCCGTAGGTGCGGCCGTCGCCCTGGACGCCGACGCTGCGGACGTCCGCGAGCAGGACCACCGGGCACTGCCAGATGTCCCGGTCGAGGCCGGCCGCCGTCAGCTCCTCGCGGGCGATGGCGTCGGCCTCGCGCAGCAGGTCCAGGCGCTCCTTGGTGACCTCGCCGACGATACGGATGCCGAGGCCGGGGCCGGGGAACGGCTGGCGCTGGACGATCTCCTCCGGCAGGCCGAGCTCCTGGCCGACCATGCGGACCTCGTCCTTGAAGAGCTTGCGGAGCGGCTCGATGAGCTTGAACTCCAGGTCCTCGGGAAGGCCGCCGACGTTGTGGTGCGACTTGATGTTCGCGGTGCCGGTGCCGCCGCCGGACTCGACCACGTCCGGGTAGAGGGTGCCCTGGACCAGGAACTCGACCGGCTGGTCGCCCGGGGCCTCGGCGACGATCTCTGCCTGGGCCTGCTCGAAGACCCGGATGAACTCGCGGCCGATGATCTTCCGCTTCTCCTCGGGGTCGGTGACGCCCTTGAGGGCGGTGAGGAAGCGCTCCTCGGCATCGACGACCTTCAGCTGGACGCCGGTGGCGGCGACGAAGTCCTTCTCGACCTGCTCGGTCTCGCCCTTGCGCATCAGGCCGTGGTCGACGTACACGCAGGTCAGCTGGGACCCGATGGCCTTCTGCACGAGGGCGGCGGCGACGGCGGAGTCGACGCCGCCGGACAGGCCGCAGATCGCCCGCTTGGTGCCGACCTGCTCGCGGATGGCGGCGACCTGCTCCTCGATCACGTTGCCGGTGGTCCAGGAGGGGGTCAGGCCCGCGCCGCGGTACAGGAAGTGCTCCAGCACCTGCTGGCCGTGCGTGGAGTGCATGACCTCCGGGTGGTACTGGACGCCGTACAGCTTCTTCTCGTCGTTCTCGAACGCGGCGACCGGGACGACGTCCGTGGAGGCCGTGACGGTGAAGCCCTCGGGGGCGGCGGAGCAGGCGTCGCCGTGGGACATCCAGACAAGCTGCTCGGCCGGGGTGCCCTCGAAGAGGGTGGAGGACGGCTTGGAGACGGTGAGCTCCGTACGGCCGTACTCGCGGGCGCCGGTGTTGTCGACGGTGCCGCCGAGGGTCTGCGCCATCAGCTGGAAGCCGTAGCACATGCCGAAGACGGGGACGCCGGACTCGAAGATCTCGCGGTCGAGGCGGGGCGCGCCCTCCTCGTACACCGACGCGGGGCCGCCGGAGAGGATGATCGCCGCCGGGTTCTTGGCGAGCATCTCCTGGACCGGCATGGTGCTCGGCACGATCTCGCTGTAGACCCGGGCCTCGCGGACGCGACGGGCGATGAGCTGGGCGTACTGCGCGCCGAAGTCGACGACCAGGACGGTGTCGGGGGCGGCGGCAGCGGGAGTCGCTGATGACACGGGGTGCCTTCCGGCGGTTGGGCGGGTCCTTGTGCTTGCCGATTCTACCGAGGTGGCCGTGGGTGCCGTCCCGCCGCTTCCGGGGGGCTGCCGCCCCCTGGCCCCGCTACGGCCTGAACGGCCTCGTCGCACCACGCCAAACGGGCCGAATCACCCCCGCGTCTCACCATGCGAACCCTGTTGGACACCCCCGCAAAGCACGGCATACTGGACCCATGCTCACGCACCCGACCTTCCTCTTTACCTATGGCAACCGGCCCGCCGGCTGCCATGGTCGTGCTGCTTGAGTTACTGACAAGCGACTTCCCAGGCGCCCCGGGCCGACAAGGTCCGGGGCGCCTGGCGTTTCCGGGTCCTGTCGCTCCGGGGTACCGGGTCCGAAGAACGAACCCACCCGACGAGGAGCCCCCGCCATGACTGCCACCGCCGCAGAGAAGACCGGCGCCCGGACCGACGAGGCCGCGAGCGTGATCACGGAAGCCCGGGAGCGCATCGACGCGCTCGACGACCGGATCATCGGCCTCGTCCAGGAACGGATGGCCGTCTCCGCCGTCATCCAGAAGGCCCGGATCGCCTCCGGCGGCCGGCGCGTGAACCTCTCCCGCGAGATGGAGGTCCTCAGCCACTACAGGGAGGCGCTGGGCAAGCCGGGCACGACCCTCGCGATGACCCTGCTGGAGCTGTGCCGGGGCAAGATCTGAACCCCGGCGGCCGGATCCGCGCTCCGCGCACGTACCTACCCGTACGGCGCATGTGCGTGGCCGGTCGGACCTGAAACAGCGAAGGGCCCCGCGGGGCGGCCGTGTCCCAGGAGCTGGAACTGGCCGGGCCGCTCGCCGAGCGCCGCCGACGGCAGTCCGGCATGCCCGGCTGCGACAACAACGGTCTGTCCGCCTCCGACCATGTCGAACTGCTGCGGCAGGCCGGATTCCCACAAGCAGCACCGGTCTGGCAGTACGGCGACAGTTACGTCCTGGTCGCCATCCGACAGGCACGCGCCATCAGCCCTCGGCTCGACCGGTGGTGGGGATGCAGGCCCTTGCCCGTTGCCGCTCCAGCCCGGCCCGGATGTGGTCGGCTTCGATGCCCTCGGCCGGCAACTTGCCAATCTCTCGGCCCAGGTGCCCGACTACGTCCTTGCGCGGGCGGTGGGCGCAGGCGGCGGCGTACTCGCCCATGAGCTGCTGGGCCGAGACGGTGTCGGGGCCCTTGCGCCCCCCGAAGGGGGCGCCCCGCTCGGCGCTTTGCCGTGGTTGGCGGCCGCCTTTGGGTTACCAGCTGCTTTTGGTCACGCCGGGGAGTTCGCCCGCGTGCGCCATCTCGCGCAGGCGGATCCGGGACAGGCCGAAGGCGCGCAGGTGGCCGCGGGGGCGGCCGTCGACGGAGTCGCGGTTGCGGACCCGGGTGGCGCTGGCGTCGCGCGGCTGGCGGCGCAGTTCCCGCTGGGCGGCGGCGCGCTCCTCGTCGGATGTGTGCGGAGAGGCGATGACCGCCTTCAGCTCGGCACGGCGCTGGGCGTAGCGGGCCACGATCGCGCGCCGCTGCTCGTTCTTTGCGATCTTGCTCTTCTTGGCCATCAGACCTCTCCTCCCTTGGCGCGGATGCGGGCCACGGCGGCCTCGATGCCGATGGTGTCGACCGCCTTGATGCCCTTGGCGCTGAGGGTGAGTCGGACGTGGCGGCCCTCGCTGGGCAGCCAGTACCGCTTGCGCTGGACGTTGGGGTCGAAGCGGCGCTTGCTGCGTCGGTGGGAGTGGGAGACGTGGTTGCCGAAGCCGGGCTGCCGGCCGGTGAGTTGGCAGTGGGCGGACATGGTCCCTCTTCTCTTGTGCGTTCCTGGCTGTGACAGCACAGTCCTAGATGAAAATGATAACCAACTTCTTGCATGGTGCTGGGCATGGCCCGTAACGAACTACGCCCCGTCATCAAGCTGAGGTCCACCGCCGGCACCGGTTACACGTACGTGACCCGTAAGAACCGCCGTAACGATCCCGACCGGCTGACCCTGCGCAAGTACCACCCGGTCGTCGGCCGCCACGTCGACTTCCGTGAGGAGCGCTGACCGTCATGAAGCCCGGCATACACCCCGAGTACCGACCGGTCGTCTTCCGCGACCGGTCCGCCGACTTCGCCTTCCTCACCCGCTCCACGGCCACCAGTGGCAAGACGATCGAGTGGGAGGACGGCAACACCTATCCGGTCATCGACGTCGTCAGCAGCGGCAGATCGCCCAGGCCATCAAGAACGCTCGCGAAATGGCCCTGCTGCCCTACAGCTCGCGATAGCCGTCCGGCCGCCTCCGGTCGACCCGGGCAAGACCACCAGGGCCGCGTCCGCGCCGGCGTTCGGCACGGACGCGGCTGCACACCAAGAGTGTGTGCTGTCACAGCATCGTTCACTCGACTTGCCAAACGCTGCGAAGAGTTGAGAAAGCGTGGGCTGGATGCCGCTGCTGCTTCGGAACGCGCGGGCTCACCGCTGTTGACGGCGCCAAATGAAATGGGAATCGCTTCTACTGCCCCAGGCTTGTCCGGGGCTTCTCAGGCACGAGGCTCAGTTCTGGAAGCCTCGAGAGTGGGTTCACAAGAAGGGCCAGGGTGTGACGCAGAACACACAGGGGTCCTGTGAAAGAGAGCGCAACTTTTCACAGGGTTCCCGTGTCACACCTGCAGAACCCAGGGCCACACCCGCGCCCCACACGCGGAGGCCTCCCCCAAGTTCGTACTGCGACACCGCAGTACGCCGGACTTCCCGAGGTCTTCATGAAGCTTCGCCGTGCCATGGCAGCAGCCGCCGCGACGGCCGCGATAGCCCCGCTGGCGCTGCTCGCGGCACCGGCCGCGTACGCGTCCGACGACCAGAACTCCGCCTCTCCGAGCGCCAGCGCCAGCGCCAGCGAGTCGCCCTCCGACAGCGCATCGCCGTCCACCGGCGAGTCCGCCACCACGACCGCTCCCGCGCCGAGCGACTCCGCCAGCGCCTCCGCGAGCACCTCCGCCCCGGCGCCCAGCACGTCCGCCTCCGCCTCCACTCCGGCGCCGAGCACCTCCGCGCCGGAGGAGTCCGAGTCCCCGGAGCCCGAGCCCTCCGCGTGCGAGGACTCCAAGGTGGACGTCAGCATCGCCGGTCTGCCGGGCAAGATCGCGGCGGGCAGCGGCTGGCACAAGTTCTCGCTGGACGTGATCAACAACTCCGCCTCCACCCTCAAGGACCTCGACTTCTTCGCCGGGGCCTCCTCGGACAAGAACGGCGAGGAGCTGTTCAAGAGCAAGCAGGTCCAGCTCCAGGCCTGGAACCCGGACGCCAAGACCTGGGAGGACCTCGACGAGGGCGGTTACGCGGTCGGCTACGTCGGCTACACCGACGAGCTCAAGCCCGACTACGAGGTCGACATCCCGCTGCGCCTCAACGTGAAGTCCTCCGCCCCGGTCGGTGCGGGCTTCTCGCTCGGCGCCACCATCTACGGCGACAGTGACGGCCAGTGCACCGGCTTCGGCCAGGTCGCCTACAAGTTCCAGATCGTGGCCGCCGGCACGAACACCGACGGCACCAAGCCGCAGGAAGGCGGCGAGGCGCCGGTCACCGACACCAAGCCGGACAGCAACACGCCCAAGGTCGAGGGCAGCCTGGCCGAGACCGGCTCCAGCTCCGCCCTGCCGATGATCGGCCTGATGGGTGGCGCCGCGGTCGTTGCCGGTGCGGGCGCGGTCTTCGTCGTGCGCCGCCGCAAGACGGGGGCGAACGCGTAACGCGCGACGCGTGACGCGTGACGCGTGACGCGTCGTAGAGCTCTCCGGAAGAAGAGAAGGACCTGCGCCAGGAGGGGGGCGCAGGTCCTTCTCTTCTTCCTGCCGCTTCTCGACGGCTTCCTGCCGCTTCTCGACGGCCCGCCCGTGCGTTACTTCTTCGGCGGTACCGCCGGCATCCCCAGGAACGGCAGCCGCAGCGCGCCGAACGCGTCCGCCGGGACCGCCGGGGACTTCGGCTCGACCGGCTCGAGGCGCACGTACGGCGCCGACTGCGGCGGGCGCGGGTCGGCCTCGCCCTTGTTGGGCCAGAACGCCATGGCGCGTTCGGCCTGCGCGGTGATGGTCAGGGAGGGGTTCACGCCCAGGTTCGCCGAGACGGCGGCGCCGTCGACGACCGAGATGCCGGGGTGGCCGTAGAGGCGGTGGTAGGGGTCGATGACGCCGGTCTCGCGGGAGGAGCCGATGGGGCAGCCGCCGAGGAAGTGGGCGGTGAGCGGGGTGCCCATCAGCTCGCCCACGTTCGAGCCCGGGAAGCCGTTGATCTCGGCGGCGAGCGCGGAGGCGGCCTCCGTGGCCGCCTTGATCTGCTTGGGGTTGGGCGAGCCGTGGCCCTGGCGGGCCGTCAGCAGGCCCTTGCCCACGCCGTCCGGCTTCAGGTACGTCGTCAGGGAGTTGTCCAGGGACTGCATCACCAGGCCGATGATGGTCCGCTCCGACCAGCGGCGGTTGGAGAGCGAACGCAGGACCAGCAACGGATGGCGGGCGGCGTTCTTCAGCCAGGCCACGACGCGCGACGAGCCCTCGGCGTACGGGACCTGGAGGATGGACAGGCTGCCCATCGAGTTGGAGCCCTTGCCGTAGCGGACGGGCTCGATGTGGGTGTTCTCGTCGGGGTGGATCGAGGACGTGATGGCGACCCCGCGCGTGAAGTCGGCCTTGGGCTCGCCGGTCGCCCTGCGGTAGCGCCGGTTGTCGGTCTGGGCGCCCACCAGCGCCTCGGAGTTGGTGCGGGTCAGCTCGCCCAGCCGGTCGGAGATGTACGGCAGTTGGCCGCCCGCCTTCATCCGGTGCAGCAGCGTCTGGGTGCCGTAGGTGCCGGCGGCGAGGACGACTCGGCGGGCCGTGAAGATCCGCCCCTTGCCCTTCTTCTTGTTGTCGGTGGGCAGCGTGGCGATCGCGTACCCGCCCCGCGAGTCGTCCGTGACGGACACGACCGTCGTCATGGGGTGGACGACCGCGCCGGCCTTCTCGGCGAGGTAGAGGTAGTTCTCGTTGAGGGTGTTCTTCGCGCCGTGGCGGCAGCCCGTCATGCACTCGCCGCACTCCGTGCAGGCCCGGCGGTCCGGACCCGCGCCGCCGAAGTACGGGTCCGCCACCTGCTCGCCCGGCCGCGCCTTCGTCGTCCCGTCGGCGTCCTTTCCGTCCCCGAAGAACACCCCGACGGGCGCCATGTGGAAGGTGTCGCCCACGCCCATCCGCTCCGCCGCCGCCTTCAGGTGCACGTCGGACGGGGTCATCGTCGGGTTGAGCCGCACGCCGAGCATGCGCTGCGCCTGGTCGTAGTACGGCTTCAGCTCCTCCTGCCAGTCGGTGATGTCCCGCCACTGGGGGTCGTCGAAGAAGGCCTTCGGCGGTATGTAAAGGGTGTTGGCGTAGTTGAGCGAGCCGCCGCCGACCCCGGCGCCCGCCAGCACCATCACGTTGCCCAGCAGGTGGATGCGCTGGATACCGTACATGCCGAGCTTCGGGGCCCAGAGGTAGTTCTTCAGGTCCCAGGAGTTCTTCGGCAGCGACTCGCGCGTGAAGCGCCGGCCGGCTTCCAGGACGCCGACCCGGTAACCCTTCTCGGTCAGGCGGAGCGCGGACACCGATCCGCCGAACCCCGATCCCACGACGATGACGTCGTAGTCGTACCCGTCCTCGTCCCGTGCATCCTGCTCGGGGACAGACTTCTCCTGTGACACGTGCTCTCCTCGTTGAGAACTGGCGAGAACCGGCGGCCCCGACGGGCTCTAGCGGAAGCGGAACGCCTTCATCAGCCTCAGGCTCCGGCTCATGAACGCCGCGTACTTCTCGTCGTCCATGCCGAGCGACGGGGCCATGGGCAGCAGCCTCTGGTGGGCGACGGTCTGGGCTTCGGTGTACTTGAGGATGCCCTCCGAGCCGTGCCGGCGGCCCAGGCCGGAGTCCTTCATGCCGCCCATCGGGGACTGGACGCTGCCGTACGCGGGGGCGTAGCCGTCGTTGATGTTCACGGTGCCGGTGCGCAGCCGGGCGGCGACCTCGCGGCCGCGCCGGGCGTCCTTCGTCCAGACGGACGAGTTCAGGCCGTACGGCGTGGAGTTGGCGCGCTCGACCGCCTCGTCGTCGGTCTTGAAGCGGTAGATCGAGACGACCGGGCCGAAGGTCTCCTCCGTGCAGACGGCCATGGGGGCCTCGACGCCGTCGAGGATGGTCGGCTCGTAGAAGTACGGGCCGATGTCCGGGCGGGCGACGCCACCGGCCACCACCCTGGCGCCCTGGGCGACGGCCTCCTCCACGTGCCGCTTGACCGTCTCCAGCTGGCGCTCACCGACCAGCGAGCCCATGTCGGCGCCGTATGCGAGGGACGTACCGAGCCGCAGGGCCTTCGTGCGGGCGGCGAAGCGCTCCAGGAAGGCGTCCGCGATCGACTCGTGGACGTACAACCGCTCGATGGAGATGCACAGTTGGCCCGCGGAGGAGAAGCAGGCGCGGACCGCTCCCGCGGCGGCCTTCTCGATGTCGGCGTCCTCCAGCACCAGCATGGCGTTCTTGCCGCCGAGTTCGAGGGAGACGCCGACCAGGCGGGCGGCGGCGCTCTGGGCGACCTCGCGGCCGGTGCGGGTGGAGCCGGTGAAGGAGACGTAGTCGGCGTGCTTGACGACCTCCGGGCCGACGACCGGTCCGTCGCCGATCACGACCTGGAAGACCTCGGCGGGCAGCCCGGCCTCGATCAGCAGGTCCCGCGCCCACAGGGCGGTCAGGCACGTCTCCGTGTCAGGCTTCATGACCACCGCGTTGCCCGCGACGAAGGCGGGGAGCGCGTCGCCCACCGACAGCTCCAGCGGGTAGTTCCAGGGAACGATCTGGCCGACGACACCGCGCGGGTGGCGCAGTTCGGTGACGCGCGTGAGGGTGGGCATGGCGCCGGCGCGCCGCTTGGGCTTCAGGTAGGCGGCGGCCCTGCGGCCGTAGTGCCGGGCCGCCACCACTACGGCCTGCACCTCCTCGTGGGCGTGCAGCCGCGCCTTGCCGGTCTCCAGCTGGATGAGGTCGAGGACCTCGGCCTGGCGCTCCAGCACCAGGTCGTGGAAGCGGAGCAGGACGGCGGCGCGCTGCCGTACCGGTATCTGCGCCCAGACGGCCTGGGCGACGCGGGCCCGCTCGAAGGCGACGGCGACGTCCTCGGGGGTGGACTCGGGCAGGTCGGCGAGCTTCTCCCCGGTGAACGGCGTGTGGTTGGCGGTCCGGCCGGACCCGACGACGCCCTTGGTGAGCTGGGCGACCAGCTCGGGGGTGACCACGTCGGCGGCGGTGCGGGCGCCCGCGGGGGCGGGGGCCAGGGGATTCGTGCCGGTCTTTTCCGGGGCCTGCGAGTCCGTCATGAGGCGCAGGGTATGCCGCAGCGGGGGCTTTGTGTACCCGTCGGTAATGGGGATTCACCGAGTGCTCACAAGGCGCCAGTGATCACTGGCAATGAATGCACTGATCAGGCCGTTGTGCGGGGACGATCAGCACGGGGTCACTTTCTACGGTCCCGAGCGGTCACACGTGCCGGATCCCGAGCGGTCACGCGTGCCGGATTTTGAGCGGTCACAAGTGCCCGATCCGGCGGCTGTTGACGAAGGACCCCGCCCGCCTGAGGGACACGGACGCCCCGCTCGCCACGGTCGCCCATGAAACCGGCTACAGCAGCCCCTACGTCTCCCATGCCTTCACCAGGGAGTTCGGGGTGACGGCGGGGAGCCGGCTCGCCGAGATCATCGCGCCGCTGTGGCACGAGGGGATGAACGACCGGCTGTCGGCGATGGCCCGGCTGCGGCTGCACCTGGTACGCCACCGGATGCTGGACGAGGTGCTCGAACTGGTGTGGTTCGAGAAGGAGTTGGCGCGCAGCAAGGTGGCCACCCCGGTTGTCGTCGACGGCGGCCGCGCCTACGCCCGCTACCCCTTCTTCCGCGCCCCCGCCCGCGCCGTCCCGGACGACTGCTACGACGTCACCGCCCAGCTCGGCGTGCGCCACCACGTCACCCGGGCCGAGCTGCGGGACACCACGCTGCACCTGGCCGGGTACGGCTACCTGCACCGGGTCGAGACGCGTGACGTCACCACCGAGCTCGTGCTGCGCGAGCGGGAGAGCGGTACGGAGTTCCGGCTGCCCGTCACGCACACCGCGACGCCCGGACTGGGCGCGGCCGAGGACGAGGGGCGGTACGCGTACGACCTGGCCGGCTTCGAGGCCGCCGTCGACATCACCACGGCCGCCGACGGCAGGCCGCTCGGCGACGGCCTGTGGGACATCTCCCTCGCCATCGGCGCCCAGGGGCTGACCAAGGAGGTCCGCATCGGCAGCAAGCGCGCCGACCGCGTCTCCGGCAGGGCGAGCACCCGCGTCGTCCGCACGGCGGACGGCCTGCGTGCGGTCACGCTCTACACCACCAACCCGCACGGCAACTTCACTCTCGAACTCGGGGAGAGGAAGCACCGCGTCGCCCGGGGCCTCGGCATCGGCACGGGCGCTGGTCGGCGAGCGCGCCCACCGAGCTGGTGCTCGACGGGCGCTGCGCCCTCGCGGCCTGCCCGTACGACACGCTCGTCGTCGTCCTCACCAGCGACAGCGGAGCGACGGAGGTCTTCCCGGCGGCGCGCATCCCGCACACCGACACCTTTACCGTGCGTGTGGACGTGCAGCGGCTCGACGCCGGGTTGTGGAGCGGTGAACTCCGTCTCGGCGACCGCGGGAACTGGGTGGTGCCGTTGCCCGCGCTGCCCGGAAAGCTCGGCCCGGCCAAGTGGCGCCGCCGCGGCCTGCCCTGGTACGCCAAGCCGGCCCCGGACGGCAGCGAGCGGTTCGCCCTGCAGGTCGCGAGGACCGACCTGGTCCGGGCGGTCGCCCGCCGCGTCAAGCCCTGAGCGGGCGGCGGCTCAGAGCTTGTCGACGTCCAGGTTCGCGATCGCCGTGTTCGCCACCTCGCGCCCGCGTTCGGTGAAGTCGCCCTTGCCGGGGTAGCTGATCTGGAGCCGGTACATGTCGCCCCCGGTGGTCCTGTAGTAGAAGATCTTCAGCTCGCGCGGGACAGGGTTCTGGCTGTCGTCGGTGATGTAGGCGACCGTGTTCTCGGCGGCCGGCTTGCCCTGGTACGTCGACTGCTTCGGATAGGTCTTCGGGCCCTTGGGCATGTCGAGCTCGTAGCTCCCCGACTCCTTGAAGGTGCCGTCCTCGTCGTACATCTGGGCGGCCGCGTTGTCCTTGATGGAGTGACTCGTGTCCTCGGTTTTCTTCGCGAGGGCCAGGCTGATCCGGATGGTCCCGCTCCAGTCGCTGTACGTCACCCAGTGGCCCTCGTCCGAGGACCGGTCGGGCACCTGCCTCTGGTAGCCGGCGGGCACCGCGAGCGTCGCGGCGACGTCCTTCTCGTGGTGGGTCGTCCAGCCGTCGGGCAGCGGGCCCGCGAACGGGTTCGCGATCAGCAGGTACGCCGCCACCGCCGCCGCGACGACCGCCGCGCCGAGGCCGAACCACGCCCTGCGGCCGAGCCGGAGGCCGCGCCGGGCACCCTCCCCGACGTACTGCACGACCTGCGTGGGCGTCGGCGCGGGCGGGTTGGCGGCCGCCTCCAGCAGGGCGCGGACCTGGGCTGCGTTCGGGCGCTGCGCCGGATCCTTCTGCAGCAGGCCCGTGATGGCCTCGGCGAGCGGGCCCTGGGCGGCCGCCGGAGGTGCGGGCGTGGCGTTGAGGACCGACTGGAGCGTGGCGGGGGTGTTGCTGCGGCGGAACGGGGAGACGCCCTCCGTGGCCGCGTACAGCACCACGCCGAGCGACCACAGGTCCGATGCCGGTCCGGGGCGCCGGCCCAGCACCCGTTCCGGCGCGATGTACTCGGGCGAGCCCACGAAGCCACCGGTGTCGGTGAGGTTGGTCTCGCCCTCGATCTGGGCGATGCCGAAGTCGGTGAGGACGATCCGGTCGTGGCGGCCGAGCAGGATGTTGTCGGGCTTGACGTCCCGGTGCAGGATGCCCGCCGCGTGCGCGGCCTCCAGCGCGCCGAGTATCTGAAGGCCGATCCGGGCCGCCTCGCGCGCGTCCAGCGTGCCCTCCTGCAGGGCGCTGCCGAGCGAGCGGCCCTGCACCAGTTCCATCACGATCCACGGCTGTCCGTCGACGACGGCGACGTCGTGGACGTTGACGACCGCCGGGTGGTCGAGCCGGGCCGCGGCGCGGGCCTCGCGACGCATCCGCTCGAAGGCGTTGGCGCGTTCGCGTTCGGGAAGATGGTCGGGGACGCGGGGCTCCTTGACGGCGACCTCGCGGTCCACCGTCTCGTCCTTGGCCCGCCACACGGTGCCCATGCCGCCGTGGCCGAGCTTGGCGAGCAGCCGGTAGCGCCCGGCGATCAGCCGCCCGGCTCCGGCGTCCGCTGCGGGAGCCGCGGGCGCTGCGGGAGCCGCGGGCGCTGCGGGAGCCGCGGGCGCGGCGGGCGCGGCGTACGGGTTCTGGGGATGCGGCACCCACGCCTGCGGGTTGGGCTGTTGCAGGGCGAAACTCGTCGGCTCGTCGGCCCAGTGGTGGGATCCCCCGTTACTACTCATGACTCCATCCATATCGCGTCGGCCGCGCCCGCCTCCACCGGGGGGGCCGGTGGTCACAGACCCGTGACCCGCGCCGCCGCTTATCCCCCTTTTCTATACGTACGAACGTGCCGATCGGGTACGTACGAATGTGGCGGCTACACACGTACGAACGTGTCGACCGCAACATCAAAGTACTCCTTGGCCTCCCGCACCTTACCGACCGGGGCCGACACCCACACGTCGTACATCTGCCCGTCCTGTTCCCAGCACAGGTCGTACGTGTGCCGGGCGCCCTCCGCCGTGCTGAAGCCGTTCCAGGAGAACTCCCAGAGGGCGGCGGGGTGTCCGTCGTGCGTGGTGCCGGTGACCCGGCCGTCGTGGTAGCCGGGGTTGGTGGCCGGGCCGTGGGCGTCCGCGCGGCGCATCACCGCGAGCGGGCCGCCGGCCCCGGGGTCGGTGATCTTGATGCCGAGGCGGAAGGTCTCCCCCGGCGACATGTAGAAGATCCGCTCGCCCTGCGGCTTGCGGGTGAAGCCGTCCGGCACGGCGGCCGAGAAGCCGGCCGGGTCCCGGACCATGTGGTAACCCGAGGGTGCGGTGGGGCCGTTGGCGGCGGGGGACGCGGACCGGGTGACGGTGACCGTGGAGGCCGGGGTGGTCGGCGCGGGGGACGACGGCGAGGGCGACGAGGGTGACGTGCTCGCCGAGGTGCTCGCGGCCGTCCGCGGGGCCGAACTCGTCGGGGTGCCGCCCCCGTCCCCGCCGTGGTGCATCAGCAGCGCTGCCGCGGACACGCCCGCCCCGGCCATCGCGGCGACCAGCAGCGCCGCGATGAGCACGCCCCGGGTGGAGTGCCGGGCGGTGGCCTCGGGCGCCCGCGTCGGCGGCGGCGTCACCGGCAGGGACCGGGGCACGTCCCGCTGCGTCGGCGTGTAGCGGGACGGCGGCTGCGGGGTGCGGCCCGACTCCAGGAAGGCCCGCAGCATCCGCTCCGCCTCGGCCGCGTCCAGCCGCCGGTCCGGATCGCGCTCCAGCAGGCCCCGTACGACGGGAAGGACCGGCGCGGCCTGCGCGGGCGGCCGGATCTCGTCGACGACGACCGCGTGCAGGATGCCGCCCAACGAGTCGCGCCGGAAAGGCGATTCGCCGCTCAGCGCCGTGCACAGCAGCGCGCCCAGCGACCACAGGTCGGACTCCGGGCCGGTCCTGGCGCCGGACATCCGCTCGGGCGCGGTGTACTCGGGTGAGCCGACGAAGGACCCGGTCTCGGTGAGCGTGGTCGCGCCCGCGACCTGGGCGATGCCGAAGTCGGTGAGGACGACCCGGTCGGTGCCGGACTCCACCAGGACGTTCGCCGGCTTTATGTCGCGGTGCAGGACACCGGCCTCGTGCGCCGTGCGCAGCGCGCTCAGCAGGGCGATGCCGATCCGGGCGGCCTCGCCGGGGTCCACCGGGCCGTGCGCGGCGATCCGGTCGGCGAGCGATCCGCCGTCGATCAACTCCATGACGATGTAGGGACGTTCGTCCTGCTCGACGACGTCGTGGACGACGATGATGTGCGGGTGGCGCAGCTGGGCGACCGCGCGGGCCTCGCGCAGCGTGCGGTCGCGCTGGAGCCGGGCCTCCTCGGCGGAGAGCGTCTCGTCGAACGGGAGTTCCTTGACTGCCACCTGCCGGCCGAGCAGCTGGTCGGTCGCCCGCCACACGACGCCCATGCCCCCGCGTCCGAGCCGCGCCTGAAGGCAGTAACGGCCCGCGATCACACGGAAGTCGTCCCCCTCGGTCCCCATGCGCCCCATCATGCCGCATCGGACGGCCGCACTCCGGGGCGGTGACCGGCCATCCCCGTCAGGGTGCCTTCGGCCGCCAGCTCTGCAGCAGCACCGTGAACTGCTTCTGCGCAGTGGCCCAGTCCTTCGCGGGCGAGGACATGTAGATCGCGTACTCGACCCCGTCGCGGGAGATGTAGGTCTCCTCGGTGGCGCGGCGCGGACCGGGGAAGGGCGTGTCCTTCGCCAGCGCGGTCCAGGTGTACTCCCACAGGGAGCCCGGACGGTCGCGGTAGGTGTTGCCCTGCAGGGTCACGCGCCGGTAGTCGACCAGCCGCTGGAGCTGCTGCTCCAGGTCGCGTTGGTGCTCGTGCGGGTCGTCGAAGTCCGGCGAGTCGTCGACGGCTATGCGGATGAAGTGCCGGCCGCCGTCGGGCGTGTAGTCCACCTGGTGGGTCTTCTCGTCGAACACCTGCCGCTTCCAGCTCTCGCCGGGCACGGCGATGCTGAAACCGTAAAGGTCACTGCGGCGTACCCAGCCGGCCGGGAGGTTGCTCGCCCCACCGGCGTCCTTGGTCGGCGTGGGGCTCGGCGAGGGCGACGTGGACGCGCCCTCGCTCTGCCGCCGGCCCTTGTCCCACTTCTGCAGCATCACGGCCGTTCCGCCGCCGATGAGCGCGGCAAGGACCACCACGAGGGCGAGGGTGCGCAGGCGGCGCCGCTTCGGCGGCGCGGGTGCGGCCGTTCCGGTGTGCGTGGGGCCGGCCGCGGTGGGCGCGGTCACGGGCTGGTACGGCGTCGTGGCGGCCGTCCGGTACGCGGGCTGGGCGGCCGTCTCCCGGGAGGAGCCGACGGACTGCGTCGGCACATACGCCTGCGCGGCGCTGGGCCGCCGCCCCTCCGCGGCCTCCGCGAGCATCTGCTCGGCTTCGGCCGCGTCCGGTCGTACGGCCGGATCCTTGCGCAGCAGCGCGGTGATGACCGGCGCGAGCGGGCCGGCGTGCTGCGGATCGCGGGGCTCCTCGTCGACGACCGCCTGCATGGTGGTCAGCGGCGAGGTGCGGCGGAACGGGGACAGGCCCTCCACCGCGGTGTACAGGGTGGCGCCGAGCGCCCACAGGTCGGAGGC
The DNA here is from genome assembly GCF_040608235.1 of Streptomyces sp. NPDC005202. NCBI lineage: Bacteria > Bacillati > Actinomycetota > Actinomycetes > Kitasatosporales > Streptomycetaceae > Streptomyces > Streptomyces sp. NPDC005202. The sequence continues at coordinate 266,727 of NZ_JBEXHW010000004.1, read as the reverse complement.
CGGGCCGGGGTCGTGGCCGCGGACGCGCTCGGGGGCCAGGTAGTCGACGGAGCCGACGACCTCCCCGGTGCGCGTGATGGTGGTGTCGCCCTCGATCTGGGCGATGCCGAAGTCGGTGAGCAGCACACGGCCGTCGTGGGAGAGCAGCACGTTGCCCGGCTTGACGTCGCGGTGCAGCACCCCGGCGGTGTGCGCGGCGCGCAGGGCGCGCAGCACCCACAGGCCGATCCGCGCCGCCTCCCTCGGCTCCACGCGGCCCTGTTCCTTGACCGCGTCCGCCAGCGAGTGGCCCTCGACCAGCTCCATCACGATCCACGGGCGGCCGTCGTGCTCCAGCACGTCGTGCACGGTGACCACGGCGGAGTGGTTGATCCGCGCGGCCGCGCGCGCCTCCGCCCGGGTGCGCGCGAGGAGGACCGCCTGGTCGCTCTCGGAGACGTAGAGCGCGGCGGTCAACTCCTTGATGGCGACGGCCCGGTGCAGCACCTCGTCGTGCGCGCGCCACACCCGGCCCATGCCGCCGCTGCCGATGGCGTCGGCGAGCCGGTAGCGGCCCGCGAGGAGCAGGCCCTGCATCTGATTCACGTTTCCCCGCAATGGTTTTGACAGGGTCAGAGTAAGGACCGGCCCCCGAACAGGGAACCAGCGGGGTACCAAGGAAACCGCACTGTGACGGTTGTCGCTTCTTCGGACAGGTGGGAACCGCGGGGCTCAGCCGGTGAACCGGTACGTCGCCGACGCCTGCTCGTACAGCTTGGTCACCTCGTCCCGCTGGGCCTCCGGGCCACGTACCTGCACCACGTGGTAGCGCCCGTCGAGGAGGACGGCGAGGTTGCGCACGAACAACTCCCGCCCGTTCGCGTCGGTCCAGGTGAACTGCCCCTCGGCCATGGTCCGCCCGCCCACCTCGATGGTCCGCATCCCGGACGAGGTGGCCCAGCTGGAGTCGCGGTAGCCCTGCAGTTCCTGCTCCTTCTCCCGCTGATAGGCCATCGGATCGCTGCCGTACTCGGCCGCGCTGTCCCGGCCGGGCACGACGACGAGCTCGAAGTCGCCGTGGGAGTACACCACCTGGTCCCGGTCGTACCTGAGAGTGCGGTCCCAGCCCTTGGCGACGGCGACCTGGAAGCCCGCGGGGTCCTTGCGCAGGGTGAAGCCGTCGGCGACGTCGGGGTCGGTGGTCTGCGTCTCGGTCGAACCGGCCGACTGCCCGGCCGACTGCGAGGGGCTGTTGTCCGCGCCCGGCGCGGTCTGGTCGGGCCGTGGTGCGCTGCTCGCGTCGCCGCCGCCCGACCGTGCCGGGGCGGGAGATGCCTCACCGGCGGCTCCGGTGCGGTCGCCGCTCGCCGCGCCGCTGGGGCCGGCCTTCGGCATGAACAGCATCGCGTACGCGATCGCCGCGGCCAGCAGGAGCAGGATCAGCAGAAGCAGGGTGCGGCCGAGGCGACGCGGCGAACGGGCCTCCTGCTTGGCCCGCTTGTGCCGCCCGTGCTGGGCGGGCAGCCCGGCGCGCCGCCTGCGCACCAGCTCGCCCCGGCGGCGGACGACCGGCAGCCGGCTCGGGTCGGCGGGCGGGGCCGCGACGATGTGCACGCCGGCCTCCGGCTCGGGGGCGGAGCGCACCAGGGAGCGCAGCCAGCCGCGCAGCTCCTCGAAGTCGGGCCGTTCGGTGGGGTCCTGACGCAGCAGCGACTCCACGACCGGCCGGAGCGGACCGCACTCCTCGGCGAAGGCGGGCGGCTCGGCGCACACCATCTGCACCAGCTCGGCGGTCGACTCCTCCGGGTAGGGGGCATGTCCCTGCACGGACCGGAAGAGCAGCGCGCCCAGCGCCCACAGGTCGGTCGCGGGCCCGATGGGCGCGGCCAGCTGCCAGTTCTCGTGCACGGGCCCGGCCTGCTCCGGCGCCCACCGCTCGGTCACCGGCCCCACCACGGTCATCCGCGCCTGCCGGGCCCGCTCGGCGGCCAGCGCGGTGGCGGGCCCCCGCCGCGCGGGCGTGCCGGCGACGAGGTCGTCCCAACGGGCGGGCGGGGCCGCGTCACCGGAGGGCGGGGAGTCGGACCCCGTGACGTCGCCGTTCCCCCCGGCGGGGAGTGCCGTACGGCCCGTGGCGTGGCCCCCGGTCGGGGGCGTGCCGCCGGCTTCCGTGCGGGGTGCGGCGCCAGGCCATGAGGTGGGGTCGACGCCGTAGGGGTCGGCAATCTGCCCGGGGGGCGTGGTGGTGCTGCGGTGATCCACGGCCGGTCCGGAGAGGTACGGCGGCTGAGCCGGGCCGTCCGCCCGGGTGTCACCCTCGGCGGGCGGCCGAGCCCCGGGGAGCGCGGTACGCGCACTCTGTTGCGCCTCCTGCACCCGGGCCGCCGCCCGGGCCCCCGCGCGGTAGGCGGCGATCGCCCCGGCCCGCGCTGCCCGGATGTCTCCGCCGCTCTCCGGCGTCCGGCGCTCAAGCGTCCCGGCCGTCCCGGCCGTCCCCGTGCCGTTCGCCGTGTCCGCCCCGGGCACCGGCAACCCTCCGGCCGCCCGGGCCTCGATCGCGGCCCGCCTCGCGGCCTCGGGATCCACGCCGGCGGAACCTGCGCCGCCCGCGGGGCCGCCGAAGCCACCGGCCCCCGTGGTACGGCCCGCCCCGCCGTTCCCTCCGGGGCCTCCAGGGTTCCCGGCAGCGCCGAACGTGCCGGCCCCACCGGACGAGCCCGTGTCACCGGGACGCGGGAAATCCGCGTCCCCCTCCCCGTCCTGAGCCGGCACCGGGTCGTAGCCGCACAGCGCCTCCTCGGCCGCGCCGACGGCGAGGCCGGTCAGCATCACGCGGCCGTCGTCGCAGACGAGGACCGTGCGGGCGGTGATGTTGCGGTGCACCCAGCCGTGCGCGTGCAGCACCCGCAGCGCCATGAGGATGTCGGAGGCGACCTCGGCCGCCCGGTACGGTGTCAGCGGCTTCTCGGCGAGCAGGGCCGCCAGCGGCCGCGCAGCCACCAACTCGCTGACGATCCACAGCGAACCGCCCTCGGCGAACACGTCGAAGACCTGGTCCAGCCGCGGATGGTCGGGGATCCGCGCCGCGGCCTGCGCGGCCTCGACCGCCCGCCGTACCGCCGGGTCGGCGGGGCGTCGCGTCGCCGTCCGCGCCAGGGGCCGCCGCGAGGCGCCGTCGCGGGCCGTGAAACCGTCCGGCAGCCCGTCCGGGTCGAGCACCTCCGCCTCGACCACCTCCGGCAACGGCACCTGCCGGACGAGGACTTCCTGCCCGCTGTAGGTGTCGAAGGCCCGGGTCTCGGTGAGTTCGTACTCGTCGGACGGCGGCAGCGGCAGGCGGTAGCGGTCGGCGAGTACCCGTCCCGCATAGTCGTCCACGTTGCCTCCCCCGGCCGCCCGGTCGGTCAAGTCCGTTCGCCATGCGTCCCGTTCCGGCTGCGTACCATCCGCAACCACTCACGATACGTGCCGGAGGCAACCTGCAATGAGGGGATGACAGATCTCAGTGCGCAAACCCGGGACCGCTCGCCTCACGACTTCGGTTCGAAGGTCTTCGTCAGCGTCTGCCATGTGTTCTTGCGCAGCCCGCTGTCCCACTTCGCGGCCTTCGCCGTGTACATCAGGGCGTACCCGAGATGGTCGTTGACGACGAACCCGCGGTCGATGGTGCGGTACTCCGTCCCGCCGTCGACGTAGGTGAACTCCCAGTCAGCGGTGTTCCAGCCGCGGTAGTCCGCCTTCTCTATACGGATGCGGTGGTACTGCGAACGCACCATGTACCGCTCCTGGTTCCTCCAGTCGGCGACGGGATCGCCCTTGGGTGTCGACGTCCAGGCGATCAGCAGCTTCTGCCCGTCGGGGCCGGTGAAGCGGGCCCCCGCGGAGTCCGTGGTCGTGTACTTCCACCCCTTGGGCAGCCCGATGGAGAACCCCTGGCCCCCCTTGTACGTCGACGCCGCCGCGCTGTCGTCCCCGGAGCCGGCCGAGCCGGAGTCGCCGTCGACCGAGGCGCTCGTACCGGCGCTCGCGCCGGGCGTGCCGTCCGAGGCGGTGCCCGTCGTCGCCGAGTCGGTCTTGTCCCCGTCCGCACGGGTCCCGCTGTGCGCGTCCTCCTTGGTCGCGGCGCTCGCGGACGCGCCGGCGGTGGCGGACGTGCTGCCGGTGCCGGGCTTGTCTTCCTTCGAGCCGTGGTCGTCGCCGCCGAGGGTGAAGGCCAGCACGGTGCCGATCACGGCGAGCAGCACGGCCACCGCAATGATCACCAGCGTGCGCCGCGGCACCACGTCGGTGAGCGGCGCCCTGGGCGCCGGCCGCGGCGGCATGTCCGGCGGCGGCACCACGGGCCACCCCGAACTGGGCCGACCGGCCCGGGTGTCGGTACCGGTCATCCCCTGCTCACGCGCACCGGACACCGCCGGGCCGGGGGCAGCCGCGCCGGGCGCGGACGCATGCGGAGTCCGGGACTCGGCGGTCCCCACAGCAGCCCCGGAGCCCGCCGAACCGTTCCCGTCCACCGCCGACTTGGTGCGGGCCGCGGCCGCCGAGGTGGCCACCCCCGCCGCCACGGCGGCCCTGCGCACGGAGCGCAGCGCCCCGCGCAACCGCTCGGCCGCCTCCTCGCCCCGCTTGCCGTCGGCGTCCGCGGAACTCCCCCTGCCCGCAGGCCCGTCCGGCTGCGCCGGCAGCGGCACGACCTTCGTCGCGTCCGCCGGCGGCTCCGGCTCGGCCTCCTTCGACTCGGGCGCGTTGATGACGGCCTTGAGCATCGCCCGGGCACCTGCGTCGTCGAGCCGCTTCGCCGGGTCCTTGGTGAGCAGGCCGTAGATGACGTCCTTCAGCGGCCCGGCGTTCTTCGGCTCCTCCAGCGGCTCGGTCATCACCGCGGTCAGGGTGGCGATCGCCGAGCCCTTGTCGTACGGCGGCACGCCCTCGACCGCCGCGTACAGCAGGCCGCCGAGCGACCACAGGTCCGCCGCCGGGCCCGGCTTGTGCCCGCGGGCCCGCTCCGGCGAGATGTAGGAGGGGGCGCCGACGAGCATGCCGGTGGAGGTGATGGACGGGTCGCCCTCGACCTGCGCGATGCCGAAGTCGGTGAGCACGACCCGGCCGTCCTCGGCGATCAGCACGTTGGACGGCTTCACGTCGCGGTGCAGGATGCCCTGGCGGTGCGCGGAGCGCAGCACGTCCAGGATGGCGAGCCCGACCTCCGCCGCCCGCTTCGGCTCCAACAGGCCGTCCTCGCGGATGACTTCGGCGAGGGACTTGCCCTCGATGAGCTCCATCACGATCCACGGCCGGTCGTCCTCGTCGACCACGTCGAAGACCGTCACCGCGCTGGTGTTGCGGATCCGCGCGATCGCCTTGGCCTCGCGCAGCGTACGCGTGATCAGGCGTCGCTTCTCGTCCTCGTCGATGTTCGACGGGAACCGCAGCTCCTTGACGGCGACCGTCCGGCCCAGGGTCTCGTCCTCGGCACGCCACACCGTGCCCATGCCGCCGCGGCCGAGCACGTCTCCCAGCCGGTACCGCCCGGCGAGAAGACGCTCGCTGTTGTCCTGACGAGTGTCCTGACGGGATGTCCCCGCCCGCTCCGCCTCCGACATGCGTCCCCTCATGCAACCCGCCCTGACAGAGCCTCCATTGTCTCTCACCCGACGAGTGCCCAACGCCCAGGGTGCCGTGGCGAGGCCGCGGAGCACCGTTCAATGACGCGTTCGGCATGGCGGAATGACGGGCCGTGACAAGGGAGGCGCCGCGGGTGCCGACGCTTCGGACACTTCCGGCCATAACCGTGTCGCCGTGCCCTCACACGATGCACGGAAGCCGCCCGCGCGAAACCCCGTGCACACCGACGCACGGAAGCCGCCCGCGCGAAACCCCGTGCACACCGACGCACGGTAGGCCGCCCGCGCAGAACCCCTTCGCGCGGGCGGCTTCACGACGGACGCAGCCCTGCGCAGACCTACAACGGCACGATGTCCGGCGCGCCCAGCCGCGCCGCGTCGGCGGTCAGGTCGTCGGGCTGGCGCTGCGACTCCCGTTCGGCCTCCACCCGCTTCTGGTAGTGCTCGACCTCGCGCTCGATCTGGTCCTTGTCCCAGCCCAGCACCGGCGCCATCAGCTCGGCGGCCTCGCGGGCGCTGAGCGTGCCCCGGTCGAAGGTCTCTATGGAAATGCGCGTCCGCCGGGTCAGCACGTCGTCCAGGTGCCGTGCGCCCTCGTGCGAGGCGGCGTAGACGACCTCGGCACGCAGGTAGTCGTCGGCCGCCTGCAGCGGCGCGCCCAGCGACGGGTTCTCGGCGATGAGGTCGAGGACCTCCTGCGCCGCCGACCCGTACCGGTTCAACAGGTGCTCCACGCGCACCACATGGATGCCGGTCTCGGCGGCTGTCCGCGCTCGCGCGTTCCACATGGCCCGGTAGCCCTCCGCGCCCAGCAGCGGGATGTCCTCGGTGACGCATTCGGCGACCCGCATGTCGAGGCCGTGCACCGCCTCGTCCACCGCGTCCTTGGCCATCACCCGGTACGTCGTGTACTTGCCGCCCGCGACCACCACGAGCCCGGGCGCCGGATGGGCCACGGTGTGTTCGCGCGACAGCTTGCTGGTGGCGTCGGACTCGCCGGCGAGCAGGGGCCGCAGGCCCGCGTACACGCCCTGGACGTCGTCGCGGCTGAGCGGCACCGCGAGCACCGAGTTGACGTGGTCCAGGAGGTAGTCGATGTCGGCACTGGATGCGGCCGGGTGCGCCTTGTCCAGATTCCAGTCGGTGTCGGTGGTCCCGATGATCCAGTGCCGGCCCCACGGGATCACGAACAGCACGGACTTCTCGGTGCGCAGGATCAGCCCGGTCGAGGAGTTGATGCGGTCCTTGGGCACGACCAGGTGGATGCCCTTGGACGCCCGGACGTGGAACTGGCCCCGCTCCCCCACCATCGCCTGGGTGTCGTCGGTCCACACCCCGGTGGCGTTGACGACCTGCTTGGCGCGGACCTCGTACTCCCCGCCGCCCTCCACGTCCTGCACCCGGGCGCCGACGACGCGCTCGCCCTCGCGCAGGAAGCCGGTCACGCGCGCACGGTTGGCGACCTTCGCGCCGTACGACGACGCCGTGCGCACCAGCGTCGCCACGTAGCGGGCGTCGTCCACCTGGGCGTCGTAGTACTGCAGCGCTCCGACCAGTGCGTCCTTCCTCAGGCAGGGGGCGACGCGCAGGGCGTGACGGCGGGTCAGGTGGCGGTGCAGGGGCAGGCCCCGGCCGTGCGCGCGGGCCATCGACATGGCGTCGTAGAGCGCGACGCCCGAGCCGGCGTACAGGCGCTCCCAGCCCTTGCGCTGGAGCGGGTACAGGAACGGCACGGGTTTGACCAGGTGGGGGGCCAGGCGCTCCAGCAGCAGGCCGCGCTCCTTCAGCGCCTCCCGGACGAGCGCGAAGTCGAGCATCTCCAGATAGCGCAGTCCGCCGTGTATCAGCTTGCTGGACCTGCTCGACGTGCCTGACGCCCAGTCGCGGGCCTCGACCAGCCCCGTGGACAGGCCACGGGTCACGGCGTCGAGGGCCGTGCCCGCACCCACCACGCCTCCGCCCACGACCAGCACGTCCAGCTCGCGCTCGGCCATTCCCGCCAGTGACTCGGCGCGCTGCGCCGGCCCCAGTGTCGCTGTCCTCACTGCTGCCTCCCGCTTTCGGTCGCGTCGGCCGCGCCCGTCGGGCGAAGCTCGCTGTCTGCCATCCCCCATGCCCAAATTCTGACCGGGTTGCCCAACTTCGGCCACCAGTCGCCCCCAGCCTGTGGACAACCGTCACGGCTCCCCGAGAAACACGCTGGTCAATCCCACAAAACGGTCATATTTACTCCTAGTCTGACATTGCGCTGGCCCGTCCTGTCCACCGGGCTTGCGCACCTGCCCCGCCTCGGTTACTGGGAAGGACGGCCCACGCCATGCCCGCAGATCTCGCCGTCATCGGACTCGGTCCTCTCGGCCTGCCCCTGGCCCAGGCCGCCGTCGCCGCCGGCATCCCCACCCTCGGATACCGGACCGGGCCCGAGTCCGGCTCCCTCAGCCCCGCCGAACTGCGCCGGATGCTCTCGGGGGGCTTCCGGCCGGCCACCAACCCGGCCGAGCTCGGCCGGGTGCGCACCGCGGTCATCTGCGCGCCGACCCCGCGGGACGCGGACGGCGGGCTCGACCTGAGCCAGGTGGCGGCGGCCGCCCGCACGCTGGCCGAGCGGTTGCGTCCGCACACCACGGTTATCCTGGAATCGCCCGTCCACCCCGGAACCACGGAGGAATTCCTGCGGCGGCTCCTGGAGGATGGCTCGGGACTCCGCGCGGGCCGCGACTTCCACCTCGCCTACTCGCCGAGCCGCGTCGACCCCGGCAACCGCGACTTCACCCCGGCCAACACGCCGAAGGTGATCGGCGGCCTGACGCCGGCCTGCACCGAGTCGGCCGCCGCCTTCTACGGGCGGCTCACCGACAAGGTGGTCCGCGCACGCGGACTGCGCGAGGCGGAGACCGTGCAGCTCCTTGAGACCAACTACCGGCACGTCAACATCGCCCTCGTCAACGAGATGGCCGTCCTGTGCCACGAGTTGGGCGTCGACCTGTGGGACGTCGTCCGCTGCGCGGAGACCAAGCCGTTCGGCTTCCAGGCGTTCCGCCCCGGCCCCGGCGTCGGCGGCCACGGCGTCCCCCAGGACCTGACCGGGCACGCGAGCCGCACCCTGCGGATGGTGGAACTGGCCCAGCAGGTCAACAGCCGGATGCCGCAGTACGTCATCCAGCGCGCCGCCACGCTGCTGAACGAACACGGCAAGTCGGCCCGCGGCGCGCGCGTGCTACTGCTCGGCGTCACCTACAAACCCGACCTGGCCGACCTGCAGGGCACACCCGCACAGGAGATCGCGGTCCGGCTGATGGAGCTCGGCGCCGCCGTCAGCTACCACGACCCGCATGTGGCGGCCTGGAGCGTCCTGGACCGCCCGGTCCCGCGCGCCGACTCCCTGTACGACGCGGTGGCCGACGCCGACCTGACGATCCTGCTCCAGCACCACCGTACGTACGACCTGCAGGGCCTGTCGGTGAAGGCCCAGCTGCTCCTCGACACGCGCGGGGCGGCGCCGACGGGGGCGGCACACCGGCTGTAGACCATCGCCTCGGGACGCCGAGGGGCCCGGACCGCCTATGCCACGGTCCGGGCCCCTGCGGCACCGTGCGGCCTACCTCTTGTGCTGCGAGTCCGCCACCGTCACCTCGACCCGCTGGAACTCCTTGAGCTCGCTGTAGCCGGTGGTGGCCATGGCGCGGCGCAGGGCGCCGAAGAAGTTCATGGAGCCGTCGGGGGTGTGGGACGGGCCGGTGAGGATCTCCTCGATGGTGCCGACCGTGCCGAGGTCTACCTTCTTGCCGCGCGGCAGCTCCTCGTTGACGGCCTCCATGCCCCAGTGGTGGCCCTTGCCGGGCGCGTCGACCGCGCGGGCGAGCGGGGAGCCCATCATGACGGCGTCGGCGCCGCAGGCGATCGCCTTGGGCAGGTCGCCGGACCAGCCGACGCCGCCGTCCGCGATCACGTGCACGTAGCGGCCGCCGGACTCGTCCATGTAGTCGCGGCGGGCGGCGGCCACGTCGGCGACCGCCGTGGCCATCGGGACCTGGATGCCGAGGACGTTCCGCGTGGTGTGCGCGGCGCCACCGCCGAAGCCGACCAGGACGCCGGCCGCGCCGGTGCGCATCAGGTGCAGGGCCGCGGTGTAGGTGGCGCAGCCGCCGACGATCACCGGGACGTCGAGCTCGTAAATGAACTGCTTCAGGTTCAGCGGCTCGTGCGAGGACGAGACGTGCTCCGCCGACACGGTCGTACCGCGGATGACGAAAATGTCCACGCCGGCGTCCACGACCGCCTTGGAGAACTGGGCCGTGCGCTGCGGGGAGAGCGCGGCTGCGGTGACCACGCCGGAGTCGCGCACCTCCTTGATGCGCGCGCCGATCAGCTCCTCCTTGATGGGCGCCGCGTAGATCTCCTGCAGGCGGCGCGTCGCGGACTCGGCGGGCAGCTCGGCGATCTCGTCGAGCAGCGGCTGCGGGTCCTCGTACCGCGTCCACAGGCCCTCGAGGTTGAGCACCCCCAGGCCGCCCATCTCGCCGATGCGGATGGCCGTGGCCGGGGAGACGACCGAGTCCATGGGGGCGGCCAGGAAGGGCAGCTCGAAGCGGTAGGCGTCGATCTGCCAGGCGATCGAGACCTCCTTCGGGTCCCGGGTGCGGCGGCTGGGGACGACGGCGATGTCGTCGAACGCGTATGCCCGGCGGCCGCGCTTGCCGCGCCCGATCTCGATCTCAGTCACGTCTGTGGCCTTTCCCTGATGCGTTTCAGCGTCTTCCAGTATCGCCGACGGGTACGACAGCGGCCCTCCGCAGGTACGGCGAAGGCGGCCCCGGAGCATCCGGGACCGCCCTCGGCCACGCCTCGACACGCTGCACGCGTGCGCTTGCCCGTGGATCACGACACGCTGCACGCGTGCGTGCGTCACTTCTTGCTGCTGTAGTTCGGCGCCTCGACCGTCATCTGGATGTCGTGCGGGTGGCTCTCCTTCAGGCCCGCCGAGGTGATCCGCACGAACTGGCCCTTGGCCTGGAGCTCGGGGATCGTCCTGCCGCCGACGTAGAACATCGACTGGCGCAGGCCGCCGACCAGCTGGTGGACGACGGAGGACAGCGGACCGCGGTAGGGCACCTGGCCCTCGATGCCCTCGGGGATCAGCTGCTCGTCGGAGGCGACGCCCTCCTGGAAGTACCGGTCCTTGGAGAACGACCTGCGGTCGCCGCGGGACTGCATGGCGCCCAGGGAGCCCATACCGCGGTAGGACTTGAACTGCTTGCCGTTGATGAACTGCAGCTCGCCCGGGGACTCCTCGCAGCCGGCGAGCAGCGAGCCCAGCATCACCGTGTCCGCGCCCGCGACCAGGGCCTTGGCGATGTCACCGGAGTACTGCAGGCCGCCGTCGCCGATGACCGGGACACCGGCCGCCTTGGCGGCCAGCGCGGCCTCGTAGATGGCCGTGACCTGCGGGACGCCGACGCCGGCGACCACGCGGGTGGTGCAGATGGAGCCGGGGCCCACACCGACCTTGATGCCGTCGGCGCCCGCGTCGACGAGTGCCTGGGCACCGTCGCGCGTGGCGACGTTGCCGCCGATGACGTCGACGCCGGACGAGTTCGACTTGATCTTGGCGATCATGTCGCCGACCAGCCGGGAGTGGCCGTGCGCGGTGTCGACGACGATGAAGTCGACGCCCGCCTCGATCAGGGCCTGGGCGCGCTCGAAGGCGTCACCGGCCACGCCGACCGCCGCACCGACGAGGAGGCGGCCCTCGGCGTCCTTGGCGGCGCGCGGGTACTGCTCCGCCTTGACGAAGTCCTTGACCGTGATCAGGCCCTTGAGGACGCCCTCGTCGTCTACCAGGGGCAGCTTCTCGATCTTGTGCTTGCGCAGCAGCTCCATGGCCTCGTGGCCGGAGATGCCGACCTTGCCGGTGACCAGCGGCATCGGCGTCATGACCTCGCGCACCTGGCGCGTTCGGTCGGTCTCGAAGGCCATGTCGCGGTTGGTGACGATACCGAGCAGCTTCTTGTTGCCGTCGGTGACCGGCACGCCGCTGATGCGGAACTTGGCGCACAGCGCGTCGGCCTCGGCAAGGGTGGCGTCCGGGTGCACCGTGATGGGGTCGGCGACCATGCCGGACTCGGAGCGCTTGACCAGGTCGACCTGGTTGGCCTGGTCCTCGATGGACAGGTTGCGGTGCAGAACGCCGACGCCGCCCTGGCGGGCCATCGCGATCGCCATGCGCGACTCGGTGACCTTGTCCATGGCGGCGGACAGCAGCGGGATGTTGACCCGCACGTTCTTGGAGACGTACGAGGCGGTGTCGATCTCGTCGGGTGCCATGTCCGACGGGCCCGGCAGCAGCAGCACGTCGTCGTAGGTCAGCCCGAGTGTCGCGAATTTCTCGGGCACTCCGTCGACGTTGGCAGTCATGACACCTTCCCCAAATGGCCTTGATCGGTGCGGATGTCCATGCTAACGGGAAGCGGGCTTCTCACATTCCACGGTGTGAGGTGACGCCGGGCTTCGTATGTTCGTACGGAAACGGCGGGTCGCCTGTTCATATGAGGCCCGGGAAGGGGCTCTTCTACTGCTCGGCGAGCGCCCGCAGCCGGCTCAGCGCCCGGTGTTGGGCCACTCGCACCGCTCCCGGTGACATTCCCAACATCTGACCCGTCTCCTCGGCCGTCAAGCCCACGGCGATGCGCAGCAGGAGCAGCTCGCGCTGGTTCTCGGGAAGGTTGGCCAGGAGTTTCTTGGCCCACTCGGCGTCGCTGCTGAGCAGGGCGCGCTCCTCCGGGCCGAGGGAGTCGTCCGGGCGCTCGGGCATCTCGTCGGACGGGACGGCCGTCGAACCGGGGTGCCGCATGGCCGCGCGCTGCAGGTCCGCAACCTTGTGGGCGGCGATGGCGAAGACGAAGGCCTCGAAGGGGCGTCCGGTGTCCTTGTAGCGCGGCAGGGCGAGCAGCACGGCCACGCAGACCTCCTGGGCGAGGTCCTCGACGAAGTGGCGTGCGTCGCCCGGGAGCCGGGACAGCCGGGTGCGGCAGTAGCGCAACGCCAGCGGGTGGACACGGGCGAGCAGATCGTGCGTGGCCTGCTCGTCCCCGTCGACCGCGCGGTGGACGAGCGCACCGATCGCCCCTTGGGCAAGTGCCGCCTCGTCGTCACGCATCGGTCCATGGTGCCCTGGCGTCGTCCGCTCCGTGACACCGCGCCCTTCGTTGTGCACCGAAGCGTTATGAGCAGGTGCGCCGGAAGTCATCCCCTGCGCCCTCCCCTTCCGCTCGACCGACTTGTCCCCGAGGAACTCCACACCTCAAGGATGCGGCATCCGCGGCGAAACAAGCAGCGGCGCCCGGCGGGCCGCTTGGCCCCGAGCGTCCCTCCTGCGGTAGGCGGCGATGCCCGCAGCCCGGATACGGCCGCCCCCGGGGCCACTGCGTCCGGGCGCCTCCTCCCCCTGGCATTCGGCTTCTCCTGCGTTTCTCGACGTCACTCGCTCCGGGTGGGCCCGTGAGCAGAGACGTATCCGCAGCGCTGTCGGCGCCCTCGGGGCCCTCGGGCAGCGGCTCCCAGGACCGGCCCCGCAGCGCCGGATCGGGCACGCCCCCGCCGCATTGACCCTCGCCTGCGCCGTACGGCCGGACGCTCCCCCACGCTCGATCCCGCGCGCGTGGGGGGCGCCGTCACGTTTCCGCTCGGCCGGGCCGGCCAGTCCCCGCCGCCGGGAGGCCGCCCGGTGCGCCGGACCCAGGCCGTCGATCGGCCCGGAACCGGACAGGACCTAGCGGACCAGGCCCCACCGGAAGCCGAGTGCCACCGCGTGCGCGCGGTCCGAGGCGCCGAGCTTCTTGAACAGGCGGCGGGCGTGCGTCTTGACGGTGTCCTCGGAGAGGAACAGCTCACGGCCGATCTCCGCGTTGGACCGGCCGTGGCTCATGCCCTCCAGGACCTGGATCTCGCGCGCGGTGAGCGTGGGCGCGGCGCCCATCTCGGCGGAGCGCAGCCGACGCGGGGCGAGCCGCCAGGTGGGGTCGGCCAGGGCCTGGGTCACCGTGGCACGCAGCTCCGCGCGGGAGGCGTCCTTGTGCAGATAGCCGCGGGCACCGGCGGCGACCGCGAGGGCCACACCGTCGAGGTCCTCGGCGACGGTGAGCATGATGATGCGCGCACCGGGGTCGGCGGACAGCAGACGCCGGACCGTTTCGACGCCGCCCAGTCCGGGCATGCGCACGTCCATCAGGATGAGGTCCGAGCGGTCGGCACCCCAGCGGCGGAGGACTTCCTCGCCGTTGGCCGCCGTCGTCACGCGCTCGACGCCGGGCACGGTCGCGACCGCGCGGCGGAGCGCCTCTCGGGCAAGCGGGGAGTCGTCGCAGACGAGGACGGATGTCATGGCCGCCCTCCGCAGCTGATGCGCGTCACCTTGAGCCTCCAGGCTGGTACGAAATCGTCACCTGTGCGGTTGACCGTCTCGGACGCCTGCCCGAGCGCTTGTGTTTTCAACCGCCTCCGCACTCTCAACGACGGTCACTCGAAAGAGTTACGGGGCTGTGTGCCATCTTCGGCACTCTACGTGAGGGAGCGGATACAGCGCAGACATGTCGTACCGGCCCTCAACTTTTCATCACAACCCGTGCCCCATTTAGCCCATTTTCTTCCCGTTTCATAGTGTCTGGGGCTAGATTCTCAATGAGTCATATTTTCATCTCCTTAGATCGGAGATGTACGGTCGTCGGCACCACATCCGCCCAGAACGGCTACAAGGGGTCACGCAATGGCAGATTTCTCCCGCCTTCCCGGACCGAACGCGGACCTGTGGGACTGGCAGCTCCTGGCTGCCTGCCGTGGGGTCGACAGCTCTCTCTTCTTCCATCCGGAGGGTGAGCGCGGGGCGGCTCGGAGCGCTCGAGAGAACTCGGCCAAGGAGGTCTGCATGAGGTGCCCGGTCCGCGCGCAGTGCGCGGCGCATGCGCTGGCGGTGCGCGAACCGTACGGCGTGTGGGGCGGCCTGACCGAGGACGAGCGCGAAGAACTCATGGGGCGGGCACGGAAGCGGCTGGTCTCGGCATCGTCGACCAGCGGGCACACCGCCTCGAAAAGCTGAAGGAACGTTTCTGCACTACAGGGCAGGCACACGCGTGCCTGGTGCGTTGGCGGCGCCGTTGCGCCGCGCCCCCGGACCGGGGCTACCGGGACGCCGCGCGCGCCAGCTCCTCCAGCGTCGCCGCCACCGCCGGCACCTGGGCCAGGTCGGGCAGGGTGAGCGCGACGATCTCCCGTCGCACCGCCGGTTCCAGGGTCACCGTGCGTGCACCCCGGGGACGTACGGACTCGATCGCGAGCTGGGGCAGGACGGCGACGCCGAGACCGGCACCCACGAGGCCGACCACCGCCGGATAGTCGTCCGTCGCGAAGTCGATGCGGGGCGTGAAGCCGGCGCTCTCGCACACCTCCACCAACTGGCCGCGGCAGCGCGGGCAGCCCGCGATCCACGGCTCGGCGGCGAGTTCCCCGATGGCGACGGAGCCGGCGCGGGCCAGCCGGTGCCGTTCGGGCACCAGCGCCACGAGCCGGTCGGTCAGCAGCGGCCGTACGACCAGGTCCTCCCACTCCTCCGCGCCCGCGGCCCCCCCGTAGCGGAAGGCGAGCGCCACGTCGCAGTCGCCCTCGCGCAGCAGCTCGACGGACTTCGGCGGCTCGGCCTCCTCCAGCGAGACCCGGGTGCCGGGGTGGGCGGCGCGCAGCGCGGCGAGCGCGGTCGGCACCAGCGTGGAGCTGCCGCTCGGGAAGGAGACGAGCCGGACACGTCCTGCCCGCAGCCCCGCGATGGCGGCGATCTCCTCCTCGGCGGCCGTGAGCCCGGCGAGGATGCCGTTGGCGTGCCGGACGAGCGCCTCGCCGGCCTGCGTCAGGCGAATCTCGCGGCCGCTGCGGACAAGCAGCGGAGTGCCGACGGACGCCTCCAGGGCCTTCATCTGCTGGCTGACGGCGGGCTGGGTGCAGCCCAGTTCGCGCCCCGCCGCGGAGAACGAACCGGTGGTGGCCACGGCGCGCAGCACGCGGAGATGACGAGCCTCGATCACCCCTTGAGCATAAGTGAGCCTTGGATACGGCGGCGAATAATGCGTCGACACTTTGGTCGCCGGTTTTTTACCGTGCGGGCATGAAGCTTCTGTCTGTGAACCTGGGCCGTCCGCAGGCCGTGCCGTACACGGATCAGCCCGAGGGCCTGACCGGCATCGACAAGCGGCCGGCCGACGGACCGGTGCGGGTGGCGGCGCCCGGGCCGAAGGGCGTCGGGGCGAGCGGCCTGGCCGGGGACGCGGTGTGCGACACGCGCCACCACGGCGGCGACGACCAGGCGGTGTACGCGGTGGCGCGCGAGGACCTCGACGACTGGGAGCGCGAACTGGGCCGGACGCTGGCCAACGGCGCGTTCGGCGAGAACCTCACCACGGAGGGCCTCGACATATCCGGCGCGCGGATCGGCGAGCGCTGGCGCATCGGCTCCACGGTGGTCCTGGAGGTCACCTGCGGGCGGATTCCCTGCCGGACCTTCCAGGGCCATCTGGGTGAAAAGGGCTGGGTGAAGCGGTTCACGCAGAAGGGTGCGCCGGGTGCGTATCTACGGGTGATCGAGCCGGGTGAGATCCAGGCGGGCGATCCGATCGAGATCGTGCACCGGCCAGACCACGACGTGACCGTCGCCCTGGAGTTCCGGGCCGGCACGACCGACCGGTCGCTGCTGCCCCGGCTGCTCGCAGCGGGTACGGCCCTGCACCCGGAGTCGCTGGCGGCGGCGCGGAAGTACGCGGAGACGTACGCGGGCTGACTGGGTGTCAGCACACTGAGGCGTAGGCGGGCTGGCGTGGCGTCAGTATGCGGCGGCGTGCATGGACCGACCGTGCGTCGGTACGCGGAGTCACAGGCGACGGACCGGGCGTCGCCGACCCGTCCGACACCTGGTCGTCACCGATCGGGAGGGCCTGTGCAGAGATCCGAGCCACATGCCTTCGGGCCACTAATCTTTCGCCATGACAACGGCTCTGATTACGGGATCGACCGCGGGCATCGGCGCCGCGTTCGCGCGGCGGCTGGCGGCGGACGGGCACAACCTCGTGCTGGTGGCACGGGACACCAAGCGCCTCACGGACCAGGCGACCGAACTGCACGACCGGCACGGCATCGAGGCGGAGGTGCTGACGGCCGACCTGGCGACGGACGAGGGCATCGAGGCGGTCGCCGCCCGGCTGGGCGACCGCAGGAACCCCGTCGACCTGCTGGTCAACAACGCGGGCTTCGGCAACAAGGGCCGCTACCTCGACGTCCCGATGGCCGACGAGCTGCGGATGCTCAAGGTGCACATCGAGGCGGTGCTGCGGCTGACGTCGGCGGCGACGGAGGCGATGCGGGAGCGAGGCCGGGGCGGGGTCGTCAACGTCGCCTCCGTGGCGGCCTTCGTCCCGCGGGGCACGTACGGCGCCTCCAAGGCGTGGGTCGTGCAGTTCACGCAGGGCGCGGCGCGCGACCTGGCGGGCAGCGGTGTACGCCTGATGGCGCTGGCCCCCGGCTTCGTCCGCACCGAGTTCCACCAGCGGGCCGGCATGGGCACGGACAACATCCCGAACTGGATGTGGCTGGACGCCGACAAAATCGTCGCCACGGCCCTGGCGGACCTGGCCCGCGGTAAGACTCTGTCGATCCCGGACCCTCGCTACAAGGCGCTGATGGGCCTGGTGAAGGTCACGCCCCGCGGCCTGCTGGGCGGGATCACGTCGAAGACGGGACGCAAGTACGGGCCGCAGTAGTACCGGCCACAGTGGTACCGGCCACAGTGGTACCGGCCGCAGTAGTACGGACCGCAGTAGTACGGACCGCGGTGACGGTACGGAGGTGACGTCGGTGCCCCGGTGGGACAATGGCCGTGACGGAACCGGACCAGGGGGGCCGGAGGCGGCGTCATGACCTTCGTACAGCTCATCGAGTGCAGGACGAGCCGGTTGGACGAGATGAACCGGCTGATGGACACCTGGGTCGCGCAGACCAAGGGGAAGCGGACCGCGACGCACGCGGTGGTCGGCAAGGACCGGTCGGATGCGTCGCACGTCATCGAGCTGGTGGAGTTCCCGTCGTACGAGGAGGCGATGCGGAACTCGAAGCTGCCGGAAACCGACAGGATCTTCCAGGAGATGGTCGCCCTCTGCGACGAGACGCCCACGTTCACGGATCTCGACGTGGTGCGGGACGAGCAGTTGTACGCGATCACCGTACGGCGGTTCTTCGAGACGCTGGCGACCGAGGGCGACCTGCCGCCGCTCAACGACCTGCTCGAGGAGGACATTCACAGCCACGATCCGGTCAACCCGCAGGACACGATCGGTCTGGACTCCGTCCGCAGCGAGTACCGGATGTGGCGGAGCGCCTTCGACTTCACGTTCACGATCGAGGATCTGATCGCCCAGGGCGACCGGGCCTGCGCGCGCTGGACCTGGAACGCCACGCACAAGGGCGAGTTCCTGGGTATCGCGCCCACCGGGAAGCAGGTCACCATGACCGGGATGACCCTGTTCCGGTTCGGCGACGACGGAAAGATCGCCGAGACCTGGTGGCAGCACGACCAGCTGGGGCTGATGCAGCAGCTCGGCGCATTGGACGCACTGGAGACTTAGTAGAAGAACTAGACGGGCGTCCGGAGAAGCCCCCTGCCTGGCGAGGCAGGGGGCTTCTCGTGCGGCCGGCCCGATTGTCGGAGGGGCCGACTAGGATTTCGGGCCTGCCACCGGAGGGATCCCGCTGCCCGCACAGTCGTCTCTCTGTCTTACTGCCGTTTCGGAGGTGCTCGTTGCCCGCTGCTCCCAAGCCAACAGCTCCCGCTCCGCGTGAGCGATGGTTCCAGCCGCGGCGGTCCGGGTTCCGGTGGGAACAAGAGGGGCTGGACCACCTCAAGGGCCTGATGCCGAAGACTGAGCCGTACCGCGCGTGGGCGACGTTCCAGTTCACCGGGGCGTCCGGCCGGATCAACGAATGCGATGTTCTGATCGCGGTTCCCGGCGGTCTCTAGCATCAACCACCGCGGCATCGTGCAGGCGGTGCAGATCCGCGAGCACCAGGGCGGTCCGGCCATCCTGTTCCGGCATCGCGAGTCCGATCTACGGCTCGACGCCTATCTCGACGCGTACGTCGGGCAGCTCACCCCGCTGATGCGTCTTCCTGCTTCGAGCTGTGGCTCCTGCTCCACTTCCGCGACCACCGCGCCGTCGTCACCGGTTACCAGCAGGCCAAAAGACACCTCGTCGCCTACCATCCCGATTACAGCAAGACGGCCCGTGAGTTCGACTTCGGTCGTTACCGCGCGGGGTGGCCGGAGGCCGTCGAACGGGCGAGGAAGCTCGCGTCGCCGGCGAGGAGCGCAAGGCGAATCCGTCGAACGGGATGTGGCGGCTGGTCCGGCAGATCGTGCCGGCGCATCTGCAAGGCTGACTCGGGGACTGCGCTACTACTGGTCAGGCGGCAGGCTCCAGTTTGTTCGGCCATCCGGTGACCGCGCCGGTGTCGCGAAGCCGGGGTCAGGGAGTTGCTCGATCCCGCTCAAGTCAACCAGGTGGCAAAGAGGAGGGCGAGAGGCATGGGCAGCGCATTCACGCCGGAATCCTGGTCGACGATGTCATCGGTCCTGGTCCCCTCCCTGGCGAGGGCCTCGTCGAACAGCAGCACCTTCTCTGTCACGAGCATGGCTTCGCTCCTCGCCGTCCCCGCCCCGCAGCGACGACAGAACGAGGCGGCCGTAGCGGGTGGTCAGGACTGCCGCCGTCGCTGCGACCGACAGGGCGAGTGCCAGTAGCAGGTGGGGCACGGAGTGGTCGTCGAGGACCTGCAGGATGCCAAGGGCGGTGCCGAGTGGCAGGCCCAGGATGGTCAGGACGCCCAGGGCCCCGCTGATCTGCTGACTTTCCTGTGTTTGCACGAGCCTGCTGTAATCGGCGGCTTCGGCGAGGATCTCGGTGAACCGGGCGGGCAGCCGGTGTTGGTTCTGGAAGGCGAGCAGCAGTTCGTTCGCCGGGCCGTGGGCGGTGAGGTGCTGTCGCCAGTAGCTGCTGCGGAAGACCGCGATGTTCTGCTCCAATGCGGCGACACGGCGTGCCAGCCGGCGGGCGGAAGTGAACACCTCCGAGAGTTCGTCGGTGAGTTCGTCGATGTGGTCGCGCTGCAGGGAGCCGAGGAGCAGGGCATCGAGGTAGACGGTACGGGAGTGCAGTGCGCCGAAATCGAAGAAGTCGCCCACACCGCTGTCGGGCCGGTGGCCGAGGAAGGCGGCGCCTTGTCTCAGTACCAGGGCGCTCCAGTCCGCCGAGATGCGCACGGCGTCCTTGAAGTGTTCACCTGCGGTCTCCGGTGGCAGGGGGAAGTCCTGCGGGGTGGAGCGCGAGGCCAGTTGCCACAGCCACCGGTACGCGGAGGCGGGCAGTTCCTCTTCCGGGGCGGCACGGAGAGCGGGAGTGTGCCTAGCCGTCGGGGTCAGGAAGGCGATCGTGTAGGGACGGGCGATGGCGAACGGGGCGTTGTGAGCACGGACGTCGACGATGCCGGCGAGCAACCTGGCCGGGTCGAACGGGCCGGTGAGCGTTTCGTCGAGGGCAGCCGTCCGTCCGGACAGAGCCCGCAGGACGGGCAGCAGCGGTCGCTCCACAGTGAAGTGCAGGACAGCCAGGGCGTGTTCGGGGTTGCGTGCGGTGGCCGCGCGGAGGAGTTCCATGCCGAGCAGATGCAGTCCGTCGTGCTTGACGTCCAGTGGCAGGTGCCAGCGTCGCGGTCGCCCGGGTGCACCGTAGAGGGCCCGGGCGGAGGCGGGGGCGAAGTAGGTGGACCTGGTTCGGGCGTCGGTGCGGCGGCTGCCCAACGCGAACGGGAAGGGGCCTTCCGGCCAGTCGGGGACGCGCAGCAGCCGCACGGGCAGGACGACGGTCAGTTCCTGGCGGGCCCCGGTGACGTCGTCGAGCAGGGGTACTCCGTCGCTGGTCACCGGTAGTACTCGGCCGGGTCGGGCTGGTCGAGGCGAATGACGAACTCCGCCCGGTAGGGACTGTCGCCGCTGACGTGGAAGCGGACGCGTTCGCCGGTGCGGATGGTCCGGAAACCCTCGGTCACGATCTGCCGGTAGTCGAAGCTGTAGTACCGCTCGTCCTCGTCGTCCCGGACGATGTAGGAGCCGAGTGCACCGCTCAGCCCTCCGCCGCTCGGCCGCCTGTCGACGATGGTGCCGTGTCGCGGCCCGCCGCCGCTCATGTTGTGGTCTCCTCTGCCTCGGCCGAGTCGATGTCCTGCACGCACCGGAAGCCGACTGCGTTGCTTCCGCCACGCTTCCGATAGAGACCTTTGGTACTGGCCTGTACCGCACGCATGGGGTTGTCGTAGCTACCGCCGCAGATGACGGCCTCTCCGGGATCGACCAGGCTGGTGGACGTCCATTCCCAGCAGTTGCCCACCATGTCCAGAACGCCGAACGGGGAACAGTTGCCGAGGCGTTCACCGGAGGGTGTCACGCCGGCCCGGCGGACGGCGTCGCCCGCGAAGTCCCGGTACCAGGCCTGGTACGTCACGACGGGTCGGCCGACCCACGAGTCGGCGCAGTTGACTCGGGTGCTGTCCGGTGTGTCGCCCCATGGGAAGAGCCGCCCGTCGGTGCCCCGCGCGGCCGCCTCCCATTCGAGGGCGGTCGGCAGCCGCTTGCCCTCGAACGCGGCGAAGGCGTACGCGCTCCACCAGCTGACGCAGATCGCCGGATGGTCGTCGTAGCGTGGGTTTTCGTAGTAGTCGGGACGCCGCAGCCGGTCGGTCCAGGGGCGGTGGGTGACGTGGGCCGGCTGGTCCGGGTGGTCCCATGGCGAGGTGCCGTCCGCGTCGAGGGCGTCGAGGAAGCGGCGGTACCGTGCGACGGTCACGGCCTGGCGGTCGAAGCGCACGGAGCGCTCGACGCGGCGGATCAGCAGCCGCTCGGCCGGACCGACCAGGTATGCCCCGGCGGGCAGTACGCAGTCGTTGTTCTCCGCGCCGGCGCGCATGCCGGCGAGGAAGGCACGCACCTGCTCGGTGAGGTAGGCACCGCCGGGGAGGTCCGCCGCCGCATTCAGGTGTGCGGGGTCCGCGAGGTACCTGGCGGCGAGGAGTTCCTGGTACGCCGCGTGCACGAAGGCGAAGTGGTCGTGCCCCGCCGGGCGCAGCAGCGGTCCGAGGAGACAGGCCTCTGGATCGAGGCGTCCGTCCTCGAAGGCGTCGCCCCCCAGCTCGCGGTGGAGGTCGAGGAGGGAGAAGACGGTGCGGTCGGTAAGGAAGGCCCGTCCGAATGCCGCGGGCAGCCGCCGCTCCAGGTCGGGCCGCCCGCACTCGGCCAACGTCCGTGTGATGTGTGTGCTGAGAATGTCCGCGAGCGTCTTCCCCGGCGGAAGGCCCAGCTGCGCGGTGAGGCGTTGCTCGAGCGGGGTTGCCTCCGGCTCGGTCAGACGTACGACGTGGAAGTGCGGGACGCGTGACGGGTCGACGCCGTTGGCGTACATCTGCTCGACGAGCTGTTCGGAGCGGCCGGCGCCGCTGTCCAGTAGCTGACGCACCTGGGGCGAGTCCGCGAGGAAGGAGACCCGCGAACTCATGACGACCGCCGATTCGGCGGACAGGACGGCCGCGAGATCGGTGAAGAGCCGCAGGAAACCGGCCGGACTCGGTTCCTCGACGCCCTCGTCGACGGCGTCGAGCACGCACAGCGCGGTTCCCGACCGGATGAGGTAAAGGAAGAGGTCATACGCGCGGGAGCGGTCCGACGCCATGGCCGGCGCCAGGAGGCGGGCCACGTACTCGGAGAACGGTTCGTCCTTGGGTTTGAGACCGAGGTCGAAGTAGAAACGGAAGCGGCGGACTTCCGGGTTGCCGGCCAGCGTGCGCAGGAGTGTGCTCTTGCCGCTTCCGGCCCGACCGGTGACCAGGACGTTCGCGCTGCCGCGCGCGAGGCGCGTCAGCAGTTCCGCCGCGTCGCCGGATTCCGTCACCTTCGTCTCGCCGGTGCGCGGGTCGGTGGTGAGCACCGCCGCGGCGACGGCCTGGGGCTCGGACGAGGCGTCGGCGGTGGTGAACCCGGCGAGATGGGCGTCGAGATTGACGAGGGTGTCGACGAAACCGTCGTATCGCACAATCCGGAAGTCGGTGCCCAGCAGCTGGTGGAGGGCTCCGGATGCCGCGCCGCCGTCATCGTCCAGGACGACGAACCGGGTGAGCTTGGGCAGCCGGGTGCGCAGCAACTCGCCACCGCTGGAGGCGAGGACGGTGCTGAGGTCGTCGGCGTCACGGGAGAGCATCAGCTCCACGTACTCGAGCCGCATCCCCGACTCCCGGCAGAAGAGCTGGTACACGGTGTCCGGGCTGAGGACGAACCGCTTGGCCTGCCGGTAGCCGAGGGTGACGTACAGCCCGGCGAGGAATTCGCAGCGGCGCGCCACCTCGGGTGCCATGTCGGGTTCGCCGCCGAGAAGGGCCGCGCTCCCGGTGTCGGTGAACCAGACCAGGACGTCGACGAGCCTACGGACCGCAAGCAGTCCGTCCTCATCGCTGATGTCGTACCCGTCGTGCGTGGAACGGTTGCGGAGGCGTCGGATGTCGTCGAGCGCGTCCAGGACGGTGCTGCTGCGGATGTAGGGACGGCAGCGCTTGACGAGGTCGTTCAGGGCCTTCGTCGCGGGGTCGCCCTCGACGCCATGGTGCCGCCACAGCTCCTTGAGCAGCTTCTCGGTCAATTTCCCGACCAGCGCCACCGCGTTTTCGGGATATCCGTCGTCGAGAGACCGTAACGGCCGTTCCAGATCGAGTCCCAGGCGATCGGCGATCCGCGAGTGGTCGTCGAGTTCTCTCCGCAGGCGCCGCAGCCGTTCGTCGACCACGGTGCTCACGCGCCTTCACCCCGCCGTCGGCCGAGAACGAACGCGAACCGGTCGGGAAAGACCAGCACGGGCTCCGGATGAGCGACTCGCATCTCCTCGATGCCCTTCTCGATCTCGCTGTCGGTGAAGGTGGAGAGCAGGGACATGTAGCGGGCACGCACCATGCCGAAGTACCTGTCCCGGTCGATGCGCAGCTCGTGCTCGACATGGCCGAGTGTCGTCTCCAGCCCGGCCGCCCGCAGGTGTCCCGCGATGACCGCCGGGTCGGGCTGCAGTTCCTCGAATCGTGCGAGGGCCGCCTTGAACAGGGGGTACTGGATGGTGGCCGAGAGCATGGCCACCAGCAGCCGGCCGCCCGGGGCCAGTCGGCCGGCGAGGCCTCGCAGGGTGTGCGCCGGGTCGGCCACGTGGTGCACCGATTCCTTCAGCCACATGGCGTCGAGCTGTTCGTACGGCAGGCGGGCACGCCCTTCGGCGATGTCCTCCGCGGAGGCGACGATCGGCGTCAGGGCGGCCGGAGGCGGTGTGCCGAGCCCGCGGAGCATCGCTTCGGAGGGATCGACACACAGGATGGAATGGTGTGGCTGGATCTGTCTGGCCACTTCCCGGGCGAACAGGCCCGTACCTGAGCCGATGTCGGCGATCCGGTCCGTGGGAGTGAGCCGCAGCGCCTCGGCGATCCGGCCGGACATCCAGGGGACGTAGTCCGGGTCGTAGACCCAGTGCTCGTCGTACTCGGCTGCGAGCCCCTCGTAATGCCCTCGCACGTCGCCCCGTTCCACGGTCCCCCTCGCGCCCCTCGCGTCACCGGTAGTGCCGTACGGACACCGTGCAGGCTATCGCGGGTACCTGCGCGACAACAGTCAGTAACGCGTCGGTCTGCATGTCCGCCTGGGCGTCCTGAGAAGAAGGCTCGCGGTCGCCAGAGGAAACGAGTGACTGACATACGGGCATGAGTGAGGGGCGGTAGGGAGCGCAACGGCTCCCGACCGCCCCTCGCCCCTCTCAACCGCGCGCGGCCATCCGTACGAACGCTGTCCACTGGGCGACGGGGACGGTGAGGACCGCTTCGTTCGGCCGCTTGGAGTCGCGGACCAGCACGGCCGTACCCGCGTCTGCGACCTCGACGCAATCACCGCCGTTGCCCGCGCTGTGACTGCTCTTGAACCAGCGCAGTTCACCAGCGGCAGGCGCGGGGCTGCCTGTCTTCATAGCTCTCCCAACAACTTCTCGATGAAGGCCAGCGACTCCCTCGGAGTCAACGCCTGCGCTCTGAGAACGCCGTAGGTTGCCTCCAGCGGGCTGACCTTCTTTGGGTCCGAGTACAGGGCGCTCGTGTCCTGCACTTCCGTGTAGGCCATCCTGCGCTGATCCCCGAGGTGGATCAATGTGAACGGCCCGGCCAGACCCGCGTGTTCGTCGCGCCAGGTCGGCATGACCTGCATCTCGACGTTGCGTTCGTGCCCGTAGAGCAGCAGTTGTTCCAGTTGGCCGCGCAGCACGTCCGGACCGCCCAGGGGCCGACGCAGTACGTGTTCCTCGATGACGAAGCTCAGGAGCGGGGCAGGCCGTCGCGTGAACAGTTTCTGGCGTTCCATCCGAGTGGCCACGCCCTGTTCAATCGTCTCCTCGTCCAGCAGCGGGCGCCACATGCGGAAGACTGCGCGTGCGTACTCCTCGGTCTGCAAGAGTCCCTTGACCACGTGGTTGGCGTAGGCGTGCAGTTCGACTGCATCTGGCCAAGCTCCTGGCACAGACGCCCGTACACGCCGTACAACCCCCCTCGAACCCCGTGTCGCCGCAGGTCGCACCGAGTCCCCGGATTCCGGCCGTCGGTGTCCCGACTCCTCGGCTCACCGACGGTCATCCAAAGAAAGACCCCGTGGGAAACACCTCCCACCATCCCCCGGCGCCGCTCACCGGGCAGACCGGCGGCCCCGAGGCAGACCCCCACGCCCTCGAAGCGGCGGGCGCCTTCGTAGCCACCCTCCCCCGCCTCTCCCCCGCCCTCCGCCAGATCCCCCGTGGCATGCACGACGAGCTGACGCGCCTCACCGCCCGCTGGCTCGCCGCCGGCCACACCCCCAGCGGCATCCGCACGCACATCCTGCGCGGCCTGCCCGACGACGGCACCCCGGTCCACCGCCCCGGCGGCCGCCTACACACGCGCCCGAACCCGTCGACGACGAAGACCTCTGGGGGGAGCCGCGGCCCGACGCCCCCGACAAGCACGACCCGGTCCCTCCCCACCCCGACAGACCCCGACCGTAAGGGCGTCGGACCTGGCGACGGCGGACACCGCCACGACATCTTCGGTCCATGACGACACCCCCCGACCGACAGGACTCAGCGCACCTGCCGCAGCGGCCGGCCGACCAGAGGGTCTTCACCCTCCGCTTCACCGCCTCGCCCCGCGGTGCCCGGCTCGCCCGCAGGCTCGCCTCGCACCAGATGGACGCCTGGGGGTGGAGCTACGGATCACCCGCCCACGACGCCGTGGAGCTGGTCGTCGCCGAGCTGGCCGCGAACGCCGTCACCCACGGCCGGGTGCCCGGCCGGGACGCCGGGCTGCGGCTGAGCGCGCAGGACGCAGGGCACGTACGGGTGGAGGTGAGCGACGCCCGCGGCGAGCGGCTGCCCGTGGCACGCGGAACCGGGACGGAGGAGGACGGCGGCCGGGGACTCGTCCTCGTCGCGTCCCTCGCCAAGGAGTGGGGCACGGCCCCGCGGCCCGGCGCCCCCGGCAAGATCGTCTGGGCCGTCGTGCCCACCGGGCTCCGGTGACACCGACACCGCGCAGGACCAGCGCATCTGGATGCGGTGCACCCGGCGGGCATGGTCATCGTCCGGGAGGGCGACGGCGACGTGCGCTGGTGGACTTGGGCCGGACACCGGGCGAACGCCACCCTGGCCGTCTCCCTCTCCTCCGTCACTGTGCCGCACCGGCGCGTGGAAGACCGGTTCATCCGGCTGCGTGACGACCTGACGGCGCAGAGCTGGCAGGCGGCTGTGGCCGACGCGCGAGCCGGCCTCACCCTGCCCGAGGTCGATGTGCGTGCCGTGCGGGGGCTGAAATAGCCGAGGCCCTGCCCCAGCGGCTCGCGGAAGCCGCCCTCGCGGCTCGGCTGGCGGACAAGGACGGTGCGCGTGCGGTGCTCGCGGAGGGCGTCAGGTTCCTGAGGCGGCTGATCAGCCGACAAGGCACGGCGAAGGCCCGGCACCCCGTCAGGGGCGCCGGGCCTTGCTCAAGGCTTGCCGACGTAAGACGTCAGTGGGCGTGGCCGTGGCCGTGGCCCGCGGCGGCCGGCTCCTCTTCCTCCTTCTTCTCGACGACCAGGGTCTCGGTCGTCAGGAGGAGGGAGGCGATGGAGGCGGCGTTCTCCAGGGCGGAGCGGGTGACCTTCACCGGGTCGATGACGCCGGCCTTGATCAGGTCGCCGTACTCGCCGGTGGCGGCGTTGTAGCCCTGGCTCTTGTCCAGCTCCTTGACCTTGGAGACGATCACGTAGCCCTCGAGGCCCGCGTTCTCCGCGATCCAGCGCAGCGGCTCGACGACGGCCTTGCGGACGACCGCGACACCGGTGGCCTCGTCGCCGGTCTTGTCGAGGTTGCCCTCGAGGACCTTGGAGGCGTGGACGAGCGCGGAACCACCACCGGAGACGATGCCCTCCTCGACCGCGGCGCGGGTCGCGGAGATGGCGTCCTCCAGACGGTGCTTCCTCTCCTTCAGCTCCACCTCGGTGGCGGCGCCGACCTTGATCACGCACACGCCGCCGGCCAGCTTGGCGAGGCGCTCCTGGAGCTTCTCGCGGTCCCAGTCGGAGTCGGTGGTCTCGATCTCGGCCTTGATCTGGGCGATGCGGCCCTCGACGTCCTCCTTCTTGCCGGCGCCGTCGACGATCGTGGTCTCGTCCTTGGTGACGGTGACGCGGCGGGCGGAGCCGAGGACGTCCAAGCCGACCTGGTCGAGCTTGAGGCCGACCTCCTCGGAGACGACCGTGGCACCGGTGAGGACCGCCATGTCCTGCAGCATCGCCTTGCGGCGGTCGCCGAAGCCCGGGGCCTTGATGGCGACGGTGCTGAAGGTGCCGCGGATCTTGTTGACGACCAGGGTCGACAGGGCCTCGCCCTCGACGTCCTCGGCGATGATCAGCAGCGGCTTCGAGGAGTTCGACTGGATGATCTTCTCGAGGAGCGGGAGCAGGTCCGCGATCGCGGAGATCTTGCCCTGGTGGATGAGGATGTACGGGTCGTCGAGGACGGCCTCCATGCGCTCCGGGTCCGTCACGAAGTACGGCGACAGGTAGCCCTTGTCGAAGGCCATGCCCTCGGTGAAGTCCAGCTCGAGACCGAAGGTGTTGGACTCCTCGACGGTGATGACACCGTCCTTGCCGACCTTGTCCATCGCCTCGGCGATGAGTTCGCCGACCTGCTCGTCCTGGGCGGACAGCGCGGCGACGGCGGCGATGTCGGACTTCTCGTCGATCGGGCGCGCCGAGGCGTGCAGGTCGTCGGAGACGGCCTTGACCGCGGCGTCGATGCCCTTCTTCAGGGCGGCCGGGGAGGCGCCGGCGGCGACGTTCTTCAGGCCCTCGCGCACCAGGGCCTGGGCGAGCACGGTGGCGGTGGTCGTACCGTCACCTGCGATGTCGTTGGTCTTGGTCGCCACCTCCTTCACCAGCTGGGCGCCGAGGTTCTCGTACGGGTCCTCGATCTCGATTTCGCGGGCGATGGTGACGCCGTCGTTGGTGATGGTGGGGGCGCCGAACTTCTTGTCGATGACGACGTTGCGGCCCTTGGGGCCGATCGTCACCTTGACCGTGTCGGCGAGCTTGTTGACGCCGCGCTCGAGGGCGCGACGGGCGTCCTCGTCGAACTTCAGGATCTTCGCCATGGGAGCGTTGGCCCTCTCGGGAATCTAGAGGTGCAGGGGTGCAAAGGTGAACGAACGGCGCCCCCGGCGCCCGGCTTCTTATCGGTCGCGGGGGCCAGGGGCGCAATTCGGAGCAGAAGCGCTCGAGGTGAACTACTTCTCGATGATCGCGAGCACGTCGCGAGCCGAGAGAACGAGGTACTCCTCGTTGTTGTACTTCACCTCGGTGCCGCCGTACTTGCTGTAAAGCACGACGTCGCCGACCTTCACGTCGAGCGGAAGACGGTTGCCGTCCTCGAAGCGGCCCGGGCCCACGGCCAGGACGACGCCCTCCTGGGGCTTCTCCTTGGCGGTGTCCGGAATGACCAGGCCAGAGGCCGTGGTCTGCTCGGCGTCCAGCGGCTGGACCACGATGCGGTCCTCGAGCGGCTTGATGGCAACCTTGGAGCTGGCGGTCGTCACGATCCGACCTCCCCCTTCGGAGATCTCACGGGGTTAACTGTCTGAGGTGGCGACCAGGTCGATCCGTCGTCGCGGGTGCCGGACCTGCCCGTCGCGTAGTTGGCACTCTCCAGGGGGGAGTGCCAGGACCGAGACTATGACCGTCGTTAGCACTCGGTCAAGCGGAGTGCCAATTGCCCGCGGCGCGTCGTCCGGGATTCGTGGTGGGCGTACGTCTGTGCAGCCTGCCCGGCGCTGCGGCGACCGTCCCCGGGAGCTCGGTCCCGGATGGGCGAAGCGCGGGCCGGAGGACCGGATTCCGTAGGGCCGTACGGGTGTTGTGCCCTTACGCCCCGGTTGGGGTATTCCGCCACGCCCCGGTTGGCGTATTCCACCGCCGCCTTCCCCGCCCGAGCCCGCCCCTGAGCGGTCCTCCGTCCGGGCGGACGCGGTTACCGGTGGCTGCCTGTTGCTGCCGGTCACCCGGTTCAGAAGACCCAGGTCACCCGGTTCAGAAGTAGTCCTCCAGCCGCCCCACCGTCAGCCCCCGTCCCTGGATCTGGCGGAGCAGCCGCGTCGTGCGTTCGCGGAGGGTCAGGTCGTTGAGGTCGTCGTCGTCCGAGGCGACGAGGAGGATGTCGCCGGGGTGGAGGTCGCGGCCCCGGGTGAAGTGCAGGCCGGTCTCCGTCATCGACGCCCGCCACAGGACGACTGCCGAGACGTCGCAGTCGGCGGCCGCGCGCAGGGTCGTCGCGTCGTACGCGCCGTAGGGCGGGCGGAAGAGGCGGGGGCGGACGCCGAAGCGGGACCTGAGTTTGTCCCGCTGGCCGCAGATCTCGGCGCGCTGGCCGGCGTAGGGCAGGCCGCGCAGCGAGGGGTGGTCGAGGGTGTGGTTCTGCAGGTCCGCGCCGACCGACAGCAGCCGCGCGAAGTGCCCGTAGCCCGGGCCGACGACTCTGTCCGTGAGAAACATGCTGACCGGCAGCCGCAGTTCACGGACCATGTCGACGAACCGCGGATCCTTCTCCGCCCCGTCGTCGTAGGTGAGGAAGACGACCTTGTCGGAGGTGCGGATGTGGTTCACCACCGGGGGCAGCCCCGGGCCCGACGTGCCGGGGAGCCGGGGCCGGGCCGGCGGTTTCGGGGCCGGGGCCAGCGGGGCTGCGAGACCCCAGCGGCGGTATGGCTGCTCGGCGGCCGGCCCGTGCGGCCGTACCCGCTGGGCCGCCTTCCTGCCCAGCCGCTCGATCGGGTCCACGGACGGCGCGCAGCCGGTCAGCAGCGCGGCCGCGAGCAGGGCCGCGGCCGCGCGCCGCAGCCTCACAGGTAGTCCTCCAGCCGGGCCACCGCGTACCCCTCGGCCGTGACCTTGTGCAGGAACCGGCGGACCATGTCGGGCATCGTGCCCTTCCAGTCGTTCCGGCCCCGGAAGTGGGTGAGGACGATGTCGCCGGGGTGCAGGTCCTGGTCCGTCTCGCGGTACTCCCAGTGGTCGACGAAGACCTCCTCGTCCCAGATGGGCGCGTACTTGATGCCGCAGGACTTGGCGGCGCGCAGGGTGTCCTGGTTGTAGGAGCCGTAGGGCGGGCGGAAGACCTGCGGGCGCTTGCCGAACTGCCGCCTCATGATGTCCTGCATGTCGCAGATCTCGTGCTTCTGCTCCTCGTAGGACAGGCCGGGCAGGTAGGGGTGGTGGAGGGTGTGGTTGTTGAGGGTGACCCCCGAGGCCTGCATCTTCCGGAAGTAGCCGTAGTCGTCCTTCACCAGGTAGTTGCTGAGGAAGGCGGTGTAGGGGATCTTCAGGTCCCGCATCATGTTCAGGAACGCCGGGTCCTTCTCCTCGCCGTCGTCGATCGTGAGGAAGACGACCCTGTCCCTGGTGGGGATGGTGGTGAAGACCGGGGGCAGGTTCAGCTCCTCCTGCTGGTCCACCTCGAAGCCCTCGCGGGCGGTGATCCTCGGTTTCTGCGCGGGCGGCGGTGGAGGCGTCAGCGGGACCTTGTTCAGGCCCCAGCGCCTGGCGGCGGCCGCGCGGGTCTCGTAGGAGGCGTGCAGCCGGGTGGCGTAGGAGTCGAGGGCGCGGGCCGGGGGCGCCTGGAGGCGCTGCTGGCCGTGGGCGGGCCGTACGGGCGTGTCCGGCTGCGCGCAGCCGGCGGCGAGGGCGGCGACTGCCAGGGCCGCGAGACCGCCGGGGATCCCCGCCGTGCGGTACGCGCCCCCACTGTCACACTTTTTGTCATTTTGTACTACTACTCGCATGGTGCCGGATCCTCCCAGGCCACCGCCCGGAACCGGGGCCGACACCGCGGCCGCAGGCGCACCATCCACCGACTGGCCCACAATGAGCCGGTGAACGACCACCTCCACGCCTTCGCCTCGCTGCTCACCCCCGAGGGCCGTGCCCTCCTGGACGAGGTGCGCGGCACCGACCCGGCCGACGAACTCGCCGTCGCCACCCGCCTGCGCCGCGAGCACCCCGCCGAACTGGTGTCGGCGGCGCTCGGGCAGGCCCGACTGCGGCAGCGGGCGGCGGCGAAGTTCGGGGCCCAGGACGCGGAGCGGATGTTCTTCACGCCGAACGGGGTCGAGCAGTCGACCCGGACAACGGTGGCGACGTACCGGGCGGGGCGGCTGCGGGAACTCGGCGTGACCTCCGTCGCCGACCTGTGCTGCGGGATCGGGGGCGACGCGATCGCGCTCGCCCGCGCCGGGATCCGCGTCCTCGCCGTGGACCGGGACCCGCTGACGGCCGCCGTGGCGCGGGCGAACGCCGAGGCGCTGGGGCTCGCCGACCTGATCGAGGTCCGGGAGGCGGACGTCACGGACGTCGACACCTCGCCGTACGACGCCGTGTTCGTGGATCCGGCGCGGCGCGGTGGACGCGGCCGGATTTTCGACCCCGAGGCGTACTCCCCGCCCCTTTCGTGGGCGGTGGACACGGCGCTCAAGGCACCCCGCGCGGCGCTGAAGATCGCCCCCGGCATCCCCCACGAGGCCGTCCCCGCCGAGGCCGAGGCGGAGTGGATCTCCGACGGCGGGGACGTGAAGGAGGCGGTGCTGTGGTTCGGCACCGAGCCGGGACTGGTGCGGGCGACCCTGCTCCCGGGACCGCGCACCCTGCGCGGCCGCGGCCTCCCAAACCCCCAAGTCCGTCCTGTGGGCCGCTACTTGTACGAACCCGACGGCGCCGTCATCCGCGCCCACCTGGTCGCCGAGGTCGCCGAAGAACTCGACGGGGGCCTCATCGACGAGACCATCGCGTATGTGACGGCCGACGAGCTCCGCCCGACGCCTTACGCCTCCGCCTACGACATCACCGACCAACTCCCCTTCAACGTCAAGAAGCTGAAAGCACTGCTTCGGGAACGCGGGGTCGGCACGCTGACGGTGAAGAAGCGGGGGTCGGCGGTGGAGCCGGAGGAACTGCGCAGGAAGGTGCTTCCGAAGCCGCAGGGGCCGAACGCGGCGACCGTCTTCCTGACGCGGGTGGCGGCGGCGCCGACGATGCTGATCGGCCACCCGTCCGGCTGAGGCCCGTCAGGACGCGACGATCGCCTTGCCGACGGCGAAACCCTTGGCCGGCCCCTCCGGAATCACCGCGTCGGTACCGTACGGAACGCGATGCTCGTCGGTGTACCTGGCCTTCTTGGGGTCGGGGGACGTCAGGACGACGACGGCTCCGTCGTCGTCGAAGTCGTCGACGATCACGTAGACCGGAATCCCGGCCCGGGCGTACTCGCGGCGCTTGCGGACACGGTCCCGCTGGAGGTTCCGGTGTCCGGGCGAAGTGACCTCGACGACCAACTTGACCCCGGCGGCATCGACGCCGAGGCCCTCCTCGTCGGGGATCTCGTCGAGGTCGAGGGGCTACCAGCGGCTGGAGCTGGCCCCGGGCGAGTCCCGCCGGGTGACCTTCCGCTTCCACGCGGACCTGTCGGCGTTCACCGACCGTTCGGGCGCGCGGGTGGTCGAGCCGGGCGCGCTGGAACTACGGGTGGCGGCATCCAGCGCCGAGGTACGGCACACGGCACGGCTCACGCTGACCGGACCGGTAGGGGTCCTGGGCCCGGACCGGCGGCTGCGGTGCGAGACGGAGGTGTCGGGGGTGGGGTGACCCACTGACCCACCGCGTGACCCACCGCGCCGGGGGGACGGTGGGGGAAGTCGATGGTCGGGTACGCCCCGCGTCCCGGACCGGCCGTGGAAGCTCTCGTACTGCCCGTCAGTCCGTCCCCACCGACTCGAACCGCCAGCGGTGCACCGCCCGCGTCACCAACTCCCCGTCCGGCTCCGGAAGTTCGGGGAGGTCGGCATCGCAGGGCGCGTCCCACCACGTGATGACCAGGACACGGTCCTGGGGGGCGCGGAAGGTCTCCCGGCGCAGGGGTTCGCGCGCAAGCCTCTGCGCCCGCGCCCAGGCCAGGAGCTCCTCGCCCCGGCCCGCGGCCGCCCGCGCCTCCCACATCACGGCGACCGTCATGAGTAGAGGTTCTCCTCGCCGACCTCGTGCACATGGTCGTGGTCGTGCCCCGGCACGTGCGGTTCCGTCACCGGCAGCGACGAGTCCGCCGACAGGTCCCAGCTCGATGCCGCGCGGCCCCTGCTCACCATCTCCGCGCCCAGCGCGGCGACCATCGCGCCGTTGTCCGTGCACAGCTTGGGCCGGGGGACGCGGAGGCGGATGCCGGCGGCCTCGCAGCGCTCCTGCGCCAGGGCCCGCAGGCGGGAGTTCGCCGCGACGCCGCCGCCGATCATCAGGTGGTCGACGCCCTCGTCCTTGCAGGCCCGTACCGCCTTCCTCGTCAGCACGTCCACGACCGCCTCCTGGAAGGAGGCCGCCACGTCGCGCACCGGGACCTCCTCCCCCGCCGCCCGCTTGGCCTCGATCCAGCGGGCGACCGCCGTCTTCAGGCCGGAGAAGGAGAAGTCGTAGGCCGGGTCCCGGGGGCCGGTCAGGCCGCGCGGGAACGCGATCGCCTCCGGGTCGCCCTCCTTCGCGTACCGGTCGATGACCGGGCCGCCCGGGAAGCCCAGGTCCAGCACGCGCGCGATCTTGTCGAAGGCCTCGCCCGCGGCGTCGTCGATCGTCGCGCCCATGGGACGTACGTCGGACGTGATGTCCGTCGACAACAACAACGAGGAATGCCCACCGGACACCAGCAGCGCCATCGTCGGCTCCGGCAGCGGGCCGTGCTCCAGCTGGTCCACGCAGATGTGGGAGGCGAGGTGGTTCACGCCGTACAGCGGCTTGCCCAGCGCGTAGGCGTACGCCTTCGCCGCCGAGACGCCGACCAGCAGCGCGCCGGCCAGCCCGGGGCCGGCGGTGACCGCGATGCCGTCCAGGTCCTTCGCCGAGACGCCCGCCTCCTTCAGCGCGCGGTCGATGGTCGGCACCATCGCCTCCAGGTGCGCCCTGGACGCCACCTCCGGCACGACCCCGCCAAAACGGGCGTGCTCGTCGACGCTGGAGGCGACCGCGTCCGCCAGCAGGGTGGCGCCGCGGACAATGCCGACGCCGGTCTCGTCGCAGGAGGTCTCAATGCCGAGGACGAGCGGCTCGTCCCGCATGTCAGTCATGGATCTCGGTTCCTTGTACGCCGTTGACGGAGGTTGCACCCGCGGCGGAGCCGCTGTCGGACGCTGTGGACAGGCGCATCACCAGGGCGTCCACGCTCCCCGGCTGGTAGTAGCCGCGTCTGAGACCGATGGGTTCGAAGCCGAAGCGCTCGTACAGCTTCTGCGCGCGGACGTTGTCCACGCGGCACTCGAGCATCACCTCGGCGCACTCGAAGGCGGTCGCGGCCCGCAGCAGCTCGGTCAGCAGCCGGGAGCCGAGCCCGGTGCCCCAGTAGTCGCGGGCGACGGCGATGGTCTGGATGTCCGCCTGGTCACCGGAGGCGACCAGGCCCGCGTACCCGACGATCCGGTCGCCGTTCTCCCCGGGGATCTCCGCGACGACGTACCGCCGGGTCGCCGCCGGGCCCCGGGAGTGCGCGAGCTCGGACCAGAACATGCCCCGGGACCAGGCGTCCTCGGGGAACAGGTCCTTCTCCAGCTGCAGCACGGGGTCGATGTCCCACCAGCGCATCTCGCGCAGCACAGGAGTCGCGGGACCGCCGGTCGCGGATCCGGTCGTCGTCTGTCCTGTCACTTGGGGGTGACCACCTTGTAGTTCTTGGGCACCTGGGCGTCGGGCCGCCGCAGGTACAGCGGCCGGGGCGCGGGCAGCTCCTCGCCCGCCGCCAGCTTCTCGGCGGCCAGGCAGGCGAGGGAAGAGGCCGACACGTGCTCGGGCTCGTGTGCCTGCGGGAAGGTGTCGGGGTAGAGCAGGGCGCCCGCGCCGACCGCGGGCAGGCCCCTGACCTGCTCGGCGATGTCGGCGGGCCGGTCGACGGCCGGGTCGGTGACGCGGGTGCGGGAGTCGGCGTACCGCGCCCAGTAGACCTCCTTGCGGCGGGCGTCGGTCGCCACGACGAAGGGGCCGGGGACGTCGGCCGCGTAGGCGAGGCCGTCGAGGGTGCACACGCCGTGCACGGGGACGCCGAGGGCGAGCCCGAAGGTGTCGGCGGTCATCAGCCCGACGCGCAGTCCGGTGTACGGGCCGGGGCCGATGCCGACGACGATGCCCGTGACGGCGTCCAGCTTCAGCCCGGCCTCGGCGAGCACCCGGTCGACGGCCGGCAGCAGCAGCTCTCCGTGCCGGCGGGCGTCCACCTGGCTCGACGAGGCGATGACGGCCGTGCCGTCGTGCAGGGCGACGGTGACGGCAGGGGTGGCGGTATCCAGAGCGAGCAAGAGCACGCAAACAGCCTACGGCTCCTGCGGCCCCGGCACGGCCGCCCCGGTGGTGCGCTCCTCGGCTGCTACCGTCACCACGAAGCAGCTCGTACGACGTGATGCAGAGGTGGACGGTGGCAAGGAGCAGCTCGGGATTCGTGGCCGGGCTCACCGCGGCAGCCGTCGCCGCGGTCGGCTTCCTCGCCTACCGGGCGCAGGCGAGCGTCCCCGAGAGCCTGGGCGGCAGGCCCGGCCCGCGCGCGACGCCCGCCGCGAGCGCCACCAAGGCGCCCCGGGACAAGAAGAACCCCGCCGCCCTGCCCCAGGGCTCCGGCACAGGTGAACGGGTCGTGTACTCGGTGGACGACGACCGGGTGTGGCTGGTCGGCGCGGGCAGCAGGGTGGAGAACACCTTCAAGGTCACCCCGGGCAGCGTCGACCCCCTCCCGGGCACCTACGCGGTCACGTCCCGCTCGAACGCGGTCACCGGCACCGACGGCACCCCCATCGAGCACGTCGTGCGCTTCACCAGCGTGAGCGGGGTCGTCATCGGCTTCAGCGCGGCGGTGGACGGCTCCACGCCGACCCCCGCCCCGACCGTGAAGACCGGCGGCATCCGCGAGTCGCGGGCGGACGGAGAGGCGATGTGGATGTTCGCGACGATCGGGCAGAAGGTCGTCGTCATCCGCTAGGGCGAGGCCACCCCGCGGTCATCCGATGGGAGCTACGCGGCCTCGCGGTGCTCGTCCACCGGCCGGGCGGCCTCCGGCTCCTCCTCGCGCGGCGGCCGGGAGATCACGTCCGCGGCGGCACGGGAGGCCGGCAGGTCGCGCACGGACACACCGGGCGACCACGTACGGCGGCGGCTGCGGCTTGCTCCTCAGGCGGTCAGCACCCCGAGGTCCACGGCCTCCCACCGCTCGCCGAGCCCGGTCACCCTCACGTGCCGGACCTCGTCGGTGGTGTCGCCGACGGCCCGGTGGATCAGGATCTGCAGCCGCTCCTCGGCCAGCTCCTCGACCTTGCCCTCGCCCCACTCCACGACGATCACGGAGTCCGGCAGCGAGACGTCGAGGTCGAGGTCCTCCATCTCGTCGAGCCCGCCGGACAGGCGGTAGGCGTCGACGTGCACCAGCGGCGGACCGTCGCCGAGGGACGGGTGCACACGGGCGATCACGAAGGTCGGGGAGGTGACGGCGCCGCGCACGCCGAGGCCTTCGCCGAGCCCGCGCGTCAGCGTCGTCTTGCCCGCGCCGAGTTCCCCGGTGAGCATCACGAGGTCGCCGGCGCGCAGCAGCTTGGCCAGGCGGCGGCCCAACTCCCGCATCTGCTCAGGGGAGTTGACGGTGATCTCAACGGCAACCCCATCAGGCGCCGCGGCGTGCGATGCTGCGATGTCTTCCATCGTCACTCACTTGCTGTATTACGCTTGTCACGCCCCGCAAGGGGTCGGTCCGGGCTGGACCGCAGCCAAAGGCTGGAAGCCACCTCCGTCAGGAGGAGGCGGAGTCACAGCCACCCACGGTAGCCGTGGTTGGCACCGCCCCTACGCGGGCGAGCAGATCAGCGAGGCGGTCGGTGACGACTGCCGGGTGCTCCAGCATGACGAGATGACCGGCGTCCGGCACCAACACCAACTCTGCGTCCGGCAAAACGTCGGCGATCGCCTCGCTGTGCTCACTGGGCGTGACCAGATCCTTGACCCCGGCCAGGACGAGCACCGGCATGTCCTTGAAGAGGGCGAGCGCCTCGGTCTTGTCGTGGTCGGTGAAGGCCGGGTAGAACTCGGCGACCACGTCGATCGGCGTGCTCTCGATCATCCGCTCCGCGAACCGGGCGATCGCCGGGTCGACGTCCCGGGACCCGAACGAGTACCGCTTGATGATCCCGGCGAACAGGTCGGCGGTGGCCCGCCGCCCCTTCTCCACCAGCTCGGCCCGCTGCCCGAGCGCCCTCAGCACTCCGGGGAGCACCCGGCGGACCGCGTTGACGCCGGCCACCGGCAGCCCGAAGTTGACCTCACCGAGCCGCCCCGACGACGTACCGACGAAGGCGGTGGCGACGACGCGCTCGCGGATCAGCTCGGGGTAGTGGGCGGCCAGGGCCATGACCGTCATGCCCCCCATGGAGTGTCCGACCAGCACGAGCGGCCCCTCGGGCGCGGCGGCGTCGATGACGGCCTTCAGGTCGCGGCCCAGCTGGTCGATGGTGATGGGCACGTCGTTCTGCACCTGGGACACGCCGCGCTCGGACCGGCCGTGGCTGCGCTGGTCCCAGTGCACGGTCCGTACGACGCCGCGCAGTGCCGCGCGCTGGAAGTGCCAGGAGTCCTGGCTGAGGCAGTAGCCGTGGCTGAAGACGACGGTGACGGGGGCGGGGGCCTTGCGCCCGAAGAGCCGGCGGCGGCGCGGGCTGAGGTTGGCGGTGGTGTCGGGGTCGAGGTCGTCGACCTCGTAGTACAGCTCGGTGCCGTCGTCGGCGTGCGCCTTGCCGGGGGTGCCGCGCAGCGCCCCGTAGGGGCCGGCCGAGTCCAGGGCGAGCCGGGCCTTCCTGCGCATGCCGCGGCCGACGGTCATCCGCTCGATGGCGACACCGGCGGCCGCCCCCGCGGCGACCACGCCTATCGCGGCGCCCGCGATGCCGGTCGCCCGGCGCCAGCTGCCGGGTGCCCCCGTGGCGGAGGCGACGGCCGCCGTGGCGGCGTTCGCGACGGCCTCCGCACTGCTCTCGCTCACGTACGCTCCTCTTCGCCGTACTGCTGTTCGGTGATGGGGTGATGCCGGTCCGGCTGGTTCCGGTGGTGCCGGTGCTGCCGTGCTGTTGCGCTGTTGCGCTGTTGCGCTGTTGTTGGTGCTGCGGTGGTGCCGGGCCGCTGTGCGGGTTATCCGTCCTGCCCGTTCCGCTCCTCGTTCACATAGACGCGAGGAACGCGCGTTCCGATCCGCGTGACGACCTCGTATGCGATGGTGCCCGCGGCCTGCGCCCAGTCCTCGGCGGTGGGCTCGCCGCGGTCGCCGGGGCCGAAGAGCACCGCCTCGGAACCGACCTCGGGCTCGTCTCCCCCCAGATCGACCACGAACTGGTCCATGGCGACCCGCCCCGCGACCGTCCGCCACTTGCCGCCGACCAGGACCGGGCCGGCGCCGGAGGCGTGGCGGGGAATGCCGTCCGCGTAGCCGACGGGCACGAGGCCGAGGGTCGTCTCGCCCGGGGTGATGTAGTGGTGCCCGTAACTGACGCCGTGACCACCGGAAACGTGCTTCACCAGGGCCAACGAGGCGGCCAGGGTCATCACGGGGCGCAGTCCGAAGTCGGCCGGGGTCCCGATCTCGGGGCTGGGCGAGATGCCGTAGAGGGCGATCCCGGTCCGTACGAGGTCGAAGTGGGCCTCGGGGAGGGTGAGCGTGGCGGGCGAGTTGGCGATGTGCCGCACCTCGGGCCGGACGCCCTGCTGCTCGGCGTACGCCACCATCTCCCGGAAGCGGGTGAGCTGGGCGGCGATGGAGGGGTGCCCCGGCTCGTCGGCGCAGGCGAAGTGGGACCACAGCCCGGTGATGCGGACGAGCCCCTCGGCCTCGGCGCGCAGGGCCTCGGCGACGAGGCCGTGCCAGTCGGCGGGCTGGCAGCCGTTGCGCCCGAGCCCTGTGTCGGCCTTCAGCTGCACGCGCGCGGGACGGCCCGCGCTCCGGGCGGCCTCGCGGACCTCCTCCAGGGCCCACAGCCCGCTCAGCGACACGTCCAGGTCGGCTTCGATCGCCTCCCGCCACGGGCCGCCCGGGGTCCACAGCCAGCACATGATCCTGACCGGCGACCCCAGCCCGGCCGCGCGCAGGGCGAAGGCCTCCTCGGGCGTGGCGGTGCCCAGCCAGGTCGCCCCCGCGGCGACGGCGGCGCGGGCGCAGGGGACCGCGCCGTGGCCGTACGCGTCGGACTTGACCACGGCCATGAGGGCCGCGGCGGGCGCCTGGGCGCGCAGGGCCCGCACGTTGGCCCGCAGGGCGGCCAGATCGATCTCGGCGCGGGCGCGCAGCGGTGCCGTCCGCGGGTGTGCTGTCTCAGTCATCGCGCCCCCAGTGTCTCAGAGGGGTCGGACAGCCCCTCGGCACCGGGGCCCGCAGCGGTCTAGGTACCCGGCCGGCGCCCCCAGACGTACACGTGGTCGTCCGTCTTCAGCACGCCCCACAGCTTGCGGGCGTCGCCGACCTGCAGATTGACGCAGCCCGAGGAGCCGACGGTGGTGAAGATGCTGCCGTGGACGGCGTGGAAGGCCTCTCCGCCGTCGAAGAACTGCGCGTACGGCATCGGGGTGTTGTAGAGCGTCGACCAGTGGTTCTTGTGCCGCCAGTAGATCTTGTGCCACCCGCGCCGGGTCGGGTGCCCCGCCCGTCCGCTGCGCATGGGCACCGGCCCGAACAGTACCTCGCTCCCCTTCTGCACCCAGGTCAGCTGCCGGTCGAGATCGACGCAGGCGACCCGGTACGACCGAACAGGACACTTCCCGGCCGCGTTGGGGTTCTTCTTCGCGGACCGCAGCATCATCCGTGCCCAAGTGACGGGACCGGCGAAGCCGGTGGCGGGCGTGATGTGCTCCTTCACCTGGAAGGCCAAGATGGCCTTGCAGTCGGCCGCCGACTGCTTCCCGTCCACCTTCAGCTTCAGCCACCGCTCGACCTGCCGCTGGTACGGCCCGGTGGCCTCCCGCGGTTCGACCGCGTCCTCCTTCGCCGACGGCGTGTACACCTTCGGCGCCAGCACCTGGTCGGGCGTGTCGACCTGCCAGGGCTGATACGCGCCGGGGGCCACGCCGGGCACGAGTCCGACCTCGGGGCCGGGCGCGGGTGCGGGCGCGGACGGCGCGGGGCCGGCCCAGGCGGTCCTGCCGGGCAGCGCGGGGAGGGCGGCGGCCGCGGCGAGCAGGACGGCGGTGCTGTGGCGGGCAATATGGTGGCGGAGAGGCGGGCCCACAGTTCTGCTGATCATGCGATCAGACAAACGCGGTGGTGAGGTGTGCCGGGTGCGCCGCGCGGGAGGAGTCACCCGTACGCTCAGTCCCGCACGTCCCGCACGTCCCGCACGTCCCGCACGTCCCGCACGTCCCGCACGTCCCGCACGTCCCGCACGTCCCGCACGTCCCGCCAGGCCTCCGGGATGGTCTCGGCCAGGTCGTGGGCGCCCACCGGCGCGCCGTCCGCCGCGAAACGGCCGGCCAGGCCGTGCAGGTAGGCGGCCACGCTGCCCGCGTCCCGGGCGGACAGGCCCGCTGCCAGCAGGGATCCGGCAAGGCCGGACAGCACGTCGCCGCTTCCGGCCGTGGCGAGCCAGGGCGTGCCGGTCGCGTTGACCCGTACGGGGCCGCCGGCCGGGTCGGCGACCAGGGTGGTCGAGCCCTTGAGGAGGACGGTCGCGCCGTAGCGGGCGGCGAGTTCGCGGGCGGAGGACAGGCGGGCGGCCTCGACCTCCTCGCGGGCCACGCCGAGCAGAGCGGCGGCCTCTCCGGCGTGCGGGGTCATCAGGGTCGGTGCGGTGCGGGCGCGTACGGCGTCGCGGTCGGCGAGGCGCAGGCCGTCCGCGTCGATCAGCACCGGGACGTCCGCCTCCAGCACCTCGGCGACGGTGGCGGCGTCGTCCCCGGCTCCGGGGCCCACGACCCACGCCTGCACGCGGCCCGCCTTGTGCGGTCCCCGGTCGGAGATGAGGGTCTCGGGGAAGCGGGCGATCACGGCCTGCCCGGCGGGGCCGACGTACCGTACGGCCCCCGCCCCGCCGCGCAGCGCGCCCGACACCGCGAGCACGGCAGCGCCCGGGTAGCGCGCGGAGCCGGCCGCGATACCGACGACGCCCCGCCGGTACTTGTCGCTCTCGGCGCCGGGCAGCGGCAGCAGCTCGGCCACATCGGCGTGCTGCAGCGCCTCCAGTTCGGCTTCGGCGGGCAGGTCGAGGCCGATGTCGACGAGGCGGACGGTGCCGGCGTACTCGCGGCCGGGGTCGATGAGCAGCCCCGGCTTGTGGGTGCCGAAGGTGACGGTGAGGTCGGCGCGGACGGCGGCGCCGCGCACCTCGCCGGTGTCCGCCTCGACGCCGCTCGGCAGGTCGACGGCGACGACGGCGGCCCGGGACTGCGCCGCCCGCTCGGCCAGCGGCGCGGCGTCCGGGCGCAGGCCGCCCTTGCCGCCGATGCCGACGATGCCGTCGACGACCAGGTCGGCCCGGTCGATCGGGTCCTCGGCGGTGCCGGGACGGGCGACGGTGCCGCCCGCGCGGCGCAGGGCCGCGAGGCCGCCGGGGTGCGCGCGGTCGGGGGCGAGCAGCACCGCGGTGACACCGGCGCCGCGGCGGGCCAGGCGGGCGCCGGCGTAGAGCGCGTCCCCGCCGTTGTCGCCGCTGCCGACGAGGAGCACGACGCGGCGGCCGTAGACCCGCCCGAGCAAGTCCGCACAGGCGGCGGCGAGTCCGGCGGCGGCACGTTGCATGAGCGCCCCGTCGGGGAGCCTCGCCATGAGCTCACGCTCGGCTGTCCTGACCGTCTCTACGCTGTACGCGGTACGCATGCGGTCGAGTCTGCCCCGAAGTGCGGCGGGACTGCATCTGGACTCCCGCGAACGGTGCGGGGTTTCGCGCGGGGATCCGCGCTGGAATTCGCGCGGGGATCCGCGCTGGAATTCGCGCGGGGGTCCGCGCTGGAATTCGCGCTGGAATTCGCGGGGTTTTGCGCTACCCCTCCGCGACCACCACCGCCGAGGCCACCCCCGCGTCATGGCTCAGCGACACGTGCCAGGAGCGGACGCCGAGTTCGGCTGCCCGCGCCGCCACCGTCCCCTTCACCCTCAGGCGCGGCCGGCCGGAGTCCTCGACGTACACCTCCGCGTCCGTCCAGTGCAGGCCGCCCGGGGCGCCCAGGGCCTTGGCGACCGCCTCCTTCGCGGCGAAGCGGGCAGCGAGCGAGGCGATGCCCCGGCGCTCCCCGCTGGGCAGCACCAACTCGCTTTCCAGGAACAGCCGTTGAGCCAGCCCGGGCGTGCGCTCCAACGACGCCGCGAACCGGTCGATCTCGGCCACGTCGATACCAACCCCGATGATGCTCATGCCGAGCACCCTACGTGCGGTCGTCCCGCCGGCCCTTGCGGCACGGACCGCGATCGGGCCGGAGACCGTGTCCGGCGTCGGCGTCGGCGTCGGCGTCGGCGTCGAGACGGGCCCCCGAGCGGGACGAGGGGGCCCTCGTTACGCTCCCTCGCCCAGGAGGAACTGCCACCCTGCCTTCTCGGCGAGTTCGCTGCCCGAACAGCGCGCCGGGCGTGCAGGCCCCCGGTCGGCCCTCGCCGCGCAAGAAGGGCGGCCCCGTCGCCTGCCCCGGCCCGGAGCCCGCCGGCACCGTGCTGCGGGTGCGCATCGACAAGCGCGTCGAGGGAGCCCGCGGCAGCATCACGGCACCCTCCGATCCGGCCGTCGATCCCAACCAGGACAACAACACCGCACCGGTGACCGTGGAGTACCTTCCGTAGGCAACTCGCTGTCTGGAGGGTGGGCCTCCCGACCGGCGTCGTCTTCACCGCGGCGCGCGCCGCCGCGGACGGCGTCGAGATCGACCTCGTCGATCACCAGGTGACCCTCGGCTCCTCGCGCTACGGCGGGTGAGGAACCCGTCATAAGCGCCCCGGCTATGCGGCGGTGAGCTCGCACCACACGACCTTGCCCCGGTTGCCGTTTCTTGCCAGGGGTTGCCAGCCCCACAGGTCGGCGCATGCCTTGACCAGGGCCAGGCCACGGCCCTCCTCGCTGTCGACGACCTGCCCCAACGGCACCGGTGGTTCCGGCGGTTCCGGGTCGGCGTCCCACGCACCGATCCGCAGCACACCCGCCGCCCAGCGCACGCGCAGGGCGGCCGGCCCCTTGGTATGGCGTACGGCATTGGAGATCAGCTCCGCCGCCAGCAGCTCGGCGACGTCGACCAGGCCGATCAGACCGTGAATGGTCAGAATCAGACGGAGGGTGCGGCGACTGATGGTGACGGCACGCAGGTCGTTCGGGATGTAGAGGCAGTACTCCCAGGGGGCGTTCTCGGGCATGGTCAACTCCTGCCGGAAAGAGGGAAGTTGAAGGTCGGCGGCGGTGGCGGGCGGTGGCATTGCCGCAGCCGTCGTGGCAGGACGGAGCGGTGCGCTTCCGGGATCCCGGGGCTCCGCAGCGTGTGCGTCGCGTCACTGACGGTAAGACCTAAAATTAGGTCAATGCAAGTCGTTGCCGTAATCTTGCCCTCGAACGAGTCCCGGGCTCCCGGCAGTTGGGGGGCGAGGAGGAAGCCATGCCGCGTCGCCAGCAGCCCACGGCACGCCAGAGCCGCCTGGGCCTTGAACTGCGGAAACTACGCGAAGCCGCGGGCCTCAAGGCGCGCGAAGCCGCCGAACGACTCGGGGCCGACTCCGTCCAGATGAGTCAGATCGAGTCCGGGATCTCGGGAGTGAGCGAGGGGCGGGTGCGACGTCTTGCCGCTCACTACTCCTGCACAGACGACGAGTTGGTCGCATCCCTGGTCGCCATGGCCACCGATCGAACGAGCGGCTGGTGGGAGGAATACCGGGGATCACTGCCTACCCCGTTTCTCGACCTCGCCGAACTGGAGCACCACGCGACGTTCCTGCAAGAGGTGGCTCTGTTGTACGTCCCCGGTCTGCTCCAGACGGAGGATTACGCTCGGGCCGTCTTCTCCTACCGGGTACCCGAACTCTTTGAGGAGGAACTCGAGTTGCGCGTCCGCCACCGGATGCATCGAAAGGTGATTTTCGAGCGGACGGCTCCCCCTCCGTACGAAGCGGTGATCCATGAGGCGGCACTGCGCATCCGAGTCAGCGACCGTGCCGCCTCACGAGCTCAGCTCGCACGCCTCCTGGAGTTCTCCGAAGCGGATCACATCACCGTACGGGTGATCCCGTTGGACCTGGATGGCTTCGCCGGTGCCACCAGCGCCATGGTCTACGCAGGAGGCGCCGTCCCCAAGCTGGACACCGTCGTACGCGACACGCCCCACGGCACGGCCTTCATCGACTCCGAAGCCCAACTAGTGGCATCTCGAACACTCTTCCGTAGAGTGAAGGCCATGTCGCTCGATCCCGAACGGTCGCGCGACTTCATTCACAGGCTGGCCAAAGAACTGTGAGGTGCCCCAATGACGACCCCCGACCAGTGGCGGAAGTCATCCTATTCAG
Source organism: Streptomyces sp. NPDC005202 (assembly GCF_040608235.1). Taxonomy (NCBI): domain Bacteria; kingdom Bacillati; phylum Actinomycetota; class Actinomycetes; order Kitasatosporales; family Streptomycetaceae; genus Streptomyces; species Streptomyces sp. NPDC005202. The sequence continues at coordinate 221,921 of NZ_JBEXHW010000004.1, read as the reverse complement.
GCCCCGGCGACGGCAACGCCTGCGTAGAGATCGCAGCCCACCCCGCACGTGTACGCATACGCGACTCCAAGGCCCCGACCAGGGCCACCCTCTCCTTCCCGACCGAAGCCTTCACCACGTTCGTCGAAGCCCTGAAGACCTACTCCACCGTCACCGACTTCGCCAGGTTCCGCGGCTGATCCACCTCGCTGCCGCGAGCCGCCGCCAGTTCAGGCGAAGCCCGGGCAGGGCCAAGGCCGACATCGACGGCGGCCGCCGCACGACCCGGCAGGGGATTGTCGCGTTTGCGCGTTCCGCGAAGCGTCTGTGTTCAGCCATTCTTCACGCGAGGCGTGATCTTCCACTTACGCAGCCAAGGTGATCCCAGCTCGTACGCCGGACCGGTTTACGTCTCCAGCTTCGCCTGCGCACCCGTGACCGCAAAGATGGGGCAGAGCTCGACCAGCCTGTACATCGACTACAAGTCCGACTACGTGTTCCCCTGCGACTGAGGACCCGGCCGGCACCGCCCGCATGATCGCTACCTGCTGCCCTGACCGCCCGCAGCGGCCATTAGAAGCTGAGTCACTCGACCCCGAACGGTCCCGTGACTTCATCCACCGGCTGGCGAAAGAGCTGTGAGGCACCCCATGACCAATTGGCGGAAGTCGTCCTACTCAGGTCCAGACGACGGCAACGACTGCGTGGAGATCGCGAACTCGAACACCCACGTAGCCATACGCGACTCCAAGGCCCCGGCCAGGGCCACGCTCTCCTTCCCGGCCGGAGCCTTCACCACGTTCGTCGAAGCCCTGAAGGGTGAGACCTATTCCACCGTCACCGACTTGGCGAGGTTCCGCGGCTGATCCACCTCGTTGCCGCGTGCCGTCGCCAGTTCGCAGGCGAAGACCTGTAGCGGCACCGTGGCGACCATCGGCTGGAGCAGCGTCGGGGTGACCGGGATGCGGACGAGGTGGTCGGCGTACGGGACGACTGCCTCGTCGCCCTCCTCCGCGATCACGATCGTGCGCGCGCCCCTCGCCCGGATCTCCTGGATGTTGGACACGATCTTGTCGTGCAGGATGGACCGCCCCCGCGGCGAGGGGACGACCACGACCACCGGGAGGTCCTCCTCGATCAGCGCGATCGGCCCGTGCTTCAGCTCGCCCGCCGCGAAGCCCTCGGCGTGCATGTACGCCAACTCCTTGAGCTTCAGGGCGCCTTCCAGGGCGACCGGATAGCCGACGTGCCGGCCCAGGAACAGCACCGTGTTCTTGTCGGCGAGCGACCGCGCCAGTGCCCGTACCGGCTCCATCGTCTCCAGGACCTGCTCCACCGAACCGGCGATCTGCGACAGGTCCCGGATGACGTCCTGGATCTCGTCGCCCCACTTGGTGCCCCGCACCTGGCCCAGGTACAGCGCCACCAGGTAACACGCCACCAGCTGGGTCAGGAACGCCTTCGTCGAGGCGACCGCGACCTCCGGGCCGGCGTGCGTGTACAGCACCGCGTCCGACTCGCGCGGGATGGTCGAGCCGTTGGTGTTGCAGATGGCCAGCACCTTGGCGCCCTGCTCGCGGGCGTGCCGCAGGGCCATCAGCGTGTCCATGGTCTCGCCGGACTGGGAGATGGCGATCACCAGCGTCTGCTGGTCGAGGATCGGGTCCCGGTAGCGGAACTCGCTTGCCAGCTCCACCTCGCACGGGATGCGGGTCCAGTGCTCGATGGCGTACTTGGCGATCAACCCCGCGTGAAAGGCCGTACCGCAGGCGACGATGACGACCTTGTCCATCTCGCGGAGTTCGGAGGCGGAGATGCGGACCTCGTCGAGCGTCAGGGAGCCGTTCGCGTCGATGCGGCCCAGCAGTGTGTCGGCGACCGCCTTGGGCTGCTCGGCGATCTCCTTGAGCATGAAGTAGTCGTAGCCGCCCTTTTCCGCGGCCGACGCGTCCCAGTCGACGTGGTAGGAGCGGACCTCCGCGGGGCGGCCGTCGAAGCCCGTCACCGTCACGCCGTCGCGGCGCAGCTCCACCACCTGGTCCTGGCCCAGCTCGATCGCCGACCGCGTGTGGGCGATGAACGCGGCGACGTCCGAGGCGAGGAAGGCCTCGCCCTCGCCGACGCCCACCACCAGCGGCGAGTTCCGCCGCGCGCCCACGACCACGTCCGGCTCGTCGGCGTGCACCGCGACCAGCGTGAACGCGCCGTCCAGGCGTCGGCACACCAGCCGCATCGCCTCCGCCAGGTCCGCGCAGGAGGAGAACTCCTCGGCGAGCAGGTGCGCGACGACCTCGGTGTCCGTCTCGGAGGCCAGCTCGTGGCCGCGCTCCTCCAGCTCGGCCCGCAGCACGGCGAAGTTCTCGATGATGCCGTTGTGGACGACGGCGACCCGCCCGGCGTTGTCCAGGTGCGGGTGCGCGTTCGCATCGGTGGGTCCGCCGTGGGTGGCCCACCGGGTGTGCCCGATGCCCGTCGAACCGGTCGGCAGCGGCCGCTCGAGCAGTTCCTTCTCCAGGTTGACCAGCTTCCCCGCCTTCTTCGCGGCCGCCAGCCCGCCATCCGCGAGCACGGCGACGCCCGCCGAGTCGTACCCCCGGTACTCCAGCCGCTTCAGCCCGGCCATCACGACTTCGAGGGCCGACTGCGACCCCACGTATCCCACGATTCCGCACATGGGCCGCAGCCTACGGGCCGAGCCCCGCCCGATCACCGCACTCCGTGCCCGAATTCGGAAATTTCCACCGGGCACGGAGGGCCGCCCCGGTGGAAACCGCATCAGCCGAGCTTGGCGAGCTGCGCCTGGACGATCTCCGTGGGGAAGTCGAAGTCCTTGCCGGTGGCGGCGGAGGCGAGGTTGACGGCGGGGAAGTAGGCAAGGGTGGCGCCCTTGCGGACGACGACGGCCTTCACCGGCGCCTTGATGCCCTCCTCGGCGTCCACCGTCAGCGTCAGGGCGAGTGCCTCGTCCGCCCCGTCGGGCGCCTGGGTCGTGACCACCTTCAGGTCCTTGGTCTTCGTACCGCCCACGGTGAAGGAGCAACCGCCGGCGCACTTCTGTGCGGCCGCCTTCAGGTCCTTCATCGCCTGCTCGGCGCCGCCGTCCTCGTAGGAGGCGAGCGTCTCGACGACCTTCGCCCGGTCGAGGGCGGCCATCATGGTGTCCTCGGCACTGGCACCCGCCGCGGGCTTCTTCGCGTCGCCCACCCACGACCGCTTCACCGTGGCCGCGGGCTTGCCGACGTAGCTGCCGGTCTGGACGTATGCGAGCGGCGCGCAGGCCTCGCCGTCCGCCTTCACCTTGTCCTGCGCGATGTCGTCCTGCGCCGGCACCTTGGTGGTGACCTTGCCGCTCTTGACGTCCGCCTGCGCGAGCGCGGCCTTCTCCAGTTCGGCGGCGGTCAGCGCCTTGGCGGCCGCCGGCGCGGCGGAGGCGGTCTTGTCGGCCTGGGCGGTCTTGTCGTCGCCGCCCTTGTCCCCGCCGTCGGAGGAGCCGCCGCAGGCGGTGGCGAGCAGGGCGAGGGCGGCGGCGGAAGCGGCGAGAGCGGTACGGCGAAGGACGCTGGGTCGCACGGAGGAAACTCTTTCTGTTGGACCTGCGGCGGTCGACCGCGGGAATTTGCCTGCCCTTCACGCACAGCAGACGCACAGTTGATCACACAGCTACTACCCGGTATCCGACCGTGACACCGACGTGATCTTGTTCGTCCCCATCGGTTCGGGCCCCCGCGCCCGGGGGCGTGACGGACCCCACCCGCCGTCCCGTTCAAACTCCGTTAACAATGGACTGTGATCTCTCCGGTCTCCCCGATGCCCCGGAGCGCCCACCGGTCCCGGCCGGAGGCGACTCCCTACGTCGACCTCACCCGCGCCGAGTGGAGCGCGCTGCGCGACAAGACGCCGCTGCCGCTGACCGCCGAGGAGGTCGAGCGGCTGCGCGGCCTCGGCGACGTCATCGACCTCGAAGAGGTGCGGGACATCTACCTCCCGCTGTCCCGGCTGCTCAACCTCTACGTCGGCGCCACGGACGGCCTCCGCAGCGCCCTGAACACCTTCCTCGGCGAGCAGGGCTCCCAGTCCGGCACCCCCTTCGTGATAGGAGTCGCGGGCTCCGTCGCCGTGGGCAAGTCGACGGTCGCCCGTCTCCTCAAGGCCCTCCTGGCCCGTTGGCCGGAGCATCCGCGCGTGGAGCTGGTCACCACGGACGGCTTCCTGCTCCCGATGAAGGAGCTCAAGGCCCGCGGCCTGACGTCACGGAAGGGCTTCCCCGAGTCGTACGACCGCCGCGCCCTGACCCGCTTCGTCGCCGACATCAAGGCCGGCAAGGCCGAGGTCACGGCCCCCGTCTACTCCCACCTGATCTACGACATCGTCCCCGGCGAGAAGCTCACCGTCCGCCGCCCCGACATCCTGATCGTCGAGGGCCTGAACGTCCTCCAGCCCGCCCTGCCCGGCAAGGACGGCCGCACCCGGGTCGGCCTCGCCGACTACTTCGACTTCAGCGTGTACGTCGACGCGCGCACGGAGGACATCGAGCACTGGTACCTCAACCGGTTCCGCAAGCTGCGCGAGACGGCCTTCCAGGACCCGTCCTCCTACTTCCGCAAGTACACCCAGGTGTCCGAGGAGGAGGCCCTCGACTACGCCCGCACGATGTGGCGGACGATCAACAAGCCCAACCTCGTCGAGAACATCGCCCCCACCCGCGGCCGTGCCACCCTGATCCTGCGCAAGGGCCCGGACCACAAGGTGCAGCGGCTGAGCCTGCGCAAGCTCTGACCTCTACGCTGCGGCCATGCTGCATCTGCGCCTGATCACTCCGTCCGACAAGACCGACGACGTGGTGCGTCTGATCGAGAAGCACGCTCACACTGTTCGCCCAGAAGTGGTTCTGGGCGAGACAGCGCGAGCGCACCCCGAAACTCGGCTAACCGAGCGCCGACTTCACCGCATCGGCCAGCCGCCCGGCCACCGACCGGGCCTGGTCGATGTCCGCGGCCTCGACCATCACCCGCACCAGCGGCTCGGTGCCGGAAGGCCGCAGCAGCACCCGCCCGGTGGAGCCGAGCTCATGCTCCGCCTCGGCGACCGCGGCAGCGAGGTCCGCGGAGGTCTTGACCCGTGACTTGTCGACGTCCGGGACGTTGATCAGCACCTGCGGCAGGCGCTCCATGACGGAGGCGAGGTCCCGCAGCGTACGGCCGGTCTCCGCGACCCGGGCGGCAAGCAGCAGGCCGGTCAGCGTGCCGTCGCCGGTGGTGGCGTGGTCGAGGATGATGACGTGGCCGGACTGCTCGCCGCCAAGGGCGAAGCCGTGCTCCTTCATCTCCTCCAGGACGTAGCGGTCGCCGACCGCGGTCTGCACGAGACGGATGCCCTCGCGCTCCATGGCCAGTTTGAAGCCCAGGTTCGACATCACGGTCGCGACAACGGTGTCGGAGCGCAGTGCGGAACGCTCCCGCATCGCCAGCGCGAGCACGGACAGGATCTGGTCGCCGTCGACCTCCTCGCCGGTGTGGTCCACGGCCAGGCAGCGGTCGGCGTCGCCGTCGTGCGCGATGCCCAGGTCGGCGCCGTGCTCGACGACGGCCGCCCTCAGCTTGTCCAGGTGGGTGGAGCCGCAGCCGTCGTTGATGTTGAGCCCGTCCGGGTCGGCACCGATGGTGACGACCTCGGCCCCGGCCCGCGTGAAGGCCTCCGGTGAGACCCGGGACGCCGCGCCGTGCGCCTCGTCAAGGACGATCTTCAGCCCGTCGAGCCGGTTCGGCAGGACGTCGACGAGATGGCCGACATACTGGTCGAAGCCCTCGTCGTACGTCCTCACACGGCCGACGCCCGCTCCGGTCGGGCGGTTCCAGGGAGCGCCGGTGCGGTGCTCCTCGTAGACGGCCTCGATCTTGTCCTCCAGCTCGTCGGCGAGTTTGTGGCCACCGCGGGCGAAGAACTTGATGCCGTTGTCGGGCATGGCGTTGTGGCTGGCGGACAGCATCACGCCGAGGTCGGCGCCGAGCGCGCCGGTGAGGTACGCCACCGCGGGCGTCGGGAGCACGCCGACGCGCAGCACGTCCACGCCCGCGCTCGCCAGGCCCGCGACCACGGCGGCCTCCAGGAACTCCCCGGACGCGCGCGGGTCCCGTCCGACCACCGCCGTCGGCCTGTGGCCCTCGAAGGTGCCCGCCTCGGCCAGTACGTGCGCCGCGGCGACGGAGAGGCCGAGCGCCATTTCGGCCGTCAGGTCCGCGTTGGCGACGCCGCGCACGCCGTCCGTGCCGAAGAGTCGTCCCACTTGTCCTCCTGAGGAAGCGTCAGTTCGGAAGCCCGTCCGAAGCGTTGGTCGTCCGAAGCGTTCACTGTCTTGGATGCTGTTGATGCGTTCGATGTTCTGGACGCGTCCGATGTTCTCGACGCGTCCGATGTTCTCGATGCGCTTGCGGCTCCCGCATCCCAGGCATTCGACGCCTGAACATCGGATCACACAAGCCTTTGAGCGCCTTGTGCCGTTATACGCCCAAGTCCTGTGATAAACGAACGCCCCGGCGGCACAATGGCGTGCCGCCGGGGCGTTCGGGGTACGAGCAGGCAGCGAGGATCAGCGCTTGCTGTACTGCGGAGCCTTGCGGGCCTTCTTCAGACCGGCCTTCTTGCGCTCGACCGCACGGTCGTCGCGGCGGAGGAAGCCGGCCTTCTTCAGCGGGCCGCGGTTGTTGTCGACGTCGGCCTCGTTCAGGGCGCGGGCGACACCGAGACGGAGCGCACCGGCCTGACCGGAGACACCGCCACCGGAGATGCGGGCGATGACGTCGTAACGGCCCTCGAGCTCGAGCACCTTGAAGGGCTCGTTGACTTCCTGCTGGTGCACCTTGTTCGGGAAGTAGTCCTCGAGGGTGCGACCGTTGATCTTCCACTTGCCGGAGCCCGGAACGATCCGGACGCGGGCAATGGCGTTCTTGCGGCGGCCCAGGCCGGCGGCGGGCTGGGGCTCGCCGAAGCGGGACGCGAGCGACTCCGAGGTGTACTCGCCCTCGACGGGAACCTCGGACTCGGTGGTGTAGCTGTCGATGTCAAGCTCTTCGAGCGGCTGCTCGGCAGTGGTCTCGGCCACGATTCTCCTCAGCTTCTCTTCAGTCTTAGGGGGTGGCCGGACTTACTGCGCGACCTGGGTGATCTCGAACGGCACCGGCTGCTGGGCGCCGTGCGGGTGCTGGTCACCCTTGTAGACCTTCAGCTTCGAGAGCATCTGACGGCCCAGGGAGTTCTTCGGGAGCATGCCCTTGACGGCCTTCTCGATGGCCTTCTCGGGGTTCTTCTCGAGCAGCTCGTCGTAACGGACGGAGCGCAGACCACCCGGGTAGCCGGAGTGGCGGTACGCCATCTTCTGGGACCGCTTGTTGCCGGAGAGGTGCACCTTGTCGGCGTTGATGATGATGACGAAGTCACCAGCGTCGACGTGCGGCGCGTAGATCGGCTTGTGCTTGCCCCGCAGAAGGGTGGCGGCGGTGGACGCCAGGCGGCCCAGGACGACGTCCTGGGCGTCAATGACGTGCCACTGGCGCGTGATGTCGCCGGGCTTGGGGCTGTACGTACGCACGGTTCGTAGCCTTCGCTTCTTCAGTGAATGGTCCTGACAAGGTCACCGAAGACGATCACGACAGCCTTGACCGCACGGCGGCGACGCAAACCGCATGCGTGGGGTCGCTGGTCATCGGCCCGGTGGCCGGTGTAAGGGCCCGTCCCGTGAGAATGAGCAAGCCAATACACAACGAACATGCAGGATACCTGCGCGGCCCTCCGGGGGTCAAAACGGGGTTGCCGCCGCTGGTCCTGCGTGTTCCGCACCCAGTTTACGGGGCCCGGGCGGGGGCTTTGTACCGGCCTGCACCGAAGGGTCTCCACAGGCACTCCAGCATCCCCCGGCCCCCGTCTAAGATGCGCCCCATGAGTTATGGGCAGGGGGGCTCGCAGTCCCAGTGGGATCCCTGGAAACCGCATTCCCAGCAGCCGTGGAACGGCGGAGGCAGCCAGACTCCGGACTGGGCCGCGCTCGCCGAGGCGTCGGAGACGCGGAACAAGCGGCGTCGGCTGCTGTTCATCGGGGGTGGTGCGCTCGCCACCGTCGCGGTCGGCGCGGCCGTCGCCATGGCCGTGGTGTCGGCGAACGGCGACAACAAGGCCTCGAACCAGCCGGCCTCCCAGCTGCCCTCGACCGCGGCCCTGCCGAGCGACTCGGCCGCGGCCCCGTCGTTCGCGCCCACCAGCGCACCGCCGCCGCTGGACCCGAAGGACTTCATATCCAGCGCGAAGAAGGACACGGCTCCGCTCAGCCCGGAGACGCTCTTCCCCGGCACGCAGCTGACCATGGGCTCGACCGTGTACAAGAAGGGCCCGACGGCCGACACGAAGAACTGCGCCTCCGCCGCCCAGGGCACCCTCCCCAAGATCCTCACCACGGGCGGCTGCACCCGCCTGATGCGGGTCACCTACGTCAAGGACGGCATCGCGGTGACCGTGGGCGTCGCCGTCTTCGACACCGAGGCACAGGCCACCAAGGCCAAGGGCCAGGCCGACAAGAAGAGCATCGTGAGGCCGCTGTCCGGCGACGGGATCAAGGCCTTCTGCGCCGGCGCCGTCTGCCGCTCCACGACCAACTCCTACGGCCGCTACGCCTACTTCACCCTCACCGGCTTCACCAGCGGCAAGGACGTCACGGCCAAGGACACGAAGGTGTTCCGGGCCGGTGACGACCTCGCCGAGTTCACGTTCCGGCAGATTCGCCGGCGCGGCGAGGCACAGGCGTCGGCGGCGGCCAACCAGTAGCCGGCCGCCCCTGGCCCCTACCTGTGCTTCAGGCGCAGCCGGATCGGCACCACCGCCGACTCCAGCTGGGTGCGCAGCGTCATCTTCGAGACACCCTCCGTGCGCTCCGCGAACCGGATCGGGATCTCGACGGCGCTGTGACCCGCACGGACGGCCTTGTACTTCAACTCGACCTGGAAGCTGTAGCCCGCGCTGTCCAGCGAGGAGAAGTCCACGTCCCGCAGGGCCTGCGCCCACCACAGGTTGAAGCCCGCCGTGATGTCCCGGATCTTCGTGCCGAGCACGGTGCGCGCGTAGCGGTTGGCGAACCGGGACAGCAGCACGCGGTGCGCGCCCCAGTCCTCGTCCAGCGAGCCGCCCTCCACGTACCGGCTGCCGATGACCAGGCCGACGCCGGAGGCCACCGCCGTGCTCAGCATGCGCGGCACCGCCTCCACCGGGTGGCTGCCGTCGGCGTCCATCTGGACGACGTACGCGGCAGCCTCGTCCAGCGCGGCGCTCATGCCCGCCGTGTACGCCCGCCCCAGCCCGTCCTTCTCGGTGCGGTGCAGCACGCTCATCCGGCGCCGCCCGTCCGCGTTGTACTTCTCGGCGAGCTCCTCCGCGATCCGTCCGGTGCCGTCCGGGCTGGAGTCGTCGACGATCTTCAGGTGGAGCCCGTCGAGCGGCAGCCCCAGCACCGCCTCGGCCATCCGAGGCAGGTTGGCCGCCTCGTTGTACGTCGGCATCACCACGGTGACCCGTAGGTCGCCGTACGCCTCGTGGTCCGTCATCTTCCTCCCCCTCCGCCTGGGACGCGGGCCTGCCCAGCGCCCGGAACTGCCACCCCGCCGCGGTCCACCGGTTCGCGTCCAGCATCCCCCGGCCGTCCACGATGCCCGGACGGTACACCAGTGACCGGGCCCACTCCGGGCCGATCGCCGGGAACTGCGGCCACTCGTGGCGATCAGCTCCGCCAGGCCCGGCTCGTGGAACGGCATCCTGCCCGCGCACAGCGCGGCGACCTTGTCGGCGTCGACCCCGACCACCTCGTGTCCGAGCTCCGCCATGCAGGCGGCGTGGGTGGCACCGAGGTAATCGGTGCCGATGACGGTGAGCCGCATGGCTACGGCCTTTCTTCCGCCATCGGCACGGCGAACAGCAGCCCGAAGCCGACGTGCTGGAACGCCGACGTGCTGGAACGCCGACGTGCTGGAACAGCGACACCACGGTGCCCAGGTGGATCTGGTGGGCGGGCGCGAGCACGGCCGTGCCGCACAGCAGCAGGCCGAGCAGCGCATGCCGGCGCCAACTGACAGGTGACTAACAGGTTGCGCAGCCTGTCGCTGCAGGGAGCGACCGCTTGTTCCGCGCCTCCCTGTTCCGCGCGGCCAGCAGCTCGTCGGCCGGATAGCCGACCTCCTCCAGCGTCAGCCCGTGCGGCCGCACGACATGCACGGCGGAGTCCCGCACCCCCGCGGCGAGCACCTTGGCGGGCCAGTCCGGCGGGCGGTGCCCGTCACCGACGAACAGCAGCGCCCCGATGAGCGAGCGCACCATGTTGTGGCAGAAGGCGTCGGCCCGGACGGTGGCGGTGATGATGCCGTCCTCGCCGCGCACCAGGCTCAGCTCCTGGAGCGTACGGATGGTGGTCGCGCCCTCCCGCTTCTTGCAGTAGGCGGCGAAGTCGTGCTCGCCGAGCAGCCGCCGGGCGGCCTCGTTCATGGCGTCGACGTCGAGCGGCCAGTCGTGCCAGAGGACGTGGTTGCGCAGCAGCGGGTCCACACCGCCCGGGTTGTCGGTGACGCGGTAGGCGTACCGGCGCCAGACGGCCGAGAAACGGGCGTTGAAGCCGGCCGGGGCCTCGGTGAGCGACCAGACGCGTACGTCCCTGGGCAGCCGCCCGGCGAGCCGCTTGAGCAGCTTCTCCTTGTGCTCCGCCCACAGCTCCTCGGGCAGATCGACGTGCGCCACCTGCCCGCGCGCGTGCACCCCGGCGTCGGTCCGCCCGGCCACGGTCAGTTCGTAGGTCGTGTCCTTCGACCGCGTGACCGTACGGAGGGCGTCCTCGATCTCCTGCTGCACGGTCCGCTTCCCGCCGACCTGCTTGGCCCAGCCGTGGAAGTCGGTGCCGTCGTAGGAGAGGTCGAGACGGATACGGACGTAACCGGGCTGTACTTCGTCACTCACACAGGGATCCTCTCAGGTACGCGAAAGCGGGCCCGCCCCGAGGGACGGACCCGCTGTCAACGCTCGGCAGTGCCTCAGGCGTCCTTGGACTCCTCGGCAGCCTCCTCGGCCGGAGCCTCGGTGGCCTCGGCCTTGGCGTCCTCGACCGGGGCCTCGTCGGCCTTGGTCTCGTCGGCCTTGGTCTCGTCGGCCTTGGTCTCGTCGGCCTTGGCAGCCTCGGACTCCTTGACGGCGCGCTTGGTCGCCGCCTCGGCCTCGCCGACCGCCTTCTGCTGCACCGTCAGCGCCTCGACCAGCTCGATGACAGCCATGGGCGCGTTGTCGCCACGGCGGTTACCGATCTTGGTGATGCGGGTGTAACCACCCGGACGGTTCTCGTAGCGCGGGCCGATCTCGGTGAAGAGCGTGTGGACGACGCTCTTGTCCGTGATGACCTGGAGCACCTGACGGCGGTTGTGAAGGTCACCCTTCTTCGCCTTGGTGATCAGACGCTCCGCGTACGGGCGCAGGCGGCGGGCCTTCGCCTCGGTGGTGGTGATACGGCCGTGCTCGAACAGCGACTTCGCGAGGTTCGCGAGGAGCAGCTTCTCGTGCGCGGCGCTGCCGCCCAGACGGGCACCCTTGGTGGGCTTCGGCATTTCTGTTTCTCCTTGGTATCTGCCCCGGCCGTATCAGGTACCGGGGTCAGGGCCCGATGAGCGGGCGCTCACCGGCAACAACCAGCCCCTCCCGCGAAGGAGGGGCGGGGGTGCGCCCCAAAGGGGCGCGGGGCCGCTACATTATGCGGCTCGGCCGCGTGGGCGCGACCGGCCACAGCCGGCCCGCAGCCGAAAACGGTCTCGTGGGACCGATCAGTACTGCTCGGTCTCCACGAAGCCCGCGTCCGCGTCGTCGTCGGCGCCGAAGGCGTCGGCCGCGGCGGTCGGGTCGAATCCGGGCGGGCTGTCCTTGAGGGCCAGGCCCATGCCGGCCAGCTTCGCCTTGACCTCGTCGATGGACTTCGCACCGAAGTTGCGGATGTCCAGCAGGTCGGCCTCGGAGCGGGCGACGAGCTCACCCACGGAGTGGATGCCCTCACGCTTGAGGCAGTTGTAGGAGCGGACCGTGAGCTCCAGCTCCTCGATCGGCAGCGCCAGGTCGGCGGCCAGGGCGGCGTCCGTCGGGGACGGACCCATGTCGATGCCCTCGGCGTCGATGTTGAGCTCGCGGGCCAGACCGAACAGCTCGACCAGGGTCTTGCCGGCCGACGCCATGGCGTCGCGCGGACGCATGGCCTGCTTGGTCTCGACGTCGACGATCAGCTTGTCGAAGTCGGTGCGCTGCTCGACACGCGTGGCCTCGACCTTGTAGGTGACCTTGAGAACCGGCGAGTAGATCGAGTCGACCGGGATACGGCCGATCTCCTGGCCCACCTGCTTGTTCTGCACGGCAGAGACGTAGCCGCGACCGCGCTCCACGGTCAGCTCCATCTCCAGCTTGCCCTTGCCGTTGAGCGTGGCGAGGACGAGGTCGGGGTTGTGCACCTCGACACCGGCCGGGGGCGCGATGTCGGCGGCGGTGACCAGACCCGGACCCTGCTTGCGCAGGTACATCACGACCGGCTCGTCGTGCTCCGAGGAGACGACCAGCTGCTTGATGTTGAGGATCAGGTCGGTGACGTCCTCCTTGACGCCCGGCACGGTGGTGAACTCGTGCAGGACGCCGTCGATGCGGATGCTGGTGACAGCAGCGCCGGGGATCGACGACAGGAGCGTACGGCGGAGGGAGTTGCCGAGGGTGTAGCCGAAGCCCGGCTCCAGCGGCTCGATCACGAACCGGGAGCGGAACTCGTCGACGACCTCTTCGGTCAACGAGGGACGCTGAGCGATCAGCATGTGTGGATCAGATCCTTCAGTCGGGGGCGCCCGCTATATGACGCCCGACCAAGCCGCCCCCTTCGGCAGGGGCGGGTACTGCAAGGGTACGGGGGGTACGACCCGAAGGAGCCGTACCGCCCGGAACCGCGGACCGCGAAGCGTCAGACGCGGCGACGCTTCGGCGGACGGCAGCCGTTGTGCGGGGTCGGCGTGACGTCCTGGATGGAGCCGACCTCGAGGCCGGTCGCCTGCAGGGAGCGGATCGCGGTCTCACGACCGGAGCCCGGGCCCTTGACGAAGACGTCGACCTTGCGCATGCCGTGCTCCTGGGCGCGGCGGGCGGCCGACTCGGCGGCCATCTGCGCGGCGAACGGCGTGGACTTCCGGGAGCCCTTGAAGCCGACGTGGCCGGCGGAGGCCCAGGAGATCACGTTGCCGGACGGGTCGGTGATCGAAACGATGGTGTTGTTGAACGTGCTCTTGATGTGCGCGTGGCCGTGAGCGACGTTCTTCTTTTCCTTGCGGCGCACCTTCTTGGCAGCGCCCTGACGTCCCTTGGGGGGCATCCTCTAACTCCTCGGGAGGTGGTCGGTCCTACAGCGAAGACCGTGGAATGAGGTCCGCTGCGGACTACTTCTTGCCCGGCTTCTTCTTGCCGGCGATGGCGCGACGCGGGCCCTTGCGGGTGCGGGCGTTGGTGCTGGTGCGCTGGCCGCGGACGGGCAGACCGCGGCGGTGACGCAGACCCTGGTAGCAGCCGATCTCGACCTTGCGGCGGATGTCGGCCTGGATCTCGCGACGGAGGTCACCCTCGGTCTTGATGTTGTTGTCGACGTACTCGCGGATCGCGACGAGCTGCTCCTCGGAGAGGTCGCGAACGCGGGTGTTCGGGTTCACGCCGGTAGCAGCCAGCGTCTGCTTCGAAAGGGTCCGGCCGATGCCGAACACGTAGGTGAGGGCGACCTCCACGCGCTTTTCGCGCGGGATGTCAACACCGGAAACGCGTGCCATTCAATGGCTCCAGTTGGTCTTCGGAGGTCTTCCGCAGAACCGGCTCCCAGCCGCCGTATCAGGTACGGACTGGGTCCCCGGCCTCCGAGCCGGGGGTATCGGAACCGATCGGCTCCGGGCCCTGCGTATGAACATATTCAGCTCGCGTCGCGCGAAGTTCTGCGAATCGCAGAGGGTGCGGTCGTGCGTCAGCCCTGGCGCTGCTTGTGGCGCGGGTTCTCGCAGATGACCATGACCCGGCCGTGACGGCGGATCACCCTGCACTTGTCGCAGATCTTCTTGACGCTCGGCTTGACCTTCATGGGATGTGAGGTTCTCCGGGTCAGTGCCACCACCCCGCGCAAGCGGGATGCACACCCCACTGACGCGGGGTGCGGGCAAGATCTACTTGTAGCGGTAGACGATCCGGCCACGCGTCAGGTCGTACGGAGACAGCTCCACCACGACCCGGTCGTCAGGGAGGATGCGGATGTAGTGCATACGCATCTTGCCGCTGATGTGTGCCAGGACCTGGTGGCCGTTCTGGAGCTCGACCTTGAACATGGCGTTCGGCAGAGACTCGACGACAGTGCCCTCGATCTCGATGGCACCTTGCTTCTTGGCCACGCTTCGCCCTTCGAATCGACTACCTTGATCGGCCCTGTACGAGCGCATGCGGACATGCGGGTGCACAAGAGCCGACGAGTCAGTCTACGTCAGCACACCCGGAAAGACGAATCGGAGCAGTCTGCCCCACGCCGGAGATCATTATGCGAGGGGGTCGGGGGCGGCCGTGATGCCGTACTCGGCGAGCTTGGCCTTGCCGCCGTCGGGGGCGGTGAGCACCAGCGGACCCTGCTCGGTCAGCGCCACGGAGTGCTCCCAGTGGGAGGACCAGGTGCCGTCCGTCGTGATGACCGTCCAGTCGTCCTCGAGGACCCGGGTCTTCGGCGTGCCCAGGGAGACCATGGGCTCGATGGCCAGGCAGAAGCCGGGCACGAGCTTCGGCCCCTTCCCCCGCCGCCGGTCGACGTAGTTCAGCAGGTGCGGGTCCATGTGCATCTCGGTGCCGATGCCGTGGCCGCCGTAGTCCTCGATGATCCCGTACCGGCCGCCGCCGGGCTTCGGCTGGCGGCGGATGTACGTCTCGATGGCCCGGGAGATGTCGACCAGCCGGTTGCCCTGCTTCATCGCCGCAATGCCGGCCCACATCGACTCCTCGGTCACCCGGGAGAGCTCGACCAACTCCGGGGCGTGACCGGAGCCCACGAACGCGGTGTAGGCGGCGTCGCCGTGCCAGCCGTCGACGATCGCGCCGCAGTCGATGGAGATGATGTCCCCGTCCTTGAGGACCACGTCGTCGGACGGGATGCCGTGGACGACGACCTCGTTCACGGACGTGCAGATCGTCGCGGGGAAGCCGCCGTAGCCGAGGAAGTTCGGCTTGGCGTTGTGCTCCGCGAGGACCTTCCGCGCAACCTCGTCCAGGTCCTTCGTGGATGCCCCGGGCACGGCCGCCTCGCGGGTGGCCGCGTGGATGGCAGCGACGACCAGCCCGGCCGCACGCATCTTGGCGATCTGCTCGGGGGTCTTGATCTGCACCATGGGGACTACGGCCTTTCTTGGACCGGAAAGGGGACGAACAACGTCAACGATAAGGGGGAGGCCGTCTGCGCCGTCCCACACAGCAGCCGCGGCCCCCGTGCGGGAACCGCGGCTGCAGCGGACGTGGGACTACTTGTCGCCGTCCTCGCGCCTGAGCGCCTCGAGCGCCCGCCGCGTGACCTCGTCCACCGGGCCCAGCGACGAGATCGTGACGACCAGGCCCTGCGCCTTGTAGTAGTCGATGATCGGCTCGGTCTGCGTGTGGTAGACCTCCAGCCGCTTGCGGACGGTCTCCTCGGAGTCGTCGTCCCGCTGGTAGAGCTCACCGCCGCAGACGTCGCACACGCCCTCCTTCTTGGGCGGGCTGTACGTCACGTGGAAGACGTGGCTGGAGTCGTTCCGGCAGATCCGTCGACCGGCGATCCGCTTGACCACCTCTTCCTCGGGGACCTCCAGGTCGAGCACCGCGTCGAGCTTGATGCCCTCGGTCTTGAGCAGCTCGTCCAGCGCCTCGGCCTGCGACACATTGCGCGGGAAGCCGTCCAGCAGGAAGCCGTGCTCGGCGTCCGGCTGCTCCATGCGGTCCTTGGCCATCGCGATGGTGACCTCGTCCGGCACCAGGTTGCCGGCGTCCATGTAGGACTTCGCGAGCTTCCCCAGCTCCGTCTGCCGGCTGATGTTGGCGCGGAACAGGTCGCCGGTGGAGATGTGGGGGATGCGCAGCTTCTCAGCCAGGCGTGTGGCCTGCGTTCCCTTACCGGCACCCGGCGGCCCGACGAGGACGATTCGCATCAGCGGAGGAACCCTTCGTAATTGCGCTGCTGGAGCTGGCTCTCGATCTGCTTCACCGTCTCGAGGCCGACACCCACGATGATGAGGATGCTGGTCCCGCCGAAGGGGAAGTTGTTCGTCGCCCCGAACCCGACCAACGCCATTGTTGGTACGAGAGCGATCAGGCCCAGATACAGCGAACCCGGCCAGGTGATCCGGTTGAGTACGTACGAAAGGTACTCAGCGGTCGGTCGGCCAGCCCGGATGCCCGGGATGAAGCCACCATACTTCTTCATGTTGTCGGCGACTTCCTCGGGGTTGAAGGAGATCGCCACGTAGAAGAACGCGAAGAAAACGATGAGCAAGAAGTACAGAGTGATGTAAATCGGGTGGTCGCCCTTGGTCAGGTTCTGCTGCACCCAGGTCTTCCAGCCGGAGTTGCTTCCGGAGAACTGGGCGACCAGCGCCGGGATGTAGAGCAGCGACGACGCGAAGATGACGGGAATCACACCCGCCTGGTTGACCTTGAGCGGGATGTACGTGGACGTACCGCCGTAGGAACGGCGGCCGATCATCCGCTTGGCGTACTGCACCGGGATGCGGCGCTGAGCCTGCTCGACGAAGACGACCAGACCCACCATGACCAGGCCGACCAGGATCACGGTGCCGAACTCGATCCAGCCGCCGGCGAGCGTGCCCTGCTTCTTGATGGCCCACAGCGCGGTCGGGAAGGTCGCGGCGATCGAGATGAACATCAGGATCGACATGCCGTTGCCGATGCCGCGGTCGGTGATCAGCTCGCCGAGCCACATGACCACGGTCGTACCGGCGGTCATGCAGATCACCATGACGATGGTGGTGAAGATCGCCCGGTCCGGCACGATCTGGCTGGCGACGGTGCAGCCCGAGAACAGGGCGCCGCTGCGGGCGGTGGCCACCAGGCCGGTGCCCTGCAGGATGGCGAGCGCCAGCGTCAGGTAGCGGGTGTACTGCGTGATCTTCGCGGTACCGGCCTGGCCCTCCTTCTTGAGGGCTTCCAGGCGCGGGATCACCACGGTCAGCAGCTGCAGGATGATGCTCGCCGTGATGTACGGCATGATCCCCAGCGCGAAGACCGTGATCTGCAGCAGCGCACCACCGCTGAACATGTTGACCAGCCCGAAGAGGCCCTGGTTGCCGGAGGCCTCGCCAACACACTGCTGGACGGACTTGTAGTCGACGCCCGGGATCGGAATGTGCGTACCGACCCGGTACACCACGATGATGCCGAGCGTGAAGAGCAGCTTCTTGCGCAGGTCGGGCGTCTTGAACGCCCGGGCGAACGCGGTGAGCACGGTGCCTCCTGCGACCCCCGCGCAACTGCGTCAAGGGTGACGGTCTTGAGGTTCCAACAGAGCAACGACTTACGTAACGGTCGACTGCCGCCCAGGGTGCCCCATGGGAAGCACCCCGTGAAAGTGGGCAGTGCAGGCCACCTTACCGGCGACACTGCCCCCTTGGAACGACCAACCGGGGATACCCCGTTTTGTTGGGTATCCCCGGTCGGGGTCGTTCAGGTCATCGAGACGCCCGAAAGTTTCAGACGAGCTCGGTGACGGTACCGCCGGCGGCGGTGATCTTCTCCTTGGCGGAGGCGGAGACGGCGTCGACCGTCACCTGCAGCGCCACGGAGACCTCGCCCTGGCCGAGAACCTTGACCAGGCTGTTCTTGCGAACGGCACCCTTGGCCACCAGGTCCTCGACCGTGACCTCGCCACCCTCGGGGTAGAGCGCGGCCAGCTTGTCGAGGTTGACGACCTGGTACTCGGTCTTGAACGGGTTCTTGAAGCCCTTCAGCTTCGGGAGGCGCATGTGCAGCGGCATCTGGCCACCCTCGAAGCGCTCCGGAACCTGGTAGCGGGCCTTCGTGCCCTTCGTACCACGACCGGCCGTCTTACCCTTCGACGCCTCACCACGACCGACACGGGTCTTGGCGGTCTTGGCGCCCGGGGCGGGACGGAGGTTGTGGATCTTGAGCGGGTTCTGCTCCGCCATGATCAGTCGACCTCCTCGACCGTCACGAGGTGGCGGACGGTGTGCACCATGCCGCGGAACTCGGGGCGGTCCTCCTTGACGACCACGTCGCCGAGCCTCTTCAGCCCGAGCGAGCGCAGGGTGTCACGGTGGTTCTGCTTGCTGCCGATGTAGGACTTCGTCTGCGTGATCTTGAGCTGAGCCATGATTACGCACCCACTCCAGCACGCGCACGCAGCAGGGCCGCGGGGGCGACGTCCTCGAGCGGCAGACCGCGGCGGGCCGCGATCTCCTCGGGACGCTGCAGACCCTTCAGGGCCGCCACGGTCGCGTGCACGATGTTGATCGCGTTGTCGGAGCCGAGCGACTTCGACAGGACGTCGTGGATACCGGCGCACTCGAGCACGGCACGCACCGGACCACCGGCGATCACACCGGTACCCGGCGACGCCGGCTTGAGCAGCACGACGCCGGCAGCCTTCTCACCCTGGATCGGGTGCGGGATGGTGCCCTGGATCCGCGGGACCTTGAAGAAGTGCTTCTTGGCCTCCTCAACGCCCTTGGCGATGGCGGCCGGCACCTCCTTGGCCTTGCCGTATCCGACACCCACGGTGCCGTCACCGTCGCCCACCACGACCAGCGCGGTGAAGCTGAAGCGACGACCACCCTTCACAACCTTGGCGACGCGGTTGATCGCGACGACGCGCTCAACGTACGCGGTCTTCTCGGCGGCAGCTGCGCCGCCGTCACGGCCCTTCCGGTCCCGCCGCTCGCCGCCACCGGCACCGCTGCCGCGGCGCTGGGGTCCAGCCATTGGATTTACCTCTCTCTGTTTCCGCTAGCTACGGAACCGGCTCAGAACTTGAGCCCGGCCTCGCGGGCGGCGTCCGCCAGGGCGGCGATGCGCCCGGCGTACTGGTTGCCACCACGGTCGAACACGACGGCCTCGACACCCGCGGCCTTGGCCCGCTCGGCGATCAGGGCACCGACCTGCTTGGCCTGCGCGGACTTGTCGCCCTCGCCACCGCGGATCGACGCGTCCAGGGACGACGCCGACGCCAGGGTGTGGCCCTTGAGGTCGTCGATCACCTGCGCCACGATGTGGCGGTTGGAGCGGGTCACGACCAGGCGGGGACGCTCCGCGGTACCGGAGACCTTCTTGCGGATCCGGATGTGGCGACGCTTGATCGCAGCACGCTTGTACGCGTCGCCCTTCAGGATCTTCTGCCCGTATGCCATGGCTTACTTGCCCGCCTTTCCGACCTTGCGGCGGATGACTTCGCCCTCGTACTTGACGCCCTTGGCCTTGTACGGGTCCGGCTTGCGCAGCTTGCGGATGTTGGCCGCAACCTCGCCGACCTTCTGCTTGTCGATGCCCTCGACCGAGAAGCGGGTCGGGCTCTCCACCTTGAAGGTGATGCCCTCGGGCGCCTCGACGGTGACCGGGTGGCTGTAGCCGAGCGCGAACTCCAGGTTCGAGCCCTTGGCCTGCACGCGGTAACCGACACCGCTGATCTCGAGCTTCTTCACGTAACCCTGGGTCACGCCGGTGATCATGTTCGCCACCAGCGTGCGGGACAGGCCGTGCAGGGCCTTGTTCTGCCGCTCGTCGTTCGGGCGGGTCACCTGGAGGGTGCCGTCCTCAGTCTTGACGATCTCGATCGGCGCGGCGACGGTGTGGGTCAGCTCGCCCTTGGGGCCCTTTACCGAAACCGTGCGGCCGTCGATGGTGACGTCCACGCCGGCGGGAACCGCGATGGGGAGCTTGCCGATGCGCGACATAGCTGTTTCCTCCGTTCCCTTCCGTTACCAGACGTAGGCGAGAACTTCTCCGCCTACGCCCTTCTTGCCGGCCTGCTTGTCGGTGAGGAGCCCGTGGGACGTGGAGATGATCGCCACGCCGAGGCCGCCGAGCACCTTCGGCAGGTTGGTGGACTTCGCGTACACCCGGAGACCGGGCTTGGAGATCCGCTTGATGCCCGCGATGGAGCGCTCACGGTTCGGGCCGTACTTGAGCTCGAGGACGAGGTTCTTGCCGACCTCGGCGTCCTCGGTCCTCCAGCCCGTGATGAAGCCCTCCTGCTGGAGGATCTCCGCGATGTGCGACTTGATCTTGGAGTGCGGCATCGACACGGTGTCGTGGTACGCCGCGTTCGCGTTCCGCAGACGCGTGAGCATGTCTGCGATCGGATCAGTCATGGTCATGAATTGGCCTTCGGCCTCTCTCGCCGGGGTTTCCTGGTGCGCCATCCCTCTCCCCGATCCGAGACGGGACGGGTGCGGCGCGGTGGACCTACGGCGTAGTAAGTCGTACGGCACGGCAGGTGCCCAACCCCACAAGCCTAAGGCATGCGGAGGTGGGCCTCCTGCCGTCCCAGTTGCCTACCGAGAGTCCTGGAAGTCCCCTAATGGGGGGATTACCAGGAGCTCTTGGTCACGCCCGGCAGCTCGCCACGGTGAGCCATCTCACGAAGGCACACGCGGCAGAGGCCGAACTTGCGGTACACGGAGTGCGGACGGCCGCAGCGCTGGCAGCGGGTGTACGCGCGCACACCGAACTTGGGCTTGCGAGCAGCCTTCGCGATGAGAGCCTTCTTCGCCATCTCGCTCACGCCTCCTTGAACGGGAAGCCGAGGTGACGGAGAAGGGCACGGCCCTCTTCGTCGTTGGTCGCCGTGGTGACCACGGTGATGTCCATACCCCGGACGCGGTCGATCTTGTCCTGGTCGATCTCGTGGAACATGACCTGCTCCGTGAGACCGAAGGTGTAGTTGCCACGGCCGTCGAACTGCTTGGGGGACAGGCCGCGGAAGTCGCGGATTCGCGGCAGCGCGAGCGACAGGGTGCGGTCGAGGAACTCCCACATGCGGTCGCCACGGAGCGTGACGTGGGCACCGATCGGCTGGCCCTCACGCAGCTTGAACTGCGCAATGGACTTACGGGCCTTGGTGACCGCCGGCTTCTGGCCGGTGATCGTGGCGAGGTCGCGCACGGCGCCCTCGATCAGCTTGGAGTCGCGGGCGGCATCGCCCACACCCATGTTGACCACGATCTTGACGAGGCCCGGAACCTGCATGACGTTCTCGTACTTGAACTCGTCACGCAGCTTCGGGACGATCTCGTCGCGGTACTTCTGCTTCAGACGCGGAGTGGTGGTGGTCGCCATCAGATGTCCTCACCCGTCCGCTTGGCAACGCGGATCTTGTTGCCGTTCTCATCGAAGCGGTAACCGACGCGGGTCACGACCTTCTTGCCGTCCTTCTCCACGACGAGCTGAACGTTGCTCACGTGGATCGGGGCCTCGGTGGTCACGATCCCGCCGGCCTGCGAACCGCCAGCGGTCGGACCGGCCTTGGTGTGCTTCTTGACCCGGTTGACACCCTCGACCAGGACGCGCTCCTCGCGCGGGTAAGCGGCAATGACCTTGCCCTGCTTGCCCTTGTCCTTGCCGGTGATGACCTGAACCAGGTCGCCCTTCTTGATCTTCATGCTCACAGCACCTCCGGCGCGAGGGAGATGATCTTCATGAACTTCTTCTCGCGCAGCTCACGGCCGACGGGGCCGAAGATACGGGTGCCACGAGGGTCGCCGTCGTTCTTCAGAATGACGGCGGCGTTCTCGTCGAAGCGGATGTACGAGCCGTCCGGACGGCGGCGCTCCTTGACGGTGCGAACGATGACCGCCTTGACGACGTCACCCTTCTTCACGTTGCCACCGGGGATCGCGTCCTTGACGGTGGCGACAATGACGTCACCGATGCCCGCGTAGCGGCGACCGGAGCCGCCGAGCACACGGATGCAAAGGATCTCCTTCGCTCCCGTGTTGTCGGCGACACGCAGTCGCGACTCCTGCTGGATCACGTCTATCTCCTGATCGTCTGCCGGTTCCCCAACGGGGCTACTGTGCTTGTCTTAAAAGCACCTCAGCCCCGTTGGAGCCTGGCGGAACTGTCCTGCGGGGTTTGCCCCGCAGGGATTACTTGGCCTTCTCGAGGATCTCGACGACGCGCCAGCGCTTGGTCGCGGACAGCGGCCGGGTCTCCATCAGGAGAACGCGGTCGCCGACACCCGCGGCGTTCTGCTCGTCGTGCGCCTTGAGCTTGTTCGTACGGCGGATGACCTTGCCGTACAGCGCGTGCTTGACGCGGTCCTCGACGGCGACGACGACGGTCTTGTCCATCTTGTCGCTGACGACGTAACCCTCACGGGTCTTGCGGAAACCGCGCGCTTCCTTGTTCTCAGTCACGTTGCTCTCGCTCATCAGGCGTTCTCCACCGTCTCGATGCCGAGCTCACGCTCACGCATGAGGGTGTAGATCCGGGCGATGTCCTTGCGGACCGCCTTGAGACGGCCGTGGTTCTCGAGCTGACCCGTCGCCGCCTGGAAGCGGAGGTTGAACAGCTCTTCCTTGGCCTCGCGGAGCTTCGCCAGAAGCTCCTCGTTGCCCAGCTCGCGCAGCTCGGACGCCTTGGTACCGGCCGACATCACGCTTCACCTGCCTCGCGCTTGACGATCCGGCACTTCATCGGCAGCTTGTGGGCCGCACGAGTCAGCGCCTCACGGGCGATCTTCTCGTTCGGGTAGGACAGCTCGAACATCACGCGCCCCGGCTTGACGTTCGCGACCCACCACTCCGGCGAACCCTTACCGGAACCCATGCGGGTCTCGGCGGGCTTCTTGGTCAGCGGGCGGTCCGGGTAGATGTTGATCCAGACCTTGCCGCCACGCTTGATGTGACGGGTCATGGCGATACGGGCCGCCTCGATCTGGCGGTTCGTGACGTACGCCGGGGTCAGCGCCTGGATGCCGTACTCGCCGAACGCAACCTGCGTTCCACCCTTGGACATACCGGTGCGCTTCGGGTGGTGCTGCTTGCGGTGCTTGACCCTACGGGGGATCAGCATGTCGGTCAGGCCTCCGTTCCGGTGCTCTCAGCCGGAGCGGCAGCTGCGGGAGCCTCGGCCTTGGGGGCCTCGGCAGCCGGAGCCTGCTGCGGCTTGCGACCGCGCCGCTCGCCACCGCGGCCACCACGGGCCGGGCGGTCGGCGCCACCGCGGGCCGGGCGGTTACCCGCACGGGCGGCAGCGTTCTCGGCGCGGACCTCGGCGATGTTCTTGACGTCGCCCTTGTAGATCCAGACCTTCACACCGATGCGGCCGAAGGTCGTCTTGGCCTCGAAGAAGCCGTAGTCCACGTTCGCGCGGAGCGTGTGCAGGGGCACACGGCCCTCGCGGTAGAACTCCGAGCGGGACATCTCGGCGCCGCCGAGGCGGCCACCGCACTGGATCTTGATGCCCTTGGCGCCCGCCTTCATCGCCGACTGCATGCTCTTGCGCATGGCGCGGCGGAAGGAGACGCGGGAGGAGAGCTGCTCGGCAACGGCCTGGGCCACGAGCTGAGCGTCCGTCTCGGGGTTCTTGACCTCGAGGATGTTCAGCTGGACCTGCTTGCCCGTGAGCTTCTCGAGGTCGCCGCGGATGCGGTCGGCCTCGGCGCCACGGCGGCCAATGACGATGCCCGGACGCGCGGTGTGGATGTCCACACGGACGCGGTCACGGGTGCGCTCGATCTCGACCTTGGAGATGCCGGCGCGCTCCATGCCGGACGTCATCATCCGACGGATGGCGACGTCTTCCTTGACGTAGTCCTTGTACAGCTTGTCGGCGTACCAACGCGACTTGAAGTCGGTCGTGACACCGAGCCGGAACCCGTGCGGGTTTACCTTCTGGCCCATTACCGGGTTCCTTCCTTGCTGCTGACGACCACGGTGATGTGGCTGGTCCGCTTGCGGATCCGGTAGGCACGGCCCTGGGCGCGCGGACGGAACCGCTTCAGGGTCGGGCCCTCGTCGACGTACGCCTCGGAGACGTACAGGTTGTCGACGTCGGTGTGGTCGTAGTTGTGCGCGGCGTTGGCGATGGCGCTGTCCAGCACCTTGCCGACCGGCACGCTCGCGGCCTGCGGGGCGAAACGCAGGACCGCCTGAGCCTCCGTGGCGTCCAGGCCACGGATGAGGTCCACCACACGGCGGGCCTTCATGGGCGTGACGCGGATGTACCGCGCCTGGGCCCTGGCTTCCATGGTTGTCCCTTCAGTGTTTGTCATTGGTCGTTTGCACCCCGCCAACTAGCGGCGCTTCGACTTCCGGTCTTCCTTGACGTGGCCCCGGAAGGTGCGGGTCGGCGCGAACTCGCCGAGCTTGTGGCCGACCATCGACTCGGTGACAAACACCGGGATGTGGGTCTTGCCGTTGTGCACCGCGATCGTGTGGCCCAGCATGGCCGGGACGATCATCGAGCGGCGGGACCAGGTCTTGATGACGTTCTTGGTGCCGGCTTCGTTCTGCGCTTCCACCTTCTTGATCAGGTGGTCGTCGACGAAGGGCCCCTTCTTCAAGCTACGAGGCATCTCAACCCGTCCTTAGCGCTTCTTGTTCGTCTTGCGGCGGCGGACGATGTACTTGTTGCTCGCCTTCTTGGGAGCACGAGTACGACCTTCCTTCTGACCCCAGGGGCTGACCGGGTGGCGGCCACCCGAGGTCTTGCCCTCACCACCACCGTGGGGGTGGTCAACCGGGTTCATCGCCACACCGCGAACGGTCGGGCGGACGCCCAGCCAGCGCTTGCGGCCGGCCTTGCCCCAGTTGATGTTGCTCTGCTCGGCGTTGCCGACCTCGCCGACGGTGGCGCGGCAGCGCACGTCGACCAGGCGGATCTCGCCGGAGGGCATGCGGAGGTGGGCCATCGAGCCCTCCTTCGCGAGCAGCTGCACGGAGGCACCGGCGGAGCGGGCGAACTTGGCGCCGCCGCCCGGACGGAGCTCGATCGCGTGCAGCGTCGTACCGACCGGGATGTTGCGGAGCGCGAGGTTGTTGCCCGGCTTGATGTCGGCCCCGGGACCGTTCTCGACGCGGTCGCCCTGCGACAGGCCACGCGGCGCGAGGATGTAACGCTTCTCGCCGTCCGCGTAGTGCAGCAGCGCGATGCGCGCGGTGCGGTTGGGGTCGTACTCGATGTGCGCGACCTTCGCCGGCACGCCGTCCTTGTCGTGACGACGGAAGTCGATCACGCGGTAGGCGCGCTTGTGGCCACCGCCCTGGTGGCGGACGGTCACACGACCGGAATTGTTACGGCCGCCCTTGCTGTGCAGGGGACGGACCAGCGACTTCTCCGGCGTGGACCGCGTGACCTCGACGAAGTCGGCGACGCTGGCGCCACGACGGCCAGGAGTCGTCGGCTTGTACTTGCGGATACCCATTTCTCAGTCCTCGTCCGATATCGGACGATCCGGACCGCCGTCAGGCGGTCGGACCGCCGAAGATGTCGATACGGTCGCCCTCGGCGAGGGTCACGATCGCGCGCTTGGTGGCCGCACGCTGACCGAAGCCGGTGCGGGTCCGCTTGCGCTTGCCCTGGCGGTTGATCGTGTTGACCCCGGTGACCTTGACCTCGAAGACCGCCTGGACGGCCTCCTTGATCTGGGTCTTGTTGGCACGCGGGTCGACGATGAACGTGTACTTGTTCTCGTCGAGGAGCGCGTAGCTCTTCTCGGAGACGACCGGCTTGATCAGGACGTCACGGGGGTCCGTGTAGCCCTTGCTCAGCGGGGTCTCGACCGTGTTCTTGCCCTCGGTGGCGTGGCGACGCGCCTTGGCGACGCGCGCGGCCTTGGCGGCCTTGGCGGCCTTCGAGGCGATGGAGGGGTGACGCGTAGCCATCAGGCCTCGCTCCCTTCGGTGTCGTTGGCCTTGTTCGGGCCGGCGACGAAGGACTCGAAAGCGGCCTTGGTGAAGACCACGTCGTCCGAGACGAGAACGTCGTACGTGTTCAGCTGGCCCGGCTCCAGGATGTGGACCTGGGGCAGGTTGCGGGCGGACAGCCACGTGGCCTCGTCCGAGCGCTCGGCGACGAGCAGCAGGTTCTTGCGCTCGCTGATCTTGCCGAACAGGCTCTTGGCGGCCTTGGTGGAGGGGGTCTCGCCCTCGATCACGCCGGTGACGACGTGGATGCGGTTGTGGCGGGCCCGGTCAGTGAGGGCACCGCGCAGCGCGGCGGCCTTCATCTTCTTCGGGGTCCGCTGCGAGTAGTCGCGCGGCACGGGACCGTGCACGGTGCCACCGCCGGCGAACTGCGGCGCGCGGGTCGAACCCTGACGGGCGCGACCGGTGCCCTTCTGGCGGTACGGCTTCTTGCCACCGCCGCGGACCTCACCACGGGTCTTGGTCTTGTGGGTGCCCTGACGGGCAGCGGCCAGCTGTGCGACGACGACCTGGTGGATCAGCGGAACGCTGACCTTGGCGTCGAAGATCTCCGCGGGGAGCTCGACGGAACCGGCCTTGTCGCCCGCCGGCGAAAGGATGTCAACAGTGCTCATCGGTTACCTCAGGCCCCCTTGGCCGCAGTGCGGACCAGGACGAGGCCGCCGTTCGGACCGGGAACCGCGCCCTTGATGAGCAGCAGACCCTTCTCCGCGTCAACGGCGTGGACGGTCAGGTTCTGGGTGGTGACCCGCTCGTTGCCCATGCGACCCGCCATGCGGAGGCCCTTGAACACACGGCCCGGGGTGGCGCAGCCACCGATGGAACCGGGCGAGCGGTGCTTGCGCTGGGTACCGTGCCCGGCGCCGAGGCCACCGAAGTTGTGGCGCTTCATGACACCGGCGAAGCCCTTGCCCTTGCTCTTGCCGGTGACGTCGACCTTCTGGCCGGCCTCGAACACCTCAGCGGTGATCTCCTGGCCGAGCGTGTACTCGGAGGCGTCCGACGTGCGGATCTCGACAAGGTGACGACGCGGGGTGACGTTGGCCTTGGCGAAGTGGCCCTTGAGGGGCTTGTTCACCTTGCGCGGGTCGATCTCGCCGAAGGCGATCTGGACCGACTCGTAGCCGTCAGTGTCGTTCGTACGGACCTGGGTGACGACGTTCGGGCCGGCCTTGACGACGGTCACGGGGACGACACGGTTGTTCTCGTCCCAGACCTGCGTCATACCGAGCTTCTCGCCGAGGATGCCCTTGATCTGCTTAGCCATCTCTCAGATCACCGCGCCTCAGAGCTTGATCTCGATGTCGACGCCGGCCGGGAGGTCGAGTCGCATCAGAGAGTCAACGGTCTTGGGGGTCGGGTCGAGGATGTCGATCAGGCGCTTGTGCGTGCGCATCTCGAAGTGCTCGCGCGAGTCCTTGTACTTGTGCGGCGACTTGATGACGCAGTACACGTTCTTCTCAGTGGGCAGCGGCACCGGGCCCGCGACCGACGCACCAGTGCGGGTCACCGTCTCGACGATCTTCTTCGCCGAGGAGTCGATGACCTCGTGGTCGTAGGCCTTGAGCCGGATGCGGATCTTCTGTCCCGCCATGGCTACTTCGTAGTCCTGTCTCTTCTCACGCTCTGGAACCCGGCGTTCCCTTCGCTTTCTCCGACCCACGCGGTCGGGCGTGTCGCGCTCCCGCTGACATGGATGTCCCACGCTCGAACATCCCTGCCGGGGAATGCGCACGGCCCTACCGGAACCGCGAGCCGGGGGCGAAGGCCCACCGGGTGCCTGGCCGGCGCCGCGCCCACGCTTCCCGGAAGATTCCCGTACTTCCGCCCCAGCGCTGCCGTGAGGCAGTTAGGACGACGAGTACTGTGGGACTCGCTTCCGGTCCTCCCGGCGGGAGGCGCGCAGCATCAACACTCGACCGAGCAACTCGGACAGTCTGCCATATGGGGCGGGGGGCTGGCCAATCGAGTGGAAGAGAGTACCCCGGGAGTGACGTAGGTCAAACGCGGGGGCGTTTCGACCGCGTCGACAGGGTTCGGGGGGGCGTGGGCGGGCCAGTGGAGATCGTTCTCGCCGGCCGAGGGGTGGTCGACCGGGATGCGGGCGCAGGGAGAGAAGACGTCGATGTAGAGGGCACGGGACCCACTGATCCACTGGGCGGTGACCTGATAGCCGCCCCCCGGCTCCTCGAACCCGTACATAACTCGAACCCGTACATAACTCGAACCCGTACATAAGCTGCCGGACGCCCCCGCGGTACTCGTCGTCCTTGTACGCCCGCTTCCACCCCTCCCCGGTCAGCGTGTCCCGCAGCCGTCGGCGACCGCGGCGCTCTCCGACACCCCGCCGACACTCCAGCGGTGCCGGACGTCGACCACGCCCCGCGCGACCTTCTCGATGTCGAGGAGCCCGCGGGCGTAGCAGGTCCCGGTGTCCAGGTCGCGCGACTCGACGCGGTGCGACGCGGGGAGCCCGAGCACGTCGTAGACCTGCTGGGACTGCTGCTGGACACGCTCGGCGACGAGGTCGGGGTCGGCGGTGGGGTAGGCGGTGCCGTTCCACAAGATCCTGCCGTAGTGGACGGCGGACACGGTGAGGGCGAGGGCCAGGAGCACGCCGAGGAGCCTGCGGGCTGCCCGTGGACGGGCGCTTCCGGGGCGTACTGCGTCGTGCAGGAGGCGAAAGGGGCGCAAACGGCTCTCCGATCGGGGACGCGCCGGACTGGTCTGGACTGCCGGACTGGTCTGGACTGATGGGGACAGCCTGCGGCCAGTGATCGCCAAGCGGCATGAGCGCGGGTACTCAGCGGGTACTCGACCGCCCAGTGGGGCATGGAGTGCCGGTCGGCGCCGGATGAGTAAGTGATCGCTGCCGGCGGGAGGGGCCGACCTGCCCCGGCTGCGCATGGCCCGAACAGCGGGCTTCGGGGACATGGACCGCCAACCCGTCTCACCGGGCTGTCCCTCACCAACGATCCGCGACGTCCGGTGGTGCCGCACGGCGCCCCGGTCTCTTAAGGGGACCTTAAACACGAGTTAAGCGATCTTCCCCTGACCTTATTTCGACCAAGTCACCGCAGGTCAGAGCCATTTGACGAGGGGTTCGACGAGTTTGCCGCGGGGGGTGTGGTCCGTACCATCGGCCCCAACGGCGCCGTTCGGTGCGGCCGGGGGGACGCACCGAACGGGGACGTGGCTGTCATGGGCCTGACGGGTTCGCCTCGGCACCGGGCCCTGGATCCCCCACAGACAAGGTGTGGCCCGGCGGCACCACCGCGTCCGGCGCCATCAAGGGCATCGGCGGCATGTGCGTCGACGTGGCCGGCGCCTCGTCCGCCGACGAGACCCCGATCCAGCTGCACAACTGCACCGGCCTCGACGCACAGAAGTGGACCCTCGGCAGCGACGGCACTGTACGCGCCCTCGGGAAATGTCTCGACGTACGCGCCGCCTCGACCGCGGACGGGGCACCCGTACAGCTCTACACCTGCAACGGCACCAAGGCCCAGCAGTGGACGTACACCGCCGCGCACGACCTGACCAACGTCGGCGCGGACAAGTGCCTGGACGCCACGGGCAACTCGGCCGCCGACGGCACCCGGCTGCAGATCTGGACGTGCACCGGCGCCGCGAACCAGAAGTGGACCATCGGCTAGACAGTCCCCTGTTTCCCGTGTTTCCCGGCCGTCACGCACGGCCGGGCCCCCGCCAACGCGCCCGCGATACCACCCCCGTCGCGGACGCGTTCGCATGACGGCGCCCATCCGAGCCGGTTCCCGGCCCGTCAGATGACGCCCTGCGCCAGCATCGCGTCGGCGACCCTCTCGAAGCCGGCGATGTTCGCGCCGGTGACGTAGTCGCCGGGGGCGCCGTAGCGCTCGGCGGTCTCGTGGCAGGTGGTGTGGATGTCGCTCATGATGCGGGCCAGCTCCTCCTCCACCCGCTCGGCCGACCACGCCGTGCGCGACGCGTTCTGGGCCATCTCAAGGGCGCTGACCGCGACGCCACCGGCATTCGCCGCCTTGCCGGGGCCGAAGGCGACCCCCGCCTGCTGGAACAGGTGCACAGCCTCCGGCGTCGTGGGCATGTTCGCGCCCTCGGACACCGCCTTCACGCCGTTGCGAATGAGGGCGGCGGCGTCGTTCTCGTCCAGCTCGTTCTGCGTGGCCGACGGCAGCGCGACATCGGCCGGGACCTCCCAGACCCGTCCGCCGGGCACGAACCGCGCGGACGCGCCCCGGCGCTCGGCGTACGTGCCGACCCGGCCGCGCTCGACCTCCTTGACCTGCTTCAGCAGGTCAAGGTCGATGCCCTTCTCGTCGACCACGTATCCGCTGGAGTCCGAGCAGGTCACCGGGTTCGCGCCGAGGGCCGCCAGCTTCTCCATGGTGTAGATCGCGACGTTTCCCGACCCGGAGACGACCGCCGTCTGTCCCTCCAGGTCCTCGCCACGCTCGCGCAGCATCGCCGCCGCGAACAGCACGTTGCCGTACCCGGTCGCCTCCGGCCGGATCAGCGAGCCGCCCCACCCCGCGCCCTTGCCGGTGAGCACGCCCGCTTCCCAGCGGTTCGTGATCCGCCGGTACTGGCCGAAGAGGTAGCCGATCTCGCGGCCACCGACGCCGATGTCACCCGCCGGGACGTCGGTGTGCTCGCCGATGTGCCGGTGCAGTTCCGTCATGAACGACTGGCAGAACCGCATGACCTCCGCGTCGCTGCGGCCGTGCGGGTCGAAGTCGCTGCCGCCCTTGCCGCCGCCGATGCCGAGCCCGGTGAGCGCGTTCTTGAAGACCTGTTCGAAGCCGAGGAACTTGACGATGCCGAGGTTCACCGACGGATGGAAGCGCAGGCCCCCCTTGTAGGGGCCCAGTGCGCTGTTGAACTCGACCCGGAAACCGCGGTTGACGTGGACCCGGCCGTGGTCGTCCTGCCACGGCACCCGGAAGATGATCTGCCGCTCCGGCTCGCACAGCCGCTCGACGAGGCCCGGCTCCGCATACTCGGGACGGGCCGCGAGCACCGGCGCGAGCGTCTCCAGCACCTCGTGGACGGCCTGGTGGAACTCGGGCTGGGCCGGGTTGCGGTGCTCGATCTCGGTGCGCAGGCGGTTGAGCGTGGTCTTCGTGTCGGGTCGTGTCACCACGGTGTCCCTTTCTGGCAAGACTGCCGGTGCGAACCGGTGGGGAGCGCTCGGCGCCATTGCCTTCGCGTAGGACGGGCCGCCCCGGGAGTGATCATCCAGGAAGCGGCCGAACCTTCAGTGTTACTCCCCGTGTAAACGACGTGGCCAGCATGCCTGCCTCGGCCGTCCACCAGCTGAGACGGGCCGTGCCGACCACGGGTCGGTACGGGTTTGACAGTCCCCTTGCCATACCTGCCGACATCGCCCGCCTCGGCCCTTGTCAGGGATATCCACCGACGCATCGACCATGCTGTCCTAGCTGGCTACGGCTGGGACGTACGTCGACCTTGAATACGGCTTCCGCGAGACGCGGCGGAGTACTCGTTACACCATGTCCACCCAGGCCCAGACAAGAATTTTGGACCTGCTCCTTCGGTTGAACCACGTCCGCTATAAGGCAGAGCTGGAGCTGGGTCTGCACACGCCGGAGGCGAAGAAGCGTAGGACGCTGCTCGCAAGGCCCAAGCGAAGAAGCGTAGGACGCTGCCCGCAAGGCCCAAGCGAAGGTACGGGCCGCTGCGCGCAGCCCCAGCGCACCCCGGAGACCTTCGAGGACGGCGGGCTGTTCCCCAAGCCGGATGCGGTGTTCTAAGCCGTTCGTCAAAGCGCCCCGCCCCCGGGGAGACCCGGTGCGGGGCGCGCCGCTGAAAGCTCAGCTTCCGGAGGCGTACGTCACAAAGTCCGCCCAGGCCCCCGGCGCAAGCTCGAGCTGAGGACCTCCGATGTTCTTGGAATCGCGGACGTGAACCGTGCCTGGGGCCACAGCGACCTCCACGCAATCGCTGGGATTGCTGCTGTCGCTGTAACTGCTCTTGAACCAGGTCAGATCCACAACGTCCCCGACCGAGTCCTTGCGGTTCATGTCTCTCCCAGCACTTGTTCGATGAAGGCCAGCGACTCCCGTGCGGTCAGAGCCTCGGCCCGGATGATGCCGTAGCGCAGCTCAAGGATCCGCAGTTGCCTAGGGTCGGAGACAGGACGGCTGCCGAACTCGTCGTCAGCCCGGCCGATCGCCGTGCCGTCGCCGAACTTGAGCACCTGAATCCGCCCTCCGGTTCCCGGGTGGTCCCCGCGAGACGTCGGCATCACTTGGACTTCGACGTGTCGCAGCTGCGCCACCTCCAAGAGGTGTTCGAGCTGCCTGCGCAGCACCATCTTGCCCCCGACAGGGCGCCTCAGTGTCACCTCTTCCTGGACGAAGCTGAGCTCTGGGGCGGGGTCTCGCTCGAAAATCGCCTTCCGGGCCATGCGGGCAGCCACTGCCTGCTCAAGTTCATCCTCCGACAGCGCCGGCCGCCGCGTGCCCAGTAGGGCCCGCGCGTACTCCTCGGTCTGCACGAGACCATGCAGGTTGTGGCTGCCGTAGGAAAGGAGCTCCACAGCCTGGGACTCCAGCTTGGCCAAGTCCCGTACCTTCTTCGGGTACCGGACCTTCTTCACGTCCTCCTTCATCGCCGAGAGCAGCCCAGCCGCCCCCAGCACCTCGTCCGCTCTGTCCAGATACTCGGGCCGGGGGATCCTCTTCCCTCCCTCGATCTTGTAGACGAGGTCCTCCCCGTACCCCACCGCCGCGCCGAACTCGGCGGCCCGCATCCCCGCCGCCTCCCGCCGGAGCCTCAACTGCCGCCCCACAGTGGCAACTACGGCCACGCCCCAGTCATCGTCCGGATCCACCTCCCACCCCGGCTCGTCCGCCTCGCCCCTGAGCCGTACCGCCTCGCCGTCCACCGTCATGCGCCCCTCCGTCGTCCCGTGCCGTACCGCCACGCGCTACCCGTACGAACCGCCCCGACAGCCCGGACAGCACCGGACAACCTCCCGACAGTTACCGTACGCAGCCACTCAGTCACTCTTCACGGTAGGCGCGGTCGGCCACGCTGAGTGACGTGAATCAGGAAATCGCCGAGACCACAACCGCTCAACCGGCATGCCACTTCCCCAACTTCAGCGTCCTGCTGTCGTCCACCCCACGCGGCGCCCGCCTCGCCCGCCTGCTCGCCGACGAGCAACTGCGCCGCTGGGGACTCCCGTCGGAGACGGCGAGCCACATCGTGGCCGAACTGGCAGCCAACGCCGCCACACATGGCCGCGTCCAGGGACGGGACTTCCGCCTCACGCTCTACGTGATCGACGGCACGCTCCGCATCGAGGTCACCGACACTCGCGGTGAACGGCTCCCCCAACTCCAGCAGCCGGCCCCCGGAGCCGAGTCCGGCCGTGGCCTGCTGCTCGTGGACGCGCTGGCGCACCGCTGGGGCGTGACCGAGGGCCGCTTCCCGCGCAAGACCGTCTGGGCCGAACTGCGCTTCTCGTCACCGGAGCCCGCCCCTCACGCTCCGGTGCCGCCGACGCCTTTCCCCAAGAAAGCGACCGGCTGCTGCGGGGCGTCGACGATCCCACCCGGGTGGAGGGAACGGCCCTGTGGTACCGCCGCTTCACGGCGGCGGTCCGGGAGGTGACGGGCGCGGCGCGCCACGCGGGTGCGGTGGCGTCCGCCGACCCGGAGGACGTGGCGGTGATGTTCGACAAGCGCCGCTGCCATTTTCGGCTGGCCGCCGCGGGCGTGCCGGTGCCCCGGGCCCTGGCGGGTCCGCTCGGCGGCTGGGACGAAGTGAGGGAGCGGCTGAAGGCCGCGCACATCTCGCGGGCGTTCGTGAAGCCGGCGCACGGTTCGTCGGCCTCCGGCGTCGTGGCGCTCACGGTGGCCGGCCCCGGCCGGGTCAAGGCGACGACCTCCGTGGAGACGACCCCCGACGGCCGGCTGTTCAACTCCCTGCGGGTACGGCACTACGCCTCGGAGCCCGAGGTCGCCGCCCTGGTCGACGTGCTGGCCCCGGACGGGATCCACGTCGAGCAGTGGCTGCCCAAGGCCTCCCAGGGCGGGCGCGCCACCGATCTGCGGGTAGTCGTGGTCGCCGGACGCGCCACGCACGCCGTCGTACGGACCAGCCGACACCCCATGACGAATCTGCACCTGGGCGGCGCCCGTGGCGATCTGGCCGCGGCACGCGGGGCGATCCACGCCGCGGGCGGCAGCTTCGACCATGTGCTGGACACCGCCGAGCGGGCGGCCTCGTGCTTCCCGGGCACGCTGTGCGTCGGCGTGGACGTCCTGCCGTCCACCGGGTGGCGCCGCTTCACCGTCGCCGAGGTGAACGCCTTCGGCGATCTGCTGCCCCGCCTGACCGGCCTGCCGGGCAGCGGCGCCGAGGCCCTGGACACCTACGGCGCGCAGGTCGCCGCCGTACCGGCCGCCATGCGGCGCGCGGAACGCGAGGAGCACCATCATGACGCCACCGGCTGACGTGCCACCGATCGACATGAACGAGGTCGTGGGCAGCCACGACCTTCTGCTGGTCACGCTGGACACACTCCGCCACGACGTGGCGCAGGAGCTGGCCGCGGCCGGCCGCATCCCGAACCTGGCCC
This sequence comes from Streptomyces sp. NPDC005202, assembly GCF_040608235.1. NCBI lineage: Bacteria > Bacillati > Actinomycetota > Actinomycetes > Kitasatosporales > Streptomycetaceae > Streptomyces > Streptomyces sp. NPDC005202. The sequence continues at coordinate 187,358 of NZ_JBEXHW010000004.1, read as the reverse complement.
GGCATCTGCCCGGCGGCGCATGGGAGCGCCGACACGCCCCCGGCAACTTCACCTACGCCTCTCACCAGGCCATGTTCGCGGGCTTCCTGCCGACGCCGGCCACGCCGGGTCCGCACCCGCGGCTCTTCGCCGCCCGCTTCGCGGGCAGCGAGACCACCGCGGACGGCACCTTCGTCTACCTGATGCAGGTTGGCCCGACCGGCTCGAGCGCCAGTCACACCGCCGACCCGATCGTGCTGCACGACGTGTTCTTCCGCATCGGCGGCGACGTCGCCGGCAAGGCCACCCAGTCGCTGGTGATCAACAGCAACGACGTCATCGGCGACGACCTGTGGCTGTGGCGGGCCGACCACACCAACGGCGTCGGCTGGACGACCAACCCGGCCCTCAACGGACTGGTCGTCAACGGCAACAACGTCACCATGTACGGCCTGGCGGTCGAGCACTACCAGAAGTACCAGACCACCTGGAACGGCAGCGGCGGCCGCACGTACTTCTACCAGAGCGAGACTCCCTACGACGTGCCCAACCAATCCAGTTGGACCACCAGTGGAGGCGACCTCGGCTACGCCTCGTACAAGGTCGCCAATTCGGTCACCTCCCACGAGGCATGGGGTGTGGGTGTCTACGCCTATCTCCGCGACAACCCCTCCGTGGTACTCGGCCATGCCATCGAGGTGCCCACCACGTCCACGGTGAAGTTCCACAGTATGGTCACCACGGTCCTGGGCGGCGCCGGCACCATCAACCACATCGTCGACAACACCGGCAACCAGGTCACCGCCAGCAGCAACGTGGCCTACCTGGTCAGCTACCCGTAGGTCCGGCGCAGACCTGACGGCACACAGGACAGAGGGGCCGGCCGGCCCAGGGGCGCATCACATCGGCCGACCCCTCACCCGTGCCGCGGGCTCGCCCCGGGCCGACCGGTCAGGCAGACGCGCGCAGGGCGACCTGCTGCTCGCTCCCCAGCTCCCCGTAGGATGCCAGAACTAGCGTGCAGCCTCTGATCAGGCGCTTTGCAGTTCCGTTCGATCATGGCGCGCTCGGACCGCATGGCGTTGCGCGTGCTCTACCTGATCTTCCTACGGCTCCTCGGACTGCTCCTGCTCCTGTCGCGTTCGGAGGAAGCCAAGAATGCCGAACTGCTCGCGCTCCGCCACAAGAACGCGGTGCTCCGCCGACAACTCGGCATCCGGCCACGCCTCTGCGGGTGCCAATAAGTCATCCGGCCAGGTCAGAAGCTTGATCGTCGATCAGAGGCCGCCTGCGGTCGCTCCGCTCGCCCCGGCTGTCTTCACATGGACAGGGGGCGGGCGGAATCATGACCTTCCGTGCTGCTGCGCCTGGCCTACCTCGCCGTGACCAACACCTTCACGCTCCTGCGCCGGCTGCCGATGAGCGATCGGGAAAAGGACATCGAGATCCTGGCGCTACGGCACCAACTGCTGGTCCTGCAGCGCCACGTGGGGCAAGCCCGCGTTCACCGATACTGACCGCGTGGTGCTCGCTGGCCTGCTCCACCACCTTCCGATGGACAGGCTGCGCCAACTCCTGCTGCTTGTACGCCCGGACACGATCCTTCGCTGGCACCCAGCGCCAGCGCCCCGGGCGACACGGCCGGACGGCCCCGGCTCGGGAAGGCATCGGCGAACGCTTCATCCTCAAACAGCGGGCCCAGTGCCTCGCGGATCCGCACCGCGAACGTCCCCTTGGGGAACGCGGCCGCACCACCCGAGCCGTCAGCTCCGGGACTCCCTGATCTGCCCGTGGGTCCAGCGACACTCCCGGCCCCTCCCGGCACGACCACAACAACCGCATAAGGACCAACGACAACGGACAGCCCGAATCACGCCTTTACCAGCAGAGTCCTGAAGGGCGGAGCACTGCGCAAGATCAAAGGTAGACGGGGTGGGCATCGGCGGTGAACTCCTCGCCGTGAACCGTGAGATCGACCGTTCCCATTCAGTCGATCACGGCGGCCCGCCAGGTCTCGTCGTCGGCGTCCAGGAGCGCCGCGACGAGGGCGGGGTCCGGCAGCGGGCCGTGGTCGGCGGCGACCCTCAGGGCCGAGGCCGCGGTCAGATGGCCCAGCCGCAGGGCGCGGTCCACGGGCAGCTGCCGCAGCAGGCCGCTGAGGAATCCGGCGGCGAAGGCGTCGCCGGCGCCGACCGGTTCGGCAACGCGCACGGTCAAGGCGGGCACGCTGCGGGTGGCGGCCCCCACGAAGGCGGTGGCGGCGCGGTCCCCGTCCTTCACGACGAGGACGCGCGGGCCGGGCAGGAGGTCGCGGACCCGTTCGGCGTCGGTGATCCCGTCCCCCCACAAGGCCTGGGCCTCGTCGAGGCCGACGAGGACGATGTCGGCCCGGTCCGCGAGCGGCCGCAGCACGTCGGCGGCGGAGCGGCCGGCCCACAGGGCGGGGCGGTGGTTGACGTCGAAGCTGACGGGCCACGGGCGGTCGGGGCGCAGCGCGCGTTCGACGAGGGCGCGGCAGCCGGGCGACAGGGCGGGGGTGATGCCGCTGAGGTGGACGAGCGCGGCGCCCGCCACCGCCGGGTCGTCGAGCACGTCGGGGGTGAGGGCCGAGGCGGCGGATCCGGCGCGGTGGTAGTGGACGCGGGTGCCGTGCGCGCCCGGGTCCTTGAGCAGCAGTCCGGTGGGCCGCTCCGGGTCGGTGCGGACGCCGCTGACGTCGACGCCGCCCGCGGCGATCCGGGCGCGGACGCGGCGGCCGAAGGGGTCGTCGCCGACCGCGGAGACCCAGCGGGCGGGGATGCCGTGGTCGGCGAGGTAGAGGGCGACGTTCGACTCGGCGCCCGCGATGTCGACGCGCAGCAGGTCGGCGCCGTCCAACGGCCCGAGGGGGTCGGGTGCGAGGGCGGCCACGGTCTCGCCGACGCAGACCACGGGGCCGGGGCGCAGTGGCCGGTGGGTGCTCATGGTGGGCTTCCTAGGGTGTGTCGGCGCGGTCCGCCGGGGCCGGGGCGGAGGGGACCGCCGGACGGTACGGGGCGGCCGGGGCGCCGGGGACGTCCACCCGGACTGCGAAGACGGCGCCGTCGAGGGGTCCCGGGGCGGCCAGGCCGATGTGCGCGCTGGTGACGAGGAGCGTACGGCCATCGGGTCCGCCGAGGCAGAGTCCTGCGGGCTGCCCGGCGGGCAGGTCGACGATCCGGTCGAGGCTGCCGTCGGGGCGGTAGCGGTGGACCTGCCCGGTGCCCCAGACGGCGGTCCACAGGCAGCCCTCGATGTCGGTGGTCATGCCGTCGGGGCTGCCGGAGCCGAGGGTGACGAAGGGTTCGGGGGTGCCCGGGTCGCCGCTCACGGGGTCGACCGGGTAGCGGCGGATGACGCCCCGGGCGCTGTCGGCGAGGTACATGACGGCGCCGTCGGCGCTGAAGGCCGGGCCGTTGGGGATCGTGACGTCCCGCAGGACGCGGGTGACGCGGCCGTCGCGGTCCAGGCGGTAGAGGGAGCCCGCGTCCTCGGTGGCCTCGTACGCCACGCTGCCCGCCCAGAAGCGGCCGTGCGGGTCGGCGACACCGTCGTTCATCCGCATCGGCACGGGTGCGCCGTCCTCGGGGCGCGCGATCCAGTCGACGCGGCCCGCGGGGTCGATGCGGCAGATGCCGGGGCCCGCCGCCGCGATCCAGTGGCCGGGGCGCCCCTCCACCGGTGCCACGGCGCCCAGCGGGCAGGGCAGTCGGGTGATCGGGGCGAGCGGCGCGTCGGGCCCGTCGGGCACGGCGAGCAGCCGGCCGGTGAGGATGTCGGTCAGCACGGCGCGGCCGTCCGTCCAGCGGATGCCCTCGCCCAGTTCGAGGCGGTCGGTCCCCAGGACCGCGGGGGCGGTCACGGGCGGGCCTCCGCGCGGACGACGTCCAGGAAGGCGCGGGCGCGCTCGCGCAGGGCGGTGAGGTCGCCGCCCGCGGCGGCGTCGCCGATCAGGGGCGATCCGACGCCGACGGCCGTGGCTCCCTCGCGCAGGTAGTCGGCGGCCGCCGCCGCGTCCACTCCCCCGACGGGTACGAAGGGCAGGTCCGGGAAGGGTCCGCGCAGGTCCCGCAGATAGCCGGGGCCCCCGGCGCTGCCTGCCGGGAAGAGCTTGAGGGCGTCGGCGCCGAGCCGCCGTGCCTGGAGGACGTCGGTGGGCGTCATCACTCCGGCGAGCACGGGGAGTCCGAGTTCCCGCCCGGTGGCGATGCCGTCGCTGACCGCCGGGGTGACGAGGAAGGCGGCCCCGGCCTTCTGGGCGGCCCGGGCGTCGTCGGAGCTGAGCACGGTTCCGGCGCCGAGCGTCGCGTCGGGGCCGAGCGCGGCGCGGGCCCGCGTGATGACGTCGAGCGCGTCGCGCCCGGAGAGGGAGACCTCGATGAGGGTGACGCCTTCCTCGGCGAGGGTGAGCACGGTGGTCAGCGCGGCGTCCGGGTCGCTGCCGCGGACGATGGCGAGCAGCCGGTGGGCGCGCAGCGCGGCGAGCAGGTTCATCCGACATCCCTTCTGGTGTTGGGGGTTCAGGGGCGGCGGGTCGCGGTGACGGTGAGCCGCCAGGCGACCTCGCCGGTCGGCGGCACGACGGCGGTGTCGCCGTCGTCCGCCGCGGCGCGGTCGAAGACGCGGCCGAGCATCGGCTCGACGCCGATCGAGCGGTACGGCGCGCCCTGGGGGAAGCCACCGAGGTTGCGCCAGAGGGCGACCGCGATTGGTTGCCCATCGGCCTCGACGGACAGGTGCAGTGTGTCGGCGCCGTCGTGCACGGACACCCGGGAGGTGAGGACGACCGCTCCGACGGCGCTCCCGTCGTCCGGGCCGAGCCGGTCCAGCGGTACGCCGTCGACGGTGGGCCAGGCGCCGGCGACCCAGCGGTCGCCCTCGTCCGGGTAGAGCCGGGTCACCGCCGGTCCGACGACGCCGATCCGGGCGGCCAGGGAGAGGTCCAGCAGGGCGTGGGCCGCCCACACAAAGCGGTAGCCGGGCTCAGCGGCGAGCGTGTAGTCGGCGACGACCGCGTCCCCTCGCTCGCCGATACGCCGGGTCAGGCGGAAGTCGGGGCACTCCGCGACGTCCTCCTCCCCAGCCCTCCGCCAGGGCCGCGACCAGGTGTCCCCGTGGTCGGGCAGCCCGCGCACGGTGGGCACGCACTCCTCCAGTCCGCCGGCGTCGGCGAAGGGGTCACCGGGCCGGACCACGCGGCGGCGGGGCTCGTCGCGGTGCCACAGCCACTCGCGGCCGCCCGCGGTCAGCGACGTCCAGCGTCCGCCGTGGTCCGGGTCGGTGGCGACACGGACGGGCAGCCGCGTGACGCTCACCATTCGGCGAAGGAGCCGTCGACGTGCCGCCAGACGGGGCTGCGCCAGGCGTGGCCGGACCGGTCGGCGGCGCGAACCGCATCCTCATCGACGGCGATGCCGAGTCCGGGCAGTCCGGTGCGGTGCGCCTGGCCGTCGACGAAGCGGAAGGGCTCGGTGTCGACCAGGTAGGACAGCAGGTCGGCGTCCTTGTTGTAGTGGATGCCCCGGCTCTGCTCCTGGATCAGGAAGTTGGGCGTGGCGAAGGCGACTTGGAGGCAGGCGGCCAGCGCGATGGGACCGAGCGGGCAGTGCGGCGCCAGGTGGGCCCCGAAGGTCTCGGCGAGCGAGGCGATCCGGGTGACCTCCGATATCCCGCCGGCGTGCGACAGGTCTGGCTGGGCCACGGCGACGCCCGCGGTCAGCACCTGGAGGAAGTCGGCCCGCCCGTAGAGCCGTTCGCCGGTGGCCAGCGGCACGGTCGAGGCGGCGACCAGCCCGGGCAGCAGGTGTGCCTGCTCGGGCAGGACGGGTTCCTCGACGAACAGCGGGTGCAGCGGGGCTATCTCGTGGAGCACGCGCCGCGCGTTGGCGGCGCTGAGGCGGCCGTGGAAGTCGACGGCGACGTCGCGGTGCGGGCCCAGGGCCTCGCGGGCGGCCGCCACGCGCTCGACGACGGCAGCCGTCTCGGCGGGGCTGCCGATCGGCGGGGTGCGCCCGGCGGCGTTCATCTTGACGGCGGTGAAGCCGGCCTCCACCTGGGCGGTGACCTCCTCCTTGAGCCGCTCGGGTTCGTCGCCGCCGACCCAGGCGTATACCCGGACGGTGTCGCGGACCGGGCCGCCGAGCAGGGTGTGCACCGGCACCCCGAGGGCGCGGCCCGCGATGTCCCACAGGGCCTGGTCGATGCCGGCGACGGCGCTGGAGAGGACCGGGCCGCCCCGGTAGAAGCCGCCCTTGCTGAGCACCTGCCAGTGGTCCTGGATGCGCAGCGGGTCCTGGCCCATCAGGTACTCCGCCAGCACCTCGACGGCTGACCGGACCACCTCGGCCCGGCCCTCCACCACCGGCTCGCCCCAGCCGACGACGCCGTCGTCGGTCTCGATGCGGCAGAACAGCCAACGGGGCGGGACGAGGAAGGTCTCGACGCGCGCGATCTTCACTGTGACTGGCCGTCCTTCTCCTCGGCGGAGCCGTCCGCGCCCTCGGGCGCGGACGGGCCGCTGAGCTTGTCGAGGTCGCGCGTCGCCTGGTCGAGCAGGGCGCGCATGGCGTGTTCCGCGGCGTCCGGGTCCCGGTCGCACACGGCGTCGAGGACGGCTCGGTGGCTGGGGACCGGGTCCTCGCTGTGGGGGGCGCTGTGCACGAGCTGGTCGCGCTGGGCCAGGCCCGACTCGATGACCATTTCCATGCGTTCCAGCAGTTCGTTGTGGGTGGCCGCGAGCAGCGCCCGGTGGAAGGCGAGGTCGGCCTCGACGGCGTCGCTCGCGCAGCTCTCCTGGCCCATTGCGGTCAGTGCCGCCTCCAATGCCTCGAGGTCGGCGTCGGTGCGGCGGGCCGCGGCCAGCCGCACGGCGGCGGGTTCGATGATGCTGCGGACCTCGCCGAGGTTGCGCAGCAGCGCGGGGTCGGCGCCGGTGCCGTTGCTCTCGGAGAACTGCCAGCGCAGCACGTCGGCGTCGAGCAGGTTCCAGTCGGAGCGGGGCCGGACGAAGGTGCCGCGCTTCTGCCGGGCGTCGACCATGCCTTTGGCCGCGAGCACCTTGAGTGATTCGCGCAGGGCCGTCAGACTGACGTCCAGTTCGCTCTGCAGGGCCGCCATGTCGAGCGTCGCTCCCTCGGGGATCTCGCCGCTGAGCACCCGGCGGGCGAGGGTCTCCACGGTCTGGCCGTGCACTCCGCGGCGCGCGTATGGCGTCATGGGTTTGCCTTTCTTGCTGGTCGGTCGGTGGCTGCAGCGGTCGGTTCCGTCAGGCGGAAGCCTTGATGACGCTCCAGCCGCCGTCCACGAGCAGGCTCGATCCGGTGATGTAGGAGGCTTCGTTGGCGGCGAGGAAGGCGACGGCGGCGGCGACCTCCTCGGGGGTGCCGAAGCGGCGGGCCGCGGTCTCGGCGACGCTGAGCTCGCGGTCGGCCTGCGGGACCCGGTCCCAGGCGGCGGTCAGGATCGGTCCTGGCAGCACGGCGTTGACGCGGACGTCGGGGCCGTACTCGACGGCGAGCTGGCCGCACAGCGACAGCAGCGCTCCCTTGCTCGCCGCGTACGCCGGGTGGCCGGGGATCCCCCGGTGGGCGTGGACGGAGGAGATGAGCACCACGGCCCCCTGGTGCTCGCGCAGGTCGGGCAGTGTCGCCCTGACGCCCAGGAAGGTGCCGGTGAGGTTGACCGAGAGCTGCCGTTCCCAGGAGGCGAGGCTGGTCTCGTGGGCCGGTGCGACCGCCACCGTGTACGCGTTGCTGACCAGGACGCCCACGGGCCCGAGGCTGTGGGCGGCGGTGATCACCCGCTGCCAGTCGTCCTCGCTCGCGACGTCGGCGGCGACGAAGAGGGTCCGGGCCCCGTCCTTGCGCAGCCGCTCGGCGGTCTCCTCGCCGCGTTCGGCGGCGATGTCGACCAGGACGACGGCCGCGCCCTCCGCGGCGAGGCGTGCCGCGGTGGCCGCGCCGATGCCCGACGCGGCGCCGGTGACGACGGCGACGCGGTTGGTGAAGCGGGCGGCTGGGTTCATGAGGTGGGTCGTCTCCTGTTCGAGAGGGAGGTGGGGTGCAGATTCTTTCGCTGTCGTCACTGCCGGGCCAGGACGGTCAACTCCGCGTCGTGTCCGGCAGTCCAGGCGAACGGCAGCCCCGAGTGGAGCAGGTACGCGCCGCTGTAGCGGGTGCCGGTCGCGGTGTCGGTGTAGACGGCGTCCGGCCTCAGGCCGCGCAGCCGGAGCCGGGCGGCCCGGCCGGGCACCAGGGGCGCGCCGTCGAGCGGGCCGGTGTTCCAGGCCGTCACCACCAGGCGGGCACCGCCCGGTTCCTCGTACTGGATGCCGCAGGTCGGGTCGGCGGGGCTGCCGAGCAGGCTCACCTCGCCGTGATGGACGATGTCGCGGATCTCCTTGTACCGGGCGATCCACTCGGTGGCCTCGGCGCGCTGCTGCGGCGTCCAGTGGCGTATGTCGGCGCCGATGCCCAGGACTCCGGCGATGGAGTTGACGAACCGGAAGGCGAGGGAGCGGGGGCGCGGGTCGAAGACGCCGGGGGCGTCGGTGACCCAGGAGCTCATGGTGTGCGGGGCGTGCGCGTGGAGGTAGCCGTACTGGATGCGCAGCCGGTCCATGGGCGCGGTGTTGTCGCTGGGCCACACCACGTCGGTGCGGGCGAGGGTGGCGTGCTCGACGCGGGCGCCGCCGCCGGCGCAGCCCTCAACGGTGACGTGCGGGTGGGCGGTGCGCAGGTGGTCCAGGACGCGCAGGTAGCCGGCGACGTGGGCGGCGTCGAGGTCCTGGAGCTCGGGGTCGGGACCGGCCGGGTGGCCGGGGCGGCCGCGCTCGGTGGGCGGCCGGTTCATGTCCCACTTGAGGTAGCTGATGGCGTGGTCGCCGAGCAGCCGGTCGAGGGTGCCGATGACGAACTCCTGGACGTCCTCGCGGCCGAGGTCGAGCAGAAGCTGGTTGCGTACGAGCGTCGCGGGCCGGCCCTCGATCCGGTACACCCACTCGGGGTGCTCGGCGTAAAGCCTGGAGCGGGGGCTGATGCCCTCGGGCTCCACCCACAGACCGAAGTCCATGCCGAGGGCGCGGACGTCCTCGACGAACCGGTCGAACCCGCCGGGGAATTCGGCCGGGTCCGGGTCCCAGTCGCCGAGGCCGCCGGTGTCGTCGGGACGTCCGGTGAACCAGCCGTCGTCGACGACGAAGAGTTCGGCGCCCAGCTCCGCGGCCGTCTTGGCGAGCTCCAGCTGCCCGGCGGCGTCGACGTCGAAGCCGGTCGCCTCCCACGAGTTGTAGAGGACCTTGCGCGGCCGGTCGATGCGCTCGCCGGTGAGGTGCCGCTCGTAGCGGTGCCACACGCGGGCCAGCCCGTCGAGCCCGTCCGGGCTGAAGGCGCAGGCCAGCCGGGGCGTGACGAGGGTGGCGCCGGGGGCGAGGCGGACCGCGCCCTCGTGGGGCACGCGGCCGGCGCGCACCCGTACGGCGCCGCCGGGCTCGGCGTCGGCGGTGATCCGCCAGTTGCCGGACCACTCCAGGGCGATGCCGTACGTGGGGGTGGCGCCCTCGGCGGGGGCGGCGGCGTCCTGGACCGCGAGCCAGGGGTGGTACGCGTGCCCGGCCGAGCCCTGGGTGCTCTCCATCTCGAAGCGGCCGCGCTCCAGCTCCACGTGCTTCAGCTGGAACTCCTGCGACCACTGGCCGGCCAGGTACGTCAGCCTCGCGCCGCCCTGGACGGGCACATTGACGGCGGCGGAGTCGAAGCGCTCCAGGCGCACCTCGGTCTCGCCGGTGCAGGTCAGCTCCGTCCAGCGCAGGACGACGTCCGTGCCGGGCACCGTCTCGTAGCGGAGCGTCGTGCGCAGCCCGAGGACGTCGTCGGCGAACTCCAGGCGCAGCGCCCGGTCGCCGTCCTGCGTGGCGCCGGTGAACCGCCACCAGCTGCCGCGGTCGCCGCCGGGGCGGGAGGCGACCAGGTCGGCGCCGGTGAACGGCCGCATCCCGTACGGGATGTACTCGGCCGGGGCGGCGTCGGCGGGGATGATGAAGTGGGTGCGCCGCGACCAGTCCATGGGCGACGGCCCGTCCTCGGCGCCGTGCGGCCCCCAGGCGGCGAGCTCGGCCCAGCGGTCGTCGCCGCCGAGGGTGACGGCGTAGGTGGTGGTGTCGGTGCGCAGCAGCCACCGGTCGTGCGCGGTCACTTGACGGCTCCGAGGTTCAGTCCGGCCACGAAGTAGCGCTGGAAGCGGAGGAAGACGGCCACCGTCGGGGCGGCGGCGATCACCGAGCCGGCCGCGATGACGTTCCACATGGACACGTACTGGCCCTGCAGCCCGATGAGGGAGGCGGTGATAGGCATCTGGGTGTCGGTACGCAGCACCGTGATGGCCCACAGCAGGTCGTTGAAGATCCAGGTGAACGACAGGGCGGTCAGCGCGGCCAGCGCCGGGCGGGCCAGCGGCAGGATGACCCGCCAGTAGATCTGCCACGGGTTGGCGCCGTCGATGACGGCGGCCTGCTGGATCTCGCCGGGGATCGCCCGCATGAAGCCGTGCAGGACGAAGACGTAGAAGCCGACGCCGAAGCCGACCTGCACGCCGATCAGGGCGTACAACTGGTCGTAGATGCCGAGCACTTCGCTGAGCTTGGAGACCGGGATCAGCAGGATCTGCGGGGGCAGCAGGTTGCCGCCGAGCATGAGCAGCAGCAGGACGCGCCGGAACGGCAGGTCGTAGCGGCTGAGCGCGAAGGCCGCCATGGAGGCGAGGCCGAGCGAGAGCAGCACGGTGGGGATGGTGACCAGCATGCTGTTGATGAGGGCGCGCTGCTGGCCGCCGTCCACCCACGCCTGCCGGAAGCTGTCGAAGGTGAACGAGTGCGGCCAGCTGCCGACGCCGTGCGCGGCGATGTCGTCGAACGTCCGGGTGCTGGTGACCAGCACGAGGACGATCGGCAGCAGCCACAGCGCGGACAGCAGTCCCGCGGTGAGGTGGAAGCCGGTGGTGCGCAGGGCGCGGCCGCTCAGGACGGGGCGGCGGGGCGCCGCGACCTTGGCGGGGCCGGCCTGGCCCGCCGGGCCCTCGACGTCCTTGACGTGCGCGGTGGCGTGGGTGGAGGTCATCAGTCGGCCTCCCGGAAGGCGCGCACGAGGTAGCTCACGATGACGCCGAAGGCCAGCACGAAGATGACGACGGCGAGCGCGGAGCCGTATCCCAGGCGCAGGGACTGGAACGCGGTGGAGTACATGTAGGTGCTCAGCAATTCGGAGGAGTGGTACGGGCCGCCGCGGGTGAGCGCCCACACCACATCGAACGAGCGCAGCGAGTCGATGACGATCACCGACAGGACGACCGCGTTGACGCTGCGCAGCTGCGGCAGGGTGATGTGCCGGAACTGCTGCAGGCGGGTGGCGCCGTCGACCTTTGACGCCTCGTACAGCGCGGGGTCGATGCCCTTGAGGCCGGCCAGGTACAGCACCATCACGTAGCCGACCTGGCGCCACAGCGCGGGCACGATGACCGCGTAGAAGGCGGTGTCCTGGTCGGCGAGCCAGGCGTGCTTCCAGCCGCCGAGGCCGATGGCCTTCAGCACGTTGTTGATCAGGCCGTCCGGCTGGTACATGGCCTGCCACACCAGCGCGGTCGCGACCAGTGAGAAGACCACCGGCAGGAAGAGCGCCGACCGGTAGAACCCGATGCCGCGCCGCTCCTGCTGGAGCAGCAGCGCGGCACCGAGCCCGAGGGCGGCGGAGAGCCCGCCGAAGAGCAGCAGCCACAGCACCGTGTTGATCGCGGCGGTGCGGAAGACCGCGTCGTGCAGCATCTCGCTGAAGTTGCCGAGGCCGACGAACTTCGGGGCCGCCAGGCCGTCCCAGGAGGTCAGGGAGAGGTAGAACCCCTGGAGGGCCGGCCAGAAGACCCAGAACGCCTCGGCGAGCAGCGGGACGAAAACGAAGGCCAGGACGACCGGGGGCACCCGCGTGGCCCTGGACCGTCGTGTGGAGCCGATCACCGCCACTGTCACTGGCTCCAGATCTTCTGTGCGCTGCGCTGCCACGTGGTGAGGATGGGGCCGATCTCCTTGGGCTTGGCCAGGTAGTGCACCAGCGCCGTGTCGGCGGTCGGCTGGAGCGCGTCGCTGGAGTCCCGGTTGAAGAACTGCGTGACGTCGGTGGCGCTCTCGATGAGCTTGCGGCCCTTGAGGACCAGCGGGGTGCCGGCGTCCTTGGCGTCCGGGTGCGTGGGCAGCGTGGTGCCGGACGAGCTCTTGAGGTACAGCTCCTGCGCCTCGGCGGTGGCCAGGTAGCGCAGCAGCTCCTTGACGCCGTCGGCGCGCTTGCTGCGGGCGCTGGCGAAGTAGCCGTCGGTGGGCGCCTCCTCGGCGACCGGCACCTTCGGGTCGATGATGGGGAACTGGAAGAAGTCCAGGTCGCCCAGGGCGTCCTTCGGCGCGGCGTCGGCGAAGAAGGTGCCGATGAGCATCATGCCGGTGCGGCCCTGGAGGAGGGCGGTGGTGGCGTCCTGGAAGGGAATCGCCGTGCCGTTGGGGTCGAAGAACGGACGGGCCTCGTCCCACTTGTCGAAGACCTTGCGGACCTCGGGGTCGTCGAAGCGGTGCTTGCCCGCGAGGAGTTCGCGGTGGTACGTGGCGCCGTTGACGCGGATGTTGAGGTAGTCGAACCAGGCGGAGGCGACCCACGGGGTGTCGCCGCCGGCGCCGAGGCCGATCGGGGCGACGCCCTTGCTCTTGAGCTTGTCGCACAGGTCGAGGAACTCGTCCCAGTTCTTCGGCTCCTGGACGCCCCACTTGGCGAAGTTGGACTTCCGATAGAACATGCCCCACCAGTAGTAGCTGGTGGGCACGAAGACCTTCTTGCCGCTGGAGGCCGAGGTGCACAGCTTCTTCAGGGCGTCGGAGTAGCCGGAGAGCTCGGGCTTGTCCCAGATGTCGTCGAGGCCGAGGAGCAGGTCCTTCTTGGCGTAGGCCTCGGCGACGGAGCCGGGGTACCAGGTGTAGGCGTCCGGCGGGTTGGCCGAGGTGAGGTAGGTCGGCAGCTGGGTGCGGAAGGTCTCCGCCGCGACGGTGTTGAGCTGCGCCTTGGTGTCCCCGCGCTTGTCGAAGGCGGCGACGATCGCCTGCATCGCGGTCTTGGCCTGCGGCGAGGAGAGGTTGGACTGCAGGGTCACCGGGCCGCCGGACTTTCCTCCGGAGGCGGACGGGCTCTGGGTGACGCAGCTGCTGAGCAGCGTGCCGGCGCCGACTGCGCCTGCTCCTACGAGGAATCTGCGGCGGGTGGCGTTGAAGGCGGTCATCTGTGCACTCCTAAGTGCCCACGGAACGGAGCTGAGGCCCCCTGACGGCCCGGCTCTGGGTGCGGCAGGCACAGCCTGTCGCAGGGGTCCGTTCACCGTCAAGATTAATTACTAATTTATTTTTCGGGGCCGAGTGGTGCGATGTGACGCAGGTGAGACGAGGTGGAGCAGGGTGGGGCGAGGTCAGACGGGGTGCGGCGGGGCGAGCCCTGCGGGGTTCAGAGCGCGGCCTGATGGACGCGGCCGTCCACCCCGCGGAAGGCGACGAGCACGCCGCCGTCGGGCCCGGCGACGCCGCCGAGAGCGCCGTCGAAGGCCCCGCTGACGAAGTCGGTGTCCTTGGACCAGCCGGCCCAGCCGCCGTCGGCGGTCCAGCTGCGCTGCCAGAGCGTGTAGTCACCGGCGCGCGTGTACAGGTGCACGGTGCCGCCGGAGGCCACCAGGGTCGGGCTGCCGCTGATCGTGCCGCCGAGGGCCGTCCAGTCCGACCAGGTGCCGGAGGTGTCGCGGGTCCGCGACCACACCGAGTCGTCGGGGGTGCGCACGGCCACGTGCAGCCGGCCCGCGTCGTCGGCGACGGCCGACGGGCGCCCGTAGAACGGCCGGTCCTGCGGGGCGCCCAGCGAGGTCCAGCCGGAGGCCGGGCCGCGGGACCACAGCTTGCCGTCGGCGCCGCGGCCGAAGAGCGTCCAGTCGTCCGGGCCCGCGAAGGCCGCGGTCGGGGCGTCCGTCAGCGTGCCGCCCAGGCTCTGCCAGCGGCCCCAGTGCCCGTTCGCGTAGACGCGCCGGTAGGCGGTGTCGTCGGTGCCGCGGACGAAGACGTCGATCCTGCCGCCGGCCGAGGCGTACGCGGCGGGCTGGCCGAGGAAGCTGCCGTGCGTCGGGCCGCCCAGCTCGGTGGTCCTGGCCTTGGACCAGTCACCGTCGCGCGCGGTCTGCGCCCGCAGGGCCCCGTCCGTGCCGCGGGTGAAGACGGTCAGGCTGTCGCCGTCGCGCACCAGCGCCGGGCTCGCCGAGGAACGGCCGGGCAGCTGCGTGCCCGGGGAGTCGTCGGTGCCGGTCAGCTTGAGGAAGGCGGTGCCGTGCGCCGGGACGCGCACCGTGTACGAACCGCTGAAGGTGCCGCGCGAGGTGCGGTCCCGCAGGTCGCGCACGGCGACCTTGCCCGTCAGGCCGGCGTCGGCGAAGGTCACCGTGCGGTCCTGCGCCTGGTCGGAGCGGTTGAGCAGGACGACCGCCCGCTTGCCCGCGCCCCCCAACACCTTGCTGTAGACGTCGCCCACGGAGTCGGTCGCCACGCGGGCGCCCTGGATGCCCAGCGCGTCCTGGTTCACGGCGATGATCTCGGGGTTGCGCAGGGTGTCGATCATCGACTGCGGCAGGGTGCGCGGGTCACTGCCGAGGACCAGCGGCGAGGCCATCTCGGCCCACATCACGAACTGCGTGGTGGACTCCTCCTCCGTCAGCTCGTAGCCGCCCTCGGCGAGCTTGCGCATCGGGATGAGGTAGTCCGGGTCGTTCCAGTGCCCGGGGCCCTGGGCCTCGGGGTGCCAGGCGTTGGCGTCCATGCTGCGCAGGATGTTCGGCCACTCCCCCGCCGTCGGGGTGCCCCAGGCGAGGTCGGTGCCGGTGCGCCAGGAGTCGGCGGTCGTCGGGCCGTAGACGAAGGTGTTGTGCGCGTCCTGCTCGGGGGTGTGCGGCATGCCCCAGTCGTCGGTGAGCGGGTTGCACAGGTTGAGCAGCATCTTCCGCCCGGACTTGGCGACGGCGTCGCTGAACTCCTTGAAGGCGGGGCCCGGATCGAGCCCTGCGCCGATGCCGCAGAGGAAGTCCACCTTGATGGCGTCGACCTTCCACCCGGCGAACTGGCGTGCGTCCTCCTCGTAGTGGCCGCGGCTGCCCAGCCCGCACCACTTGCCGCCGTCGTACTCGCCCGCGTCGGTGTAGATCCCGGCCTTGAGGCCGCGCTGGTGAAGGTACGTCACCAGCGCGGGAATGCCTGAGGGGAAGCGCGTGGGGTTGGCCACGAGCCGGCCCGTCTCCGGGTCGCGCGGCTGGTCCGCCTGCCAACCGCCGTCCAGCCAGACGATGTTGTAGCCGCTCTCGCGCAGCCCGCTGCTGACGAGGTAGTCGGCGACCTTCCTGACCTGGTCCTCCGTCGGGGCGCCGAGCCCGTAGTAGGTGTTCCATCCCATGTACGGCGTGGGGGCGAGGCCGCTGTCGTAGTACTGCGGCGCGCCCTGGTCGTCCGCGGCGTGTGCCGCCGGAACTGCCGACCCGACCAGCACCACGGCACCGAGCGCCGCCGCGGTCCGCCGCGGTCGCGCCATCCCTGCACGATGCGAAGCCACTGAATTCTCCCGAGAGTTGGGGGTACGGGGCACCCCGCTCCGGTCGTACCGGGCGCCGGTGCCACGGCCGAAACAGTGCCCAGGCCCCTCAAGCCTGTCAATATTAATTGCTAATTAACTTAAAAACGGGATCTCGCAGTGATGCAGACACCGCCCCCGGGACGGTTTCCGTAGGATGCGGCGACGCCCCGCCCCCGGCTGGTCGCCACCGATCTCGACGGCACGCTCCTGCGCGACGACGGCACCCTGTCCGCCCGTACGCCGGCCGCCCAGCGCACCGCCGCGGAACCCGACGCAGTGGTCGTCCTTGTCACCGCACGCCCGCCCCACTACGTCGACGCGCTCGCCGCCGCCACCGGGCTCGCCGGAACCGCGGTGTGCGGCAACAGCGCGCCGGTGTACGACATCCGCGGCCGCATGGCCACAGCCCATGCGCAGGGTGTGAGCCATGCCGGCCTGTCTTCTGCCGCCGTACTGCTCGGCACGAACGGGCCGCAGCTGTCCTGCTTCGGAGCGGTGCGTGCCGCGGCTCCGGACGGCGAACAGCGCACCGGCCTAGCAGGGTTGGACCCGAGCTGCCTTGCCCCTGAGCAAGCACAGGGCGGTCGTCCGCGCCCACTCGGTGACGTATTTGCCCTGGGCGCGGTGCTGTCGTATGCGAGTACCGGGTACACCATTCCTGAGCAAAACGAACTCCCGGCTTCCCTGCGCGGCCCGATCACAGCCTGTCTGTCCCGCGATCCCCTCAAGCGTCCCTCAGCATCCGAGCTGGCGGCCGAGTTGACCCCGCCGCTCAGAGATCCGGCAGGGCTGTCGGCCGAGGCGTCCGAGAAGTGGCATCCGGCCACACCGGCTCTCACGGTCCTCGACGCGTCGGCCACCCCGACACCCACAGTCCTCGACGGCTCGGCCACACCCTCCGGACCTGGCACCCGACTTCCGCTGCCCCTCCCCGCTGGGATCGTCACCGCCGTCGCCCGCCAGTCGGCGCAGGTCCTCGCCGCACAGCTCCCCCAGCGACTCACGGCGGTGAGCTGAGCTCAGTGTTCTTCCCGCTCACGCATGACGACCCCGAGCAGCTCGGCACCTACCGTCTGGTTGCTCGCCTCGGCAGCGGCGGCATGGGCACCGTCTACCTGGGCCAGTCGCCCAGTGGCCGCATCGCCGCGCTGAAGACGATGCACGCCCGCACAGCAGCCGACCCCGCCTTCCGTGCCCGCTTCCGCCTGGAGACCGACGCCTCACGCGTCATCGGCGGTCACCACGGCGCCCGGGTCTTCGATGCGGATCCGATTGCCGAAATACCCTGGCTGGCCACGGAATACGTCATCGGCCCGCCCCTTGACGAAGCCGTCCAGTCGGGCGGCCCGCTCCCGGAGACCGCGGTACGCGCCCTCGGCGCCTCGCTCTGCGCGGCGCTTGCCCAGCTGCATGGGTCGGACGTCGTCCACCGCGACCTCAAACCCTCCAACATCATGATCACGGCCGATGGGCCCAAGGTCATCGACTTCGGTATCGCACGAGCGATCGGCGACGAGCGTCTGACGCGGACGGGGACGGAAGCGGGCACGCCCGCGTTCATGTCACCCGAGCAGGCGATGGGCCAGGACCACTCTCCGGCCGGTGACGTGTTCGCCCTGGCGGGGGTTCTGGTCTACGCGGTCGCGGGGAGGGGACCATTCGGCGCCGGGCAGGCTGCGGACCTGCTGTGGGTGCGCTACGCCGAGCCCGACCTCACCGGGGTTCCGGCAAGCCTCGTCCCCGTTCTCCGCCGGTGCTTCGAGAAAGTTCCGGAGAGACGCCCCACAACAGCCCAGTTGGGGTCTGAGCTCGCCTGCGCAGACGGCGGTTTCTCCGCGCACCTGCCCGAGCCGGTGCTGGCGGAGATCGCTCGGCGCGCCACCGCCGTCTGGCAGGTCGAGCCCTGTCGTCTCCCACCTCCCGCGGGCTCCGTGCTCTCCGAAACCGTCCCCGACAGCGCCCGGCCGGGCATGTCCCGCCGTACGTTGCTGACCGTTGCCGGAGGGTCGGCATCCAGTATCGCCGCCTCCGGAGCCGGCGCCTGGGCCTGGCTCGGCCGCCGGGGCGGTGCTGCGGAGCCGACCGGCTCCACCGGCTCGCAGCAGCCGAAGTGGGACTTGATCTGGCAAGTGACGGCCTCATACGAGGACCCCCGTGTCCCACCGGCACCACTCCTGCTGGATCAGTTGATCGTCGTAGGTGCGTACGGCCTGCAGGGGTTGAACCCGAAGACGGGGAAGGCACGGTGGCCCGAGTACCCCGAGGTCTACTTCGCGCACCTGACGGCCACCAACAGCAGGCAGATCTACACGATCAACCACAGCTCCGAAGAAAAGGACCCACTGACCGTTTCCAGGGTCGACCTGACCACCGGAGCAGTCGGGGATCCCTTCATCGAACTCAAGGACTTCAGGGTTGCCCTCTACGGGACCCAACTGCTGTACGCGACGGATGACACGCTCTATGCGGTCGGGGGTCGAGGACCTCATCCGGCTTCCTCGGTGGAAACCGATCACTTCTTCAAGGAACAGTCCTGGTCTCTGCTCGGCCTTGACATCCATTCGGGCAGCAAGCTCTGGGAAGTTCCGCTGCCCCCGCGGCCGGACGGATCCACACGCATGCACTTTCTGTCCGCCCGGGTGTCGGGGGACCATTTAGTCCTCGTGCAGCAGTCAGCGAAAGGCGAGACGCAGCTGGTCGTCCTCAACAGGCATACCGGAGCGGTCCTTTGGCAGCGGAAGTTCGACAGCGGGCAGCCGGATGCGAGCCGGGCTCATTTGGCCGTGGACGACACACACGTCTATCCATCAGCGGGCCGGCTCCTCGCCCTCGCCCTGAGTGACGGCACGGTCTCCTGGCGCTACGACCAAAGTCCGGCCGGAGCCGCGTACAGCCCGCCGACCGTCAAAGACGGACTGGTGTACGCGGTGGAGGAGGGCGGTGGCGTCGTGGCGTCGACGCCGGAAGCGGCGAGCTGCGGTGGGCCGAGAACAAGCGCGGCGCCACATCGGCGGATCTCGACACACCACCTGTCGTCGGCTTCAAGTACGTGTACAGCCAGTCGTCGTCCGGTCTCGTCGCCACCGACATCCGAAGGGGCGCCTCTACCCGCCTCGTCAAGGCCGCCAAGGCCCAGTACTTCGCTCATGAGCCCTCCCGCCGGCTCATCGCCCTGGGCGAGAGCTACGTCGCCGGCTACCCCCTCCTCTGAGTTCACGGAAGCAGCGCAGGCATGAAACCACTGGAAACCGGAGATCCGATCCGCCTGGGGCCCTACCAACTACTCGGAGTGCTCGGCGAGGGTGGGATGGGCAAGGTCTACGCGGGGCAGGACGCCGACGGACGAGTTGCCGCCGTCAAGGTTCTGCATCCCCACCTCCTGCACGACCAGCACCTCGTCCAGCGGTTCGTCCGGGAGGCCCGGATGGCACAGGCGGTCACCAGCGGGGGCGTGGCCCGCGTCCTGGACTCCCGTACCGACGAAGCCCGTCCGTGGATCGCGACCGAGTTCCTGAGCGGTCCCACCCTTGAGGAGGCCGTCAGCACCCACGGTCCGCTCGACGAGGGCGCTGTACGAGCCCTCGCTGTGGCGTTGGCCAGGGCGTTGCACGACATCCATGCCGCCGGCTTGGTACACCGCGACCTGAAACCGGCCAACGTGGTGCTCACCTCGGCCGGTCCGCGCATCATCGACTTCGGTATTGCCCGCCCCGAACACGGCCTCACTTTCACGACCACCGGGGAGGTCCCGGTCACCCCCGGCTACGGCGCCCCCGAACAGGTCCTCGGCCAACGCGTCGGCTCGGCCGCCGACGTCTTCTCCCTCTGTGCCCTCCTGGTGTACGCCGCAAGCGGGCAGCGAGCCTACGAGCGCTCACACATCGCCGCCGTCCAGTACGCGGTCGTCCACGGCGAGCCTCGCATCGACCACGTGCCGCCCGGCCTGCATCACCTGATCGGCCCCTGCCTTGCCAAGGACCCCGCACCGGCCCACTCCGAGCCTGATGGCCGAGGCTTTCACCGCGCCGCGCGATTTTACCGGGCGTGGCGGCAAGGCCCCATCGCCCACGACGTCAAGGCACGTGAACGCCGTCTACACGAGCTGAGCACAGTACCGGGCACCAGCGCCCTCGGCACTCTCCCCCGACGCCGCCTGCTGAGGGCCCTCGCGGTCGGCGGATCCGTGACGGCCATGGGCGGCGGAACGGCGGCCTGGTGGTTCTGGAAGAGCGGGCGGGATCCCTTCGCCGTCCCGCCTGCTGTCAAGACACCCGCGGCTCGGCTGCTGTCCGCGGAGAGGGGAAACTACGTACTGGGGGAAACGCCCGAACCGCTCTGGAGCCGCACGTCCGTTCTCGGCGACGACTCACCCGCCCCGCTGCCAGTACGCGACGTCCTGATCGTCGGAAACCCCAAGGGCGGCGTCACGGCACACAGTGTCGTCGACGGAAAGCCGCGGTGGTCCGCGCCCGAGGCCGTGGCCGAACGGCGGTACCTCTCACTGTCCGACCGGCTCATAGCCACCGTCAGCGGCAAGGGCACCCTCCTGACCTTCGTCGCATCCACCGGCGAACCGAAGTGGAAGGCTCCCGCAGACGTCTCCTACGTCCTCGCGGCGGACACCGAGGCGGTGTACGCCGTCACCAACGACGGCAGGCTGCGCAGCGTGGGCCGCTCCGACGCGAAGATCCGCTGGACCGCGAAGGCCAATGCGGATCTCGGCCTGACGGGAGCGGCACGAGGGCTCGTAGCCCGGGGCATTCTGGTGGTCACCACGGCCACAGGGGACGTTCTCGGCATCGACACGCGCGACGGCCGCACGGCATGGGCACTGCGCGACCAGGCCGACGACAGGCCGAAGGCCGCCGTATCGGGCCGGTCTCTTTTCGTGAGCGGCAGATACTTCACGGCCCGTGACATCAGCAACGGGCAGAAGTTGTGGAGCCCGGACCTCAGACGACGAGACGGCGCGAAGGTCTTCTGGGGTCCTTCCGTCGTTCACGGGCCGTACGTCTACGCGGCCGCGCTCGGAGCACCGCTCCGCTTCGACATCAGCAACGGGAAAGAAAGCGGCTGGGCGTACGATCTCCTCCTCACATGCGACCCGTTCAGCCCGCTGGTGATCCAGGGCAACGGCTTCTGGTCAGTCGCCGTCAACGAAACGGAAGGCGGAGTCAACGCTCTCAACCTGGCCGAAGCCCCCGATTCGGACCCCAACTCCACCCAAAGCAACACCTCCTGGACCTTCCGCATCATCAAGAACCCGAAGAACTATTGGATGACGGCCGACGGCAACCGAGTCTTCGTCATGGACGGCGGGTCGCTCACGGCCCTACCCGTCTTCTGAGCTCGCGGACGCATAGGACACGAAGTCGGGGCCCACGCGGAGGCAGGCACGGTGAGGCAAGCACCGGTGGGGTACTTGGAGTCGCGGGTCGCCGTGCCGTCACCGAACGAGTCAGGCCGTGGCCGAGCTGGCAGCCAACGCGGTGACGCATGGACGCGTGACGGGCCGGGACTTCCGGCTCACGCTGTACGTCGTCGGCGAGACGCTCCGCATCGAGGTGACGGACGCGCGGGGTGAGCGGCTGCCGTGTCTACGCGGAGTGCGGGGTTCCGTGTCCGACGGCGAGTCGGGGCGGGGGCTCGTCCTCGTGGCGGCTCTGGCCGAGCGATGGGGTGTGTCGGCGGGACCGTGCCTGCGCAAGACGGCATGGGCCGAGCTCACCACTCGCCCCATGCCGCCGCCCCGCCCCGAGGCTCGGACCGAAGGTCACTGAGGTCGGCACGGTCCGTAGGATCATGGCAACAACGAGGATGAAAACGGTGAATCAAGCCTCCTGGGTGACAGCCGCCCTGCGCCTCCTGGAAGACGTGTACGCGTTCGCGGCGACCGGCCCGAGGGCGCACCCCGACTGGCAGCGCGACGTGCTGGCCGTGATGAACCGAGCCGTCGACGACCCGCGGGGCTGGCGCACACTCGATTGGGACAAGGAGAACGACGAGCAGCGGGCGGCAAGCGGCCCGTCCTTCCCCTTCTTCTCCCTGTCCCGCGAAGCGCTGACCGAGCGCCTGTTCCCCGTCCCGGCCGAAACAGCTGCTCGCCTGCTGGTGGTAATGACGCACGACTGGGGGCCGGTCGACCCCGAGGAGGACGTGACGCATGCGCTCACCGACGCCCGGACCCTGCTCGACCGGTACGGGGAGGACATCTCCTGCTACAGCAACATCACCAAAGCGCGCGTCTCCCCGTCGCCGGACCTCGCGGCAGGCGTCACCGACTGGAGACCCCTCACCCAGTACGACGGCGACTACGGGATCGTCGTCGTCTCGCCCGAAGAGGTCGGTGTCTTCTGGTCGTTCAACCCTGTCTGACTGGCCCGAGCACTGTGCGTACCGAGAGCTCCAGGGACCGCTCGCCCGCGATCTCGACGTGTCCGACTACGCCCTCGCCACCGCCGAACTGGGCATGGAGGTCGACCCAGCGGCGCCGTACTCGTCCACAAACGTGGGGCGAGTCCCGAGGCCGTACGCCGCACCCTGACGGCCGACCTTCCCACGGAACCCCTCCGCCGCCCCGCCGCCCTGCTCGCCCACCGTCTCACCGCGTGCCTGCCACCGCCAGTCCCACCGGCTCCACCGTGTCCGGACCCGTTCCAGACCTGCGACGGCTGCGAGCGCGCCTTCCGTTCCACTGCGCCAGGCCTCTGCCGCGACTGCAGGGCCCGGACCCCACTAATGGTCGCCTGATCAGCAGCTTGACACTCCACGAGAGGCCCGAAGCGCCGTGGCCCTTCTCCATGAGGGTGACCAGCGACTGGTAGCCCACCGCCTTGTCGAGGCGGGCGCCCTGGGCTTCGGTGGCGTACCGTCCCACGCCCGCGTGCTGCATGTCGGCGCGCCAGTGCCTGTACCACTCCGCCCTCGTGTCCTTCGTCGCCGTGGCGAGGGTGTCGGCCAGGCCCGTTTCAATCGTCGAGTAGGCGTTCGCACCGGCCCCACCCCGGACGTGGATGAGGTCGTTCAGTTCGTTCGTCAGCCGGATCGTGCCGGCTGCGCCCAGGTCGTCCAGCAGGGTGCGGGAGAACGCCTCGTCGTCGCTGTTGTCGCGGAAGGTTCGCTCCAGTTCGGCGAGCTCGCTGCTCGACAGGTGTCCACCCCTGCCGAGCTTCTCCAGGGTCCCCTCGGCCGCCTCGGCCTCGTACTTCTCGATGTCTCCCAGCGTCCTGCCGTTGAAGCCCCTGCCTCCGGCCAGCATGTCCGAGTCGACCACCACCGCCGCCAGCGCGATCTGGACGCCGGTGTCCGCGTCCGTCACGTCCCGGACCGCCTTGTCGATACGGGCCTGCCAAACCGACGACTCGTCGTGGTGCCGCGGATCGTGCTCCGATCCCTTCGTCCGCTCTGGGGCCAGGCTCACCACCCCGCGCTCCGACACCCTCATCCCCGCCTCGGCGGCCTCCCGGCGCGCGGCCTTCAGCCTCCCTTGTAGCTCGGCGAACTGCGTGTGCGCGTCCCGCAGCAGCGATGCGATCGCCTTCGCCTCCGTCTGTGCGTACTGGAACTCCTTGAGCGTGATCGTGAAGCGGGCGTTCGCCGCGTCGGCGCTCAGGCCCGTCCACGACCGGCCCATGGAGATGCCATAGACGTCGCGCCGGTAGGCCTTCTCCTGTTTCTCGAACTCGCCCGCCATGCCGTCCCAGCGGTCGGCGACGGTGGTGAGCGCGGAGAGGTCGGTGCTCATGATCTCGTGGTATGTCGGCATCCCGTTTGCCCGTTCCCGTCCCCTGTCACCCGTCCCCTGTCCGCCGCGTCAGTACCGGTCCAGCGCCGACGCCTGCCGCAGCGCCGACCCGGTCGCGAGGTCCGTGCTGGTCAGCACCGCGTTGCCGGCTCGCAGCGCGCCCTTCTCCGAGGCCAGGCGATCCATCAGGTTCTTCACCTGGTCGGCCCAGGTGCAGTGGGCCTTCTTCAGCGCCGCCGAGGTCAGCCAGCCGTCCCCGTCCTTCGCGCCGAAGGCCCGGACCGCGGCCCCCGTCTCCTCGTCCGCCCAGTCGCCCGCCCTGCGTGTGCCGGGCTCGATGTGCTCCTCGATGGCCTTCGCCGCGGCCCGCTTCTCGACGGGCGAGGAGACCAGGTCCTTGGAACCGGAACTGCCGCCCATCGTCCGCCCCTCACCGCGCTCGATACGCCGACACCGTCCAAGCACTTCAACCGACGGATGCGGGGCTTCGTCACGGTGCGCTTCACTGCTCGATGTTGACGCCGGCGATCTCTGCAGGCCGCCGGGAACCGCTCCGCGACAACGCGAAGAGGCCCGCACGACCGAAGTCGTACGGGCCTCTTCAGGTCAGAGACCTCTGGGTCAGTGGACCCTCAAGCAAGCGAAACTTACTTCAGGATCTTGGTGACCTGGCCGGCGCCCACGGTGCGGCCACCCTCGCGGATGGCGAACTTCAGGCCCTCCTCCATGGCGACGGGCTGGATGAGCTCCACCTTCATCTCGGTGTTGTCACCCGGCATGACCATCTCGGTGCCCTCGGGGAGGGTCACGACGCCGGTCACGTCCGTCGTACGGAAGTAGAACTGCGGGCGGTAGTTGTTGAAGAACGGGGTGTGGCGGCCACCCTCGTCCTTCGACAGGATGTAGGCCTGGGCCTCGAACTCGGTGTGCGGGGTGACCGAGCCCGGCTTGATGATGACCTGGCCGCGCTCGACGTCCTCGCGCTTGATGCCGCGGAGGAGCAGACCGACGTTCTCACCGGCCTGGCCCTCGTCGAGCAGCTTGCGGAACATCTCGATGCCGGTGACCGTGGTCTTGGTCTTCTCCGTCTTGATGCCGATGATCTCGACTTCCTCGTTCACCTTGAGGACACCGCGCTCGATACGGCCGGTGACGACCGTACCGCGACCGGTGATGGTGAAGACGTCCTCGATCGGCATCAGGAACGGCTTGTCGACGTCGCGCTCCGGCTCCGGAATGGCGGTGTCGACGGCGTTCATCAGGTCCAGGACGGACTGCGTCCACTCCTTGTCGCCCTCGAGCGCCTTCAGAGCGGAGACCTTCACGACCGGGACGTCGTCGCCCGGGAACTCGTACTCGGTGAGGAGCTCACGGACCTCGAGCTCGACGAGCTCCAGGATCTCCTCGTCGTCCACCATGTCGGCCTTGTTCAGGGCGACAACGATGTACGGCACGCCGACCTGGCGGGCCAGGAGCACGTGCTCCTTGGTCTGCGGCATCGGGCCGTCGGTGGCGGCGACCACCAGGATCGCGCCGTCCATCTGGGCGGCACCGGTGATCATGTTCTTGATGTAGTCCGCGTGACCCGGGCAGTCGACGTGGGCGTAGTGACGTGCCTCGGTCTGGTACTCGACGTGCGCGATGGAGATGGTGATACCGCGCTGGCGCTCCTCGGGAGCCTTGTCGATGTTGTCGAACGGGGTGGCCTCGTTCAGGTCCGGGTACGCGTCGTGCAGCACCTTGGTAATGGCGGCCGTGAGGGTCGTCTTACCGTGGTCGATGTGACCGATGGTGCCGATGTTGACGTGCGGCTTAGTCCGCTCGAACTTCGCCTTCGCCACTGGGGTCCTCCTGTGGAGTGGTTCTGTACGCCTTACTTCATCGGCGCCAGGTGATCTTTGCTGGATGGCCCGGATCCCCGGGGCATTCCGTCCACGTTTGCGACGGAATGCCCCACGAGGCTCCGGAGTCAAGCCTAAAGGCTGGAACTCGGGTGAGTTACTCGCCCTTGGCCTTCGCGATGATCTCCTCGGCGACGTTCCGCGGAACCTCGGCGTAGGAGTCGAACTGCATCGAGTAGCTTGCGCGACCCGACGTCTTGCTGCGGAGGTCTCCGACGTAGCCGAACATCTCCGAGAGGGGCACGAGGCCCCTGACGACGCGGGCACCGGCCCGCTCCTCCATGGCCTCGATCTGGCCACGGCGGGAGTTGATGTCGCCGATGACTTCACCCATGTAGTCCTCGGGCGTGGTGACCTCGACGGCCATCATCGGCTCAAGGAGAACAGGGCTGGCCTTGCGCGCGGCCTCCTTGAAGGCCTGCGAACCGGCGATCTTGAAGGCGAGCTCGGAGGAGTCGACCTCGTGGTAGGCACCGTCGAGCAGCGTCACGCGCACACCGGTCATCTCGTAACCGGCGAGGATGCCGAACTGCATGGCCTCCTGGCAGCCGGCGTCGACCGAGGGGATGTACTCCTTCGGGATACGACCACCGGTGACCTGGTTGACGAACTCGTACGAGGCGTCGCCGCCCTCGATGGGCTCGATCGAGATGATGACCCGGGCGAACTGACCGGTACCACCGGTCTGCTTCTTGTGGGTGTACTCGACCTTCTCGACGGCCTTGCGGATCGTCTCGCGGTACGCGACCTGCGGCTTGCCGACGTTGGCCTCGACCTTGAACTCACGGCGCATACGGTCGACCAGCACCTCGAGGTGCAGCTCGCCCATGCCGCCGATGATGGTCTGGCCGGTCTCCTCGTCGGAGTGCACCTGGAAGGAGGGGTCCTCCTCCGCGAGGCGCTGGATCGCGACGCCCAGCTTCTCCTGGTCGCCCTTCGACTTCGGCTCGATGGCGACCTGGATGACCGGCGCCGGGAAGTCCATGGACTCCAGGATCACCGGGGCCTTCTCGTCGCACAGCGTCTCACCGGTCGTGGTCTGCTTCAGACCCATGACCGCGACGATGTCGCCGGCGCCCACCGACTCGATCTCCTCACGCTTGTTTGCGTGCATGCGGTAGATCTTGCCGATGCGCTCCTTCTTGCCCTTGACGGAGTTCAGCACGGAGGTGCCGGACTCCAGGCGGCCCGAGTAGACCCGGACGAAGGTGAGCTTGCCGAGGTGCGGGTCGCTCATGATCTTGAACGCCAGCGCGGCGAGCGGCTCCTCGTCGGACGGCTTGCGCTTGACGACCGTCTCCGGGTCCTTGACGTCGTGGCCCTCGATGGCCTCGATGTCAACGGGGGAGGGCAAGTAGCGCACGACCGCGTCGAGCAGCGGCTGGACACCCTTGTTCTTGAAGGCGGTACCGCAGAACACCGGGGTGACCGTGGTGCCCGCCGTGCCCTTGCCGGAGGCGATGGTGATGCGGCGGATCGCCGCGTACAGCTGCTCCTCGGTGGGCTCCTGGCCCTCGAGGTACAGCTCCATCATCTCCTCGTCGTTCTCGGCGACGGCCTCGAGCAGCTTGCCGCGCCACTCCTCGGCGGCCTCGATGTGCGTGGCCGGGATGTCGACGGTGTCGTACATCTCGCCCTTGGTCGCCTCCGGGGACCAGACCAGGGCCTTCATGCGGACCAGGTCCACGACGCCCTTGAAGTCGGCCTCGGCACCGATCGGCAGCTGCATGACCAGCGGCTGCGCGCCCAGGCGGTCGGAGATCATGTCGACGCAGCGGTGGAACTCGGCACCGGTGCGGTCGAGCTTGTTGACGAAGCAGATGCGCGGAACGCCGTAGCGGTCCGCCTGACGCCACACCGTCTCGGACTGGGGCTCGACGCCGGCAACGCCGTCGAACACCGTCACGGCACCGTCGAGCACGCGCAGGGAGCGCTCCACCTCGACGGTGAAGTCGACGTGACCCGGCGTGTCGATGATGTTGATGGTGTGGTCGACGTTGTCCAGCGACCAGTGACAGGTGGTGGCAGCCGAGGTGATCGTGATGCCACGCTCCTGCTCCTGCTCCATCCAGTCCATGGTGGCGGCGCCGTCGTGGACTTCACCGATCTTGTACGAAACACCGGTGTAGAACAGGATCCGCTCGGTGGTGGTCGTCTTGCCCGCGTCGATGTGGGCCATGATCCCGATGTTTCGGACCCTGGCCAGGTCAAGCGAAGTGGTAGCCATAAGGCTTTCGTCTTCTCTCGGTTCTCGTCGGGGTAGCGACTACCAGCGGTAGTGCGCGAAGGCCTTGTTGGACTCGGCCATCTTGTGCGTGTCCTCGCGCTTCTTCACAGCGGCGCCGAGGCCGTTGCTGGCGTCGAGGAGCTCGTTGAGCAGACGCTCGGTCATGGTCTTCTCGCGACGGGCGCGGGCGTACCCGACCAGCCAGCGCAGCGCCAGGGTGTTGGCGCGGCCGGGCTTGACCTCGACCGGCACCTGGTAGGTGGCGCCACCGACACGGCGGGACTTGACCTCGAGGGTCGGCTTGATGTTCTCGAGAGCGCGCTTGAGGGTGATGACCGGGTCGTTGCCGGTCTTCTCGCGCAGGCCCTCCATGGCGCCGTAAACGATGCGCTCGGCGGTGGAGCGCTTGCCGTTCAGCAGCACCTTGTTGATCAGGGAGGTCACCAGAGGAGAGCCGTAGACCGGGTCGATGATGACCGGGCGCTTCGGGGCGGGGCCCTTACGAGGCATTCTTACTTCTCCTTCTTGGCGCCGTAACGGCTGCGAGCCTGCTTGCGGTTCTTGACACCCTGGGTGTCGAGCGAGCCGCGGATGATCTTGTAGCGAACACCCGGCAGGTCCTTCACACGGCCGCCGCGCACGAGCACGATGGAGTGCTCCTGCAGGTTGTGTCCCTCACCCGGAATGTAAGCCGTGACCTCGATGCCGCTGGTCAGACGCACACGCGCGACCTTGCGGAGGGCCGAGTTCGGCTTCTTCGGGGTGGTCGTGAACACACGCGTGCAGACGCCACGGCGCTGAGGCGAACCCTCGAGTGCAGGCGTCTTGTTCTTCTCGACCTTGTCCTGCCGGCCCTTGCGGACCAGCTGCTGGATCGTAGGCACTACTTCTCCGGTTTCTGTGTGCCGATGGGTACAGCTAACCTGGAACGTCGCCGACCCACGCGGTCGGGTGTGTCGAATCCCGCAGACTCCCGCCGCTAGGCAGAAAGAGGCGCAGATTACGGTGGCCGATGACGGCTCCCGGTGCGGTCTGAAGGCACGCACGAGAGCCAGGGCACACCCCAGGCACAAGGTCTGAGCGTACCTACCTCACGGACTTCGGTCAAAACAAATGGAGTCCACCCCGACACGCCGGACTTGTCACCTCCCCGCCTGCGATTCATCCGACTTGTCCCCCGGCCTGGCCCTTCCCCTTCGCGGGCCGCCGACCGGCAGGTCGGAGCAGGTCGGAAAAGCGTGTCCAGAGGGCCTCTCCCGCCAATGGCCAAATCGCGCTCTTCCACACTCCGTGATTTTGCGCTTTCAGTACGTTGATCCGTCCACTGCCGAATTCGGGGGATGGGCATGACAACAAGGACGTCAACGTACCCGCCGGACGACGGAGGCCTGGACGACCGGGTGCCGTTCCTGGCCCGCCTGGAGAGCGAGGACCGCTCTGCGCTGCTCGCCCTGGGCCGCACCCTGGACTTCACACCCCGCACGGTCCTGCTCCGCCAGCACGAACCGTCCTCACACGTGCTCTTCCTCGTGCACGGCTGGACCAAGGTCACCGCCTCCGCCGCCAACGGCTACGAGGCACTGCTCGCGCTGCGCGGCCCCGGCGACATCGTCGGCGAGTCCGCTGCACTGACCGGACGCCCGCGATCGGCGACGGTGACCGCGCTGGAGCCGGTGCGGGCGGTGGCGGTGGAACGCGAACGCTTCAAGGACCTCCTGGACCACTCCCCCGCCGTCTCCTTCGCCCTCCTCGGCCTCACCGCGGACCGCACCCGCGCCGCCGACCGGCGCCGGCTGGAGTTCGCGTCGATGAGCGTGCGGGAGCGATTCGCCGTACTGCTCCTGGACCTGGCCCGCACCCACGGCCACCGCACCCCGGAGGGCATAAAGCTCGCCGTACCCCTCAGCAAGCAGGAGCTGGCGGGGTCGGTCGGGGCGTCCCGGGAGATGGTGCAGCGCCTGCTGAAGGAACTGCGGGACAAGGACGCCGTCGCCACGGGCCGCCGCACGATGCTGATCATGCGGCCGGACATCCTGCGCCGGATCGCAGGGTCGGGGCCGGGGACGGGGACGGCGGGAGGGATTCCGTCGTCCTCGAGACCGGCGGAGCAGTGACGGCGACCTGTGCGGCGCTGGTCGGCGATATCCAGCCCGTCCGGCGTTTGAGGACGAGGCCCTTCAGCCCGAAGCGGGGGTCCTGGGGCGGCAGCGGCCGGTGACGGCCACCTCACCCACCTCGCCGACCCGCCCCCGGCCCGCCGAACACCCCGCGCCCCCGAAGCCGCTTCTGATCTGCGGCGCATGCTCTACGACCTCTCCGACCGCACGATGGAGAGCGCGGGCATCGACGAGACCCGTCGGCAACGGGCCGACCGCGGGGACTCGGTGATGGAGCTGATCGATGCCAACGCCCCGGTCACGGCGCTGCTGCGGGCCCTTCTCACGGAGGTGCCGGCCCAGCTGAGGACGGTCAACCGCATGGCGTCGAGCTCGGCGCAGATCCGGCTGCGCGGTGTCCTCGCCACCGGCTACGTCGCCGTGGACCGGCACGACGGCTGGGTCGGCTCCGACCTCAACCACGCCTGCCGACTGCTGGATGCGGATGTCCTGCGCTCCGCCCTGCGCGAGCGCACCGCCAACTTCGCCCTGTGCGTCTCGGACGCCCTGTACGCCGGTGTCGTACGGCACGACCACCCGGGCATCCCGGCCGCCGACTTCCATCCGGTGACGGTGGCGAGCAAGAACGGCCCGCTGACGGCGTACCTGCACGGACCGGTGCCCGCGGGGGCAGTCGGAAAAGACCATGGTGACACGGGGAAGGGGGAGGCGCCGGGCGTTTTGGGGGACCGCCCGGCGCCGCAGGTTCCCGTGCCGAGCGGGACCCGTGAGTACCGCCCGGCGCCGGACGGAAAACGGGGAGCCCCGGCGCCGGGCACCATCTTCAACTTCGGCAACTCGCCTTCCTTCGGCGGCAGCCTGGTCGGCCGCGACCAGCACGGCGTCAGCGGCGGCCAGGTCACCGGCGACGTGCACCTCGGCGGACGTGAGCAAGGAGACGGCGCATGAGCACGGGCACCCCGGAACCGGAGAAGCCCAGACCGGCGGCCGGCCACGCCCCGGACCAGGACGACAAACCCGGCGAGGCCCAGCAGGGCGGCGAAGGCACCGAGGAACGCGACCAGCCGCAGGACGCCTGGGCGGCCCGGCGCGATCTGATCGACCACAGCCCCCGGTCCATGAACGTCGGCGACCGCGCCCGCTTCGGCGGCAGCCTGGTCGGCGGTGACCAGCACGGCGTCAGCGGCGGCCGGGTCACCGGCGACGTCATCATGGGCGGCAAGACGGAGATCCACTTCGCCATGCCGGGGATCTCCGCACCCACCTCCGCCTCCGGCGAGGTCCCGCGGATCACCCTCGAACGCCTGGCCGAGACCTTCGTCGCCGACGATAAGGTCATGACCGGCCTGCTCGACCGGCTGCGCCGCGACCGTGTCCTCATCCTGTCCGGCGCCCGCTTCACCGGCCGGCGCACAGCAGCCCTGATGCTGCTGCACCGGCTGGGCGCCACGCCCGTGCACACCCTGGCGCGCGA
This sequence comes from Streptomyces sp. NPDC005202, assembly GCF_040608235.1. Classification (NCBI taxonomy): domain Bacteria; kingdom Bacillati; phylum Actinomycetota; class Actinomycetes; order Kitasatosporales; family Streptomycetaceae; genus Streptomyces; species Streptomyces sp. NPDC005202. The sequence goes on along the minus strand of NZ_JBEXHW010000004.1, from coordinate 156,224 downwards.
CACCAGCCCGAACGTCCTCGCCGAGCGGTTCACCGCCGAGGACCAGGCCCGCGGCCACGTCCTGTGCGACCTCACCACCCGCCGCGACCGCCCCCTGCGCGAACCGCACCTGCTCGCCGCGAAGGACCGGCTCGCCGAGCGGAACGGCTACCTGGTCATCACCGTCGGCCCCACTGCCGTACTGGAGGACGTACCCGCCGTCGAGTGGCAGCCGCCCGCCGCGGCCGACGTCCTCGCCGCGCATCTGCGCACCCGCACCGACGACGAGACCGCCGCCAAGCTGCTCGGCCTGCCGGACGTGGCGGAGTTCCTGGACCGCGACCACCAGCTGCGTGAGGTCGCCGCCTTCGCCCAGTTACTGGGCCGGTACGCGGCCGGGGAGGTCACCGAGGACGCGGTCGCCCAGTTCTCGCTGGCCTCTCTGGAGAACCAGGTGCAGGAGTGGTTCGAGGAGGACGAGAGCGCGGTCCACCTGCGCGACAAGGCATTCCTGGTCGCACTGGCCGCCTTCGACGGCGGCCCCTACGCCCTCACCGCCGAACTGAGCGACCTGCTCTACCGCTTCTTGCAGCAGACCGAGAACCCGGCCCGCGTCCCCGAGGTCCCCGTCTTCGGCACCCACATCGGCAAGCGCGTGCAGCTCGCCCGCGCGAAGACGTACGAGGAGGACGAGCACACCGAGTGGGGCCCGGTGACCCAGCGGAAGGCCGCGTTCCGCGACGAGCGGGCCTCGCTGGTGCTGCTGCGCGAGGTGTGGACGGGCCACCCGTCCGCCCGGCCCGCGCTCGTCCAGTGGCTGCGACACCTCGCCGAGGACGGCCGCCCCCTGGTCCGTACCCGCGCCGCATCCACCGTCGCCGTCCTCGCCCGCACCGACCTGCCCTCGGCGATGGCCCTCGTCATCGAACCGTGGGCCACCTCCCGGCGGTTCCGGGAGCGGCTGGTCGCGGTCAACTCCCTCACCCTCGCCCACCTCATCGGCACCCCCAACATCCCGCGCATCCTCGACGACTGGTGCGAGGACGACGACCCGCGGCTGCGCTGGGTGGCCGTACGGTCGTACGGGCTCATCGGACCGGAACGCCCCGAGCAGGCCCTCGCCGCACTGCGCGGCGCCGCGCGCCGGCTCTACGAGGACGACCCCGACGACCTGGACGAAGAGGTGGCCGGCGAACTCGCCGAGGCCGTGGAGCTGCTGCTGCTCTCCCCCGCCAGCGAGCGGGTCCTCGCCGAACTGCGGACCCACCTCGACGACGACCGCGCCGTACGCGACCTCACGCGCGCGGGCTTCGTCAACGCCTGCCGCCGTACCGAGGACGACGAACGCTACGGCACCCCACTCGTCCTCGCCTGGTACTCCCGCGCGGTGTCCGAGGGTGGCCCCGCCGCCCACGGCATCCCGCACCTGTGGCGGGCCGCCCTGTCCGACGCCCACTCCACCCGGCACGCGCTCGACGTGCTGCGCGAGTGGGTCCTGATCGCCGACCACTCCACGGCCACCGAGTGGGCGCTGGCCGCCCTGCTCCCGGCCCTCGTCACCACGCCCGCCGAACTCCAGCGGCTGAGCCACCTGCTGCGCACCATGCCCGGCGAGGACGGCAACCCCCCGCCCCCGGTGGCGGCCCGCCTGCTGACCACCCTTCCCACCCGCTGACCCACGTGAGGACGACCCGCCTCCCTCCGCGGGTACGTCCGAGGAGACACGCCCCATGCCCCGCTTCCCCGAGTGGCAACAGGATGCCGACCGGCACAGCCATCTGATCGACCCGGTCCTCACCGTGCGGCAACTGTCGCGCTTCGAGTTCAGCCTGAAGTCGTACGTCCGCATCGATCACGCCCTGGTCTTCTCCACCGCCAAGGGCGAGTACGAGGCGTATCTGCCGCCCCGGCGGCCGACGCGCACCGAGGTCGTGGCGAAGCACTACACGTCCGTCTACGAGGTGGACATGGGCGTCCACCCGCACACCGCTCACCTCACCCTGCCCAGCGCCAACGACGCCCTCGAGTTCACAGCCGAGGTCGACCTGTCCTGGCAGGTCCTCGACCCGGCCCGGTTCGTGGCCAGCGGCCACCGGGACGTGCCCGGCCTGCTGCTCGGCGAACTCCAGCAGGCAGCCCGCCCGGTGACCCGCCGCTTCGCCATCGCCGACAGCGCGGCCGCCGAGGCGGAACTGCTGGAACGGATGCACCTGCTCGGCCCCCTCGGCGCCCCCGCCGGCCTACAGGTCACCTGGACCCTGCGACTGCGGCGCGACCAGGCCAACATCGACCACGAACTGCGCCAGCAGGCCATCGACCACGCCGCCGCCGAGCAGATCCGCGCGGCACAGCGGGGCATGGAAGTCGACGTCGAGATCGACCGCCGCAACCGGCAACAGGACCGGCTGCAGATCGAACGCGCCACGGCATACGGCGACCAGCAGCAGGAACTGCTCCTCCAACAGCAGCGGTGGCAGCACGAGCGGGCGCTGCTGTCCGGGCAGCAGCAGCTGGAACTGCAGCGGATCGAGGCGGAGAAGATCGCCTTCTACCAGTGGCATCTGCAGCAGGGCGGTGTCCACACCTGGGCCCTGCACCTGGCCCAGCACCCGGAGGACTCCCACCTGGTCATGACCAGCATGCGGGAGGACCAACTCCGCATGATCCAGGCCCAGATGGACCTGGTGAAGCAGCTCCTGAGCGGCGACTCCGCCGAGAACTGGGAACTGGAGGGCCCCAAGCAACTGGCCCTGCGCACGGTCAACGACATCCTCAACCAACGCCTCCCGGGCGTCCCGCAGACCCCACCGCCCCTGCCGCAGGGGGGCGGACCGGCGTACCCGGGGGCGGCGATCCCGCCGGAAGGCGGCGGGGGGCAGCCGGGGCCGGCAGGACAGCCCGGTTCGGCGGAGGACGTACAAGGCGCCGCGGACACCGACCCACAGCACGAGATGGCGCAGGCCACGGAGGGCGAGGCACAGCCCCCGGGCGGGCACGCGGCGCCAACGGGGCCGTATCCGACGGGCCCGTACCCGGGCGCGGCGGCGACCGTCCCCGGCCCGTACGGAGTCCCCGGCGCGCCCACGATGCCCGGCACCACGGGCCCTACGCCCTACGCTCCGCCGCCCCCGGGACATGTCCCACCGCCTCCGCCGGGCGTCCCGGGGCCGTATCCCGGTGTCCCGGCGTCGCCCCCGTCCGCTGCCGTGCCCCAACCCCCCGCCTGGCAGCCCCCGCCCGGCTACGGCAGCACCCCGACCCTGCCCGCCCAGAACGTGCCTGACGCCGCCACTCCTGCGGACGCGGCCAACAACGTGGAGGACAGCGGCACATGACCACGCTCGACCCCACGCCGGTGCCCGCGCCCCGCCCTGACGACACCGGCACGGCCGCCGACCTCATCCCCCTCTGCGAACGTCTCCTCACCGAGCTGCGCAACGAGGTTGCCCGCGCCGACAGCAAGGCGTCCGTCCTGGTCGCCGCCCTGGGTATGACCGCCGGCGTGTTCACCGGGGTGCTCGCCGGGCGGGACTGGACTCCGAGCGCCCTCTCCACCGCGGGCACCGTGCTGTGGTGGGCCGGGACCGGAACCCTCGGGTTCTCCCTGTTCGCCCTGCTGCTGGCCGTCCTGCCCCGCTACCGCTCCGAGAAGTGGACGCCCGGCCGGCCCCTGTCCTACTTCGGCGACATCCAACAGGCCATCCGGCTTGGCCAGTTGGAAACCGCGCTCGGCAACACTTGGCGCGACCCCACTGCCGGGCTGACCACCGCCCTCGCCGAGCTGAGCCGGATCGCCGCACGCAAGCACCAGTGGATCCGCACCGGTCTGATCGCCTTCTGCACCGGCACGGTCCTGCTGCCCGCCTCCCTACTGATCGGCTGACGGCCCGTCGCGCAAGCCGTCCCCGCCAACTCGAAGAAACTAGGAACCACCGTGACCCAGCCACCGCCCGAATTCCCCCGGGCCCCGGAGTACCCCACCCAGGCGGCCCAGCCACAGGTACCGCCCCAGTACCCGCAGTCGGCCCAACCACCTCAGCACCCGCAGCTGCCGCCCCAGTACCCGCAGCAGCCGCCCACGTACCCGCCGCCGTCCCAGCCGCCCCGGTATCCGCAGGCCGCCGCTCCGATCCCCCCGCAATACCCGCTGGCCTCCGCACCGGTCCCCCCGCAGTACCCCCAGAGCCCTCCCCCCACGCCCTCCGCTCCCCCATCCCCCGACGACCCCTCCCACCCCCACCACATCAACACCGACGTCCGCCGTATCCACATCTCCAGCCACCAACGCCGCACAGACGCCACAGCGGTCGGCAATCTGCTCCTCTACCTGCCGCATTTCCTCTGCAGCTTCTTCGTCGTCGGCCTGGTCGCCTCCTTCTTCGGCGGTCTCGCGATCGTGGTGATCCTGCTCTGGCTCGCCAGCGGCGCACTCGTGTTTTACCGCCCCGCGGAAAGCGCCCTTGCGCGCTATGCGCTCCGTCTGCGCTACCCCACTCCACAAGAACGAGCCAGACTCGAACCGGTCTGGCGGGAAGTCACGGCCCGGGCCGGCGTCGAGGGCCGCACGTACCAGCTCTGGGTCGAGGACAGCGACAGCCTCAACGCGGTCGCCGCGGCCGGCCACATCGTCGGCGTCACCCGCTTCGCCATGAACGAGCTCCCCAACGGCGAGCTGGCCGCCGTCATGGCCCACGAGCTGGGCCACCACGTCGGCGGTCACGCCTGGTCCGGGCTCCTCGGCTACTGGTATGCGTTGCCCGGCCGGATCACCTGGCGCTTCCTGAAGGGGTTCGCCGCCGTCTTCTTCCACGTCTCACGCGCCTTCGGCTGCTTCGGGGTCGCCTTCGTCGTGCTGGGCATCGGCGGCATCGCCATGGCGACGATCAGCTCGCTCTACGGGCTGCCGCTGCTGATCCTGGGCATGCCGTACGCGCTCGCCGCCGTCGGCCGCCGCGCCGAGCTGCGCGCCGACGCACACGCGGCCGCCCTCGACTTCGCCGGGCCGTTGGCCGCCGTACTCGACAAACTGCACCAGCAGGAGCAGCAGGCGCAGGCCGCGCTCACCGCCGAGAACGGCGGCGTGCCCCCCGCGGAGAGCCCGCTGAGCAAGCTGCTCTCCTCCCACCCCGACTACCACACCCGGCTGCACCACCTGCAGCCGTACCTCCAGGGGCAGCGGTCGTACTAAAAGCCCAGACACGCCGAAGGGCGGCCACCCCCTGGGGGTGACCGCCCTTCACCTCATGCTGCTCGCTTACTGGTTGTACGGACCGTAGTCGTAGTCCTCCAGCGGCACAGCCTGGCCGGAGCTCGTGCCGAACGGCGAGTAGTCGATGTCGTCGTAGCCCACGGCCGAGTACATCGCGGCCTTGGCCTCCTCGGTCGGCTCGACCCGGATGTTGCGGTAGCGGGCCAGGCCCGTACCGGCCGGGATGAGCTTACCGATGATGACGTTCTCCTTGAGGCCGATCAGGGAGTCGGACTTGGCGTTGATCGCCGCGTCCGTGAGGACCCTGGTCGTCTCCTGGAAGGACGCCGCCGACAGCCAGGACTCGGTCGCCAGCGAGGCCTTGGTGATACCCATGAGCTGCGGACGACCGGAAGCCGGGTGACCGCCCTCCTGGACCACACGACGGTTCTCCTGCTCGAACTTCGAGCGCTCGACCAGCTCGCCGGGCAGCAGCTCGGCGTCGCCGGACTCGATGATCGTCACGCGGCGGAGCATCTGCCGGATGATGATCTCGATGTGCTTGTCGTGGATCGACACACCCTGCGAGTTGTACACCTTCTGGACCTCGCCGACCAGGTGGACCTGGACGGCACGCTGGCCCAGGATGCGCAGCACGTCGTGCGGGTTGGTGGCACCCACGGTGAGCTTCTGGCCCACCTCGACGTGCTCGCCCTCGCTGACCAGGAGTCGGGCGCGCTTCGAGATCGGGTAGGACGTCTCGTCGCTGCCGTCGTCCGGCGTGATGACGATCTTCTTGGTCTTCTCGGTCTCCTCGATCCGGACACGGCCGGAGGCCTCGGAGATCGGGGCGACACCCTTCGGCGTACGGGCCTCGAAGAGCTCGACGACACGCGGCAGACCCTGGGTGATGTCGTCACCGGCCACACCACCGGTGTGGAAGGTACGCATCGTCAGCTGGGTACCGGGCTCACCGATGGACTGGGCGGCGATGATGCCGACCGCCTCACCGATGTCGACCAGCTTGCCGGTGGCCAGCGAGCGGCCGTAGCACATGGCGCAGGTGCCGACGGCGGACTCGCAGGTCAGGACCGAGCGGGTCTTGACCTCCTCGACGCCCTGGAGGATGAGCTCCTCGATGAGCACGTCACCCAGGTCGGTGCCGGCCGGGGCCAGCACCTTGCCGTCGACCACGATGTCCTCGGCGAGGCAGCGCGCGTACACGGACGTCTCGACGTTCTCCGCCTTGCGCAGCACGCCGTCGGCGCCGCGCTCGGCGATCCGCAGCTTGAGGCCGCGGTCGGTGCCGCAGTCCTCCTCGCGGATGATGACGTCCTGCGAGACGTCCACCAGACGGCGGGTCAGGTAACCCGAGTCGGCGGTACGCAGAGCGGTGTCCGCCAGACCCTTACGGGCACCGTGCGTGGAGATGAAGTACTCCAGCACGGACAGACCCTCACGGAAGGACGCCTTGATCGGACGCGGGATCGTCTCGTTCTTCGCGTTCGACACCAGACCACGCATACCGGCAATCTGACGCATCTGCATCATGTTGCCTCGTGCACCCGAGTTCACCATCATGAAGATCGGGTTGGTCTTCGGGAAGTTGTCGTTCATCGCCTCGGCGACCTCGTTGGTCGCCTTGGTCCAGATCGCGATGAGCTCCTGCGTCCGCTCGTCCTTGGTGATCAGACCGCGCTCGTACTGCTTCTGGACCTTCTCGTCCTGCGCCTCGTAGCCCTTGACGATCTCCTTCTTCGCCTCGGGAACGACGACGTCGGAGATGGCGACGGTGACGCCGGAACGGGTGGCCCAGTAGAAGCCGGCCGCCTTCAGGTTGTCGAGCGTGGCCGCCACGATGACCTTCGGGTAGCGCTCGGCGAGGTCGTTGACGATCTCGGAGAGCTGCTTCTTGCCGACCTCGAAGTCGACGAACGGGTAGTCCTCGGGCAGCAGCTCGTTGAAGAGCGCGCGGCCCAGGGTCGTCCTCAGACGGAAGGAGTCACCCTGCTGCCACTCCGGCTCGCCCTCCTCACGCGCCGGCGGGGTCCAGCCGCGCGGCGGGATGGTGCCCACCGGGAAGCGGATGTCGACCGGCGCCTGGAGCGACAGCTCGCCCGCGTCGAACGCCATGATCGCCTCGGCGACCGACGCGAAGGAGCGGCCCTCGCCCTTGACGTCGCGGCCCTCGGCGTCGGTGGTGAGGAAGAACAGGCCCAGCACCATGTCCTGGGTCGGCATCGTCACCGGACGGCCGTCGGCCGGCTTGAGGATGTTGTTCGAGGACAGCATCAGGATGCGGGCCTCGGCCTGCGCCTCCGCGGACAGCGGCAGGTGCACGGCCATCTGGTCACCGTCGAAGTCCGCGTTGAACGCGGTGCAGACGAGCGGGTGGATCTGGATGGCCTTGCCCTCGACCAGCTGCGGCTCGAAGGCCTGGATGCCGAGGCGGTGCAGCGTGGGCGCACGGTTCAGCAGAACCGGGTGCTCCGCGATGACCTCTTCCAGCACGTCGTACACGACCGTGCGGCCGCGCTCGACCATGCGCTTGGCGCTCTTGATGTTCTGCGCGTGGTTCAGGTCGACCAGGCGCTTCATCACGAACGGCTTGAACAGCTCCAGCGCCATCGCCTTCGGCAGACCGCACTGGTGCAGCTTCAGCTGCGGACCGACGACGATCACGGAACGCGCCGAGTAGTCGACACGCTTACCGAGCAGGTTCTGACGGAAGCGGCCCTGCTTACCCTTCAGCATGTCGCTGAGGGACTTCAGCGGGCGGTTGCCGGGGCCCGTGACCGGGCGGCCGCGACGACCGTTGTCGAAGAGGGCGTCAACGGCCTCCTGAAGCATGCGCTTCTCGTTGTTGACGATGATCTCGGGCGCGCCGAGGTCGAGCAGCCTCTTCAGACGGTTGTTGCGGTTGATGACACGGCGGTACAGGTCGTTCAGGTCGGAGGTCGCGAAGCGGCCACCGTCCAGCTGCACCATCGGACGCAGGTCCGGCGGGATGACCGGCACGCAGTCCAGGACCATGCCCTTGGGGCTGTTGGACGTCTGCAGGAACGCGGAGACGACCTTCAGGCGCTTCAGGGCACGGGTCTTCTTCTGGCCCTTGCCGGTACGGATGATCTCGCGGAGCTTCTCGGCCTCCTCCTCGAGGTCGAAGGACTCCAGGCGCTTCTGCAGCGCCGCGGCACCCATCGAGCCGTCGAAATACGTGCCGAAGCGGTCGCGCAGCTCGCGGTAGAGCAGCTCGTCGCCCTCGAGGTCCTGGACCTTGAGGTTCTTGAACCGGTTCCACACCTCGTCGAGGCGGTCGATCTCGCGCTGGGCGCGGTCGCGCAGCTGCTTCATCTCGCGCTCGGCGCCCTCGCGCACCTTGCGGCGCACGTCGGCCTTGGCGCCCTCGGCCTCCAGCTCGGCCAGGTCGGCCTCGAGCTTCTTGGCGCGGGCCTCCAGGTCGGCGTCGCGGCGCTGCTCGATCTGCTGGCGCTCGACGGAGACGTGGGCCTCCAGCGAGGGCAGGTCGCGCTGCCGGCGCTCCTCGTCGACGTACGTGATCATGTACGCCGCGAAGTAGATGACCTTCTCCAGGTCCTTCGGGGCCAGGTCGAGCAGGTAGCCCAGGCGCGACGGGACGCCCTTGAAGTACCAGATGTGCGTGACGGGCGCGGCCAGCTCGATGTGGCCCATCCGCTCACGGCGCACCTTGGCGCGCGTGACCTCGACGCCACAGCGCTCGCAGATGATGCCCTTGAAACGGACGCGCTTGTACTTGCCGCAGTAGCACTCCCAGTCCCGGGTGGGGCCGAAGATCTTCTCGCAGAAGAGGCCGTCCTTTTCCGGCTTGAGGGTGCGGTAGTTGATGGTCTCGGGCTTCTTGACCTCGCCGTGGCTCCACTGACGGATGTCGTCAGCGGTGGCCAGGCCGATCCGGAGCTCGTCGAAGAAGTTGACGTCGAGCACTATGCGTCAATCCCTCTCAGGGTCGTAAGTCTTTGGGTCTGATACGGGGGTCCTGGGGCCGGCCGGGACTCGGGACGGAGTCCCGGCCGGACTCCCGTCAGACCTCTTCGACGCTGCTCGGCTCGCGCCGGGACAGGTCGATGCCGAGCTCCTCCGCAGCGCGGAAGACGTCCTCGTCGGTGTCACGCATCTCGATGGACATACCGTCGCTGGACAGCACCTCCACGTTCAGGCAGAGAGACTGCATCTCCTTGATGAGCACCTTGAAGGACTCGGGGATGCCGGGCTCGGGGATGTTCTCGCCCTTGACGATGGCCTCGTAGACCTTCACGCGGCCGGTGACGTCGTCGGACTTGATGGTCAGCAGCTCCTGGAGCGCGTAGGCGGCGCCGTAGGCCTCGAGGGCCCACACCTCCATCTCGCCGAAGCGCTGGCCACCGAACTGGGCCTTACCACCCAGCGGCTGCTGGGTGATCATCGAGTACGGACCGGTCGAGCGGGCGTGCAGCTTGTCGTCGACCAGGTGGTGCAGCTTCAGGATGTACATGTAGCCGACCGAGATCGGGTCCGGGAACGGCTCACCGGATCGGCCGTCGAACAGCCGGGCCTTGCCGGACGGGAGGACCAGGCGGTCGCCGTCACGGTTCGGGATGGTGTGTTCCAGCAGACCGGCCAGCTCGTCCTCGCGGGCACCGTCGAAGACCGGGGTCGCCACGTTGGTACGCGGCTCGACGCGGTCCGCGCCGATGGCCTGCAGGCGCTGCGCCCACTCGTCGGCCAGGCCGGAGACGTCCCAGCCCTGGCTGGCGAGCCAGCCGAGGTGGATCTCCAGGACCTGTCCCGGGTTCATTCGGGACGGCACACCCAGCGGGTTGAGGATGATGTCGACCGGGGTGCCGTCCTCCAGGAACGGCATGTCCTCGATCGGCAGGATCTTGGAGATGACACCCTTGTTGCCGTGGCGGCCGGCGAGCTTGTCACCGTCGGTGATCTTGCGCTTCTGCGCCACGTAGACGCGGACCAGCTGGTTCACGCCCGGCGGCAGCTCGTCGCCCTCCTCGCGGTCGAAGACGCGCACGCCGATGACCTTGCCGGTCTCGCCGTGCGGCACCTTCAGCGAGGTGTCACGGACCTCACGGGCCTTCTCACCGAAGATCGCGCGCAGCAGGCGCTCCTCGGGGGTCAGCTCGGTCTCACCCTTCGGGGTGACCTTGCCGACGAGGATGTCGCCGGCGATGACCTCGGCACCGATGCGGATGATGCCGCGCTCGTCGAGGTCGGCGAGGACCTCCTCGGAGACGTTCGGGATGTCCCGGGTGATCTCCTCGGGGCCGAGCTTGGTGTCACGGGCGTCGACCTCGTGCTCCTCGATGTGGATTGAGGAGAGGACGTCGTCCTGCACGAGGCGCTGCGACAGGATGATCGCGTCCTCGTAGTTGTGACCCTCCCACGGCATGAACGCCACGAGCAGGTTCTTGCCCAGCGCCATCTCGCCGTTCTGGGTGGCCGGACCGTCGGCGAGGACCTGGCCCTCGACGACCCGGTCGCCCTCGTTGACGATGACCTTCTGGTTGACCGAGGTGCCCTGGTTGGAGCGGGCGAACTTGGCCAGGCGGTACGTGATGTACGTGCCGTCGTCGTTGGCGGTGGTGATGTAATCCGCGGAGACCTCCTGGACCACACCGGACTTCTCCGCCTTGACGACGTCGCCGGCGTCGACGGCGGAGCGGTACTCCATGCCGGTGCCGACGAGCGGGGCCTCCGCCTGGATCAGCGGAACGGCCTGGCGCATCATGTTCGCGCCCATGAGGGCACGGTTGGCGTCGTCGTGCTCGAGGAAGGGGATCATGGCGGTCGCGACCGACACCATCTGGCGCGGCGAGACGTCCATGTAGTCGACGTCCTCGGGGCTGACGTAGTCGACCTCGCCGCCACGGCGGCGGACCAGGACGCGGTTCTCGGCGAAGCGCATCTCGTCCGTCAGGGTGGCGTTGGCCTGCGCGATGACGAATCGGTCCTCTTCGTCGGCCGTCAGGTAGTCGACCTGGTCGGTAACCCGGCCGTCGGTGACCTTGCGGTACGGCGTCTCGACGAAACCGAACGCGTTCACGCGACCGTAGGTGGCGAGCGAGCCGATCAGACCGATGTTCGGGCCTTCAGGGGTCTCGATCGGGCACATGCGGCCGTAGTGCGACGGGTGGACGTCACGGACCTCGAAGCCGGCCCGCTCACGGGACAGACCACCCGGACCCAGCGCGGACAGACGCCGCTTGTGCGTCAGCCCGGACAGCGGGTTGTTCTGGTCCATGAACTGGGACAGCTGGCTGGTGCCGAAGAACTCCTTGATGGAGGCGACGACCGGCCGGATGTTGATCAGGGTCTGCGGCGTGATCGCCTCGACGTCCTGCGTGGTCATGCGCTCGCGCACGACGCGCTCCATACGGGCCAGACCCGTGCGGACCTGGTTCTGGATGAGCTCGCCGACGCTGCGCAGGCGGCGGTTGCCGAAGTGGTCGATGTCGTCGGTCTCGACGACGACCGGCTGGCCGTTGTCACCGACCGTCTCGGTCTCGCCGGCGTGCAGCTTCACCAGGTACTTGATCGTCGCGATGATGTCCTCGACGGTCAGGATGCCCGCGTCCAGCGGGGTGTCCGTACCCAGCTTCTTGTTGACCTTGTAGCGGCCGACCTTGGCGAGGTCGTAGCGCTTGGGGTTGAAGTACAGGTTCTCCAGCAGCGTCTGCGCGGCCTCGCGCGTGGGGGGCTCGCCCGGGCGCAGCTTGCGGTAGATGTCGAGCAGCGCGTCGTCCTGGCCCTGGGTGTGGTCCTTCTCCAGGGTGGCGCGCATCGACTCGTACTCGCCGAACTCCTCGAGAATCTGCTCGTTGGTCCAGCCGAGCGCCTTCAGGAGGACGGTCACGGACTGCTTGCGCTTGCGGTCGATGCGGACACCGACCATGTCACGCTTGTCGATCTCCATCTCCAGCCAGGCACCCCGGGACGGGATGATCTTGGCGGAGAAGATGTCCTTGTCGGACGTCTTGTCGATGGAGGAGTCGAAGTAGACACCCGGCGAACGGACCAGCTGCGACACCACGACACGCTCGGTGCCGTTGATGACGAAGGTGCCCTTGTTCGTCATGAGCGGGAAATCGCCCATGAAGACGGTCTGGGACTTGATCTCGCCGGTCTCGTTGTTGGTGAACTCGGCCGTGACGAAGAGGGGCGCGGCGTAGGTGAAGTCGCGCTCCTTGCACTCGTCGATCGAGTTCTTCGGCGGCTCGAAGCGGTGGTCGCGGAACGTCAGCGACATCGACCCGGAGAAGTCCTCGATCGGGGAGATCTCCTCGAAGATCTCCTCGAGGCCGGACTTGGTGGGGACGTCCTGACCGTTCTCGAGAGCCTCCTCGACGCGAGCCTTCCATGCGTCGTTGCCGAGCAGCCAGTCGAAGCTCTCGGTTTGCAGCGCGAGAAGGTTCGGAACCTCGAGGGGCTCCTTGATCTTTGCAAAGGAAATGCGCAGCGGGGCGGTGCTGGCGCCGTTGTTCGTATTCGCGGTCGAGGCAGTGCGCGAGGCGGCCAAGAGGGGGTCCTTCCGAGGGCTCGGACTCACTACGCGCGTACCGGTCCCCCACCGCTGCACGAAGACAGGAATCCCAGGTCAGGGATCGTCCGGTCGTCGGGCTTCAGGCGAGGGCATGCCCCTGGTGACGGGCAGGGGACAGCTAACAGGCAGCGCAAAGGGTCAGTGTAGCCACTTGGCACACTGATGTCCAGTGCGGGTTTTTGGAGACCCTTGTTGTTGTCAACGCCTGCGCCATACCTGCCCTCAACGCACGTTCATACTGCCCTCTTCGTCGTCGATCCATGCCTCGGTTTCGGATCCTTGTGACGACGCGTCCTGAGAATTGCGCGCTGCGTGCGGTTCGTCAAGGCCCCCCTTGCCCACACCGGGTGCTGCCATCGTCACTTGCAGCCTGCCACGAGGAGCTCGGGGCAAGACGAAGATCACCATACCCCTCACGACCGTCGGTGCAAGGCAGCCGCCGCCGACCCTCCGGAACGCCGAAGAGCGACCACCCGGATGGATGATCGCTCTTCGGTGCGTGAGCGTTACAGCCCTACGGGACTGCTGTCAGCGCGCGGAGAGGTCGGAGAGACTCCGAAAGGTCTTACTTGACCTCGACGGAGGCGCCGGCACCCTTGAGGGCCTCGGCGGCCTTGTCGGCCTGCTCCTTGTTGACCTTCTCGAGGACCGGCTTCGGAGTGCCGTCGACAAGGTCCTTGGCCTCCTTCAGGCCCAGGGAGGTCAGCTCACGCACGACCTTGATGACCTGGATCTTCTTGTCGCCGGCGCCGGTGAGGATGACGTCGAACTCGTCCTTCTCCTCCTCGGCCGGGGTCTCAGCGCCGGCGGCACCGCCACCGGCGACGACGACCGGCGCGGCAGCGGCGGCGGTGACGTCGAACTTCTCCTCGAAGGCCTTCACGAACTCGGAGAGCTCGATGAGGGTCATCTCCTCGAACTGGGCAAGCAGCTCGTCCTGGGTGAGCTTCGCCATGATGGCGGTCCTTCCACTCAATCGGCAGGTGCCGGATGTACTGGGTAAGGCGGGCGTACGTCGGGCCCGCTGCGACCCTTGCCGCGCTCAGGCGGCGAGGATCAGAAAGCGAGCCGAATTACTCGGCACCGCCCTGCTCTTCCTGCTTGGCGCGCAGCGCGTCCACGGTGCGGACGAGCTTCGACGGCAGCGCCTGGAAGACGGAGGCAGCCTGGGACTGCTTCGCCTTGAAGGCACCGGCCAGCTTGGAAAGCAGAACCTCGCGGGACTCGAGGTCCGCAAGCTTCTTGATCTCGTCGGCGGACAGCGCCTTGCCGTCAAGGACACCGCCCTTGATAACGAGATTCGGGTTGTCCTTGGCGAAGTCACGGAGACCCTTCGCCGACTCCACCGGGTCACCGGTGACGAAGGCGACCGCCGTCGGACCGTTGAACAGGTCGTCCAGCGTCGTGATCCCGGCCTCGTTGGCCGCAATCTTGGTCAGCGTGTTCTTCACCACGGCGTAGTGGGCGTTCTCACCGAGCGATCGGCGCAGCGTCCTGATCTGCGCCACGGTGAGACCGCGGTACTCGGTCAGCACAGCGGCGCTCGAGTTGCGGAACTTATCCGTCAGCTCGGCAACCGCGGCAGCCTTGTCGGGCCTCGCCATAGAGCCTCGGCCTCCTTCCGGGTGATTCGGACCGCGCGGACCCGAAGGAGGACTGGGGAAAACGAAACGCCCCGGCGCAGGCGCACGGGGCGGACTCGACCGGGCGCACGCGCGACGACACACGTACTCCGGGAGTGCTTCCTCTGTCACCTGCGCGGGTCGTCCGCAGTTCAGCGGATCCTTCGGCCACCGCGCCCTCGTTCGAGCGCACGGCAACGACCAGCGGTCTTTGGCTTCTGTAGGAGGGTAAGGGAACGGGCCGCTGTCAAGCAAATCCGCCCCTGCGGTGCTCAGCAGTGGGCCTTCTTCAGCCGCTCGGCATGTCCACCGTGTCCGAGGCGGGCGGTGCCTTCACCGTCACCGGCGCACGGACGTGAGGGCCGCCGTTTTCCTGGCGGCCCTGGTGACGGCCGCCGCCGGCCCCGTGCCGACGCTCCGGGCGCGTCCTGAGTGCAGCCTGCCGCACCGCCGGCGAGCAGCAGAACCGCGAGTGCGGCGCCCATCGCTCTGCCGCGCGCAGAACCACGTCCAGACGATCTCATTGCTTCCCCCCAGGACACATATGGCTGATGCACAGCAAGATCGCGAGCGTGTCCCCGGGTGTGCGGGCGGTCCTTTGGATTCCCGTGGGCCTCAGGAGGTCGTGCCGGTCCCGCCGAATGTGCCGCCCCGCTTCTTCAGCAGGTCCTTGAAGTCCTCGGTGTCGCTCGCCGGGGGCTGCTGGGCGGACACCTTCACGCCGTAGTGGGTGTAGTAGGCGGTCTGGGTCATCCGGCCCATCGCCATCTGGGCCTGGGACACCTGCTTGACCAGCAGGTTCTGGTCGTTGACCCAGATGTCGACGGTTTCCGTGCTGACGCCGGCCTGGGTGAGCTGTTTCCGCAGCTGGTCCAGCTGGTTCCGGGTGAGGTGGGAGTTCTCGGCGGCGAGATCGTCGACGTTCACCGTACCCGCGTAGTGCGTGGTGTGCTGGCCTGCCACCGTCGCCTCGCCGACCTTCTTGACGTCGCCGGAGGCCAGCAGCAGCTTCACCGACTGGTTGGGCGTGGTGTTCTGCATCTGTTCCTTGAGGTACGCGCCGGAGCCGCCGGCCAGGGTGGCGAGGTCGTCGTAGCCGTACCGGAGCCAGTGCTTGCCGTCGGCCTGCCGGGCGAACCGGTCGCCCATGCGCGCGTAGTAGGCGTCCGGCAGGTAGCGCGCCTGCATGGAGCTGCTGTCGAGGCGGCGCATCGTGTCGGCCAGGCTGCCGCCGGTGTAGGTGAGCGTGAGCGTGCCGGTCAGGCCGTGGCCCCAGGCGAGGGTGCCGTGCGCCTCCATGGACATCAGCGTGCCGATGGTGGTCGTGGAGACGACCTTGGCGGAGTCGGCCCTGTCGGTGGACTGCTCGGCGGAGCGCAGGGCGGATATGGGACTGACGCGCGTCGCGCCCTGCCCGGCCGCGCCGTCGCCCTCGCCGGAGCCCGAGGAGCTGCAGGCGGCCACCCCCGTCAGCGCGGTCGCCGCCGCGATTGAGAGCGTCACGCGGCGCACGGTCGTGCTCTTCATTTCGTCCCACCCCTATGCGATTGCTGTGCTTCGCACGCTAGCGCAGGGCACTGACATGCGTACGAAAAGTGGGGGACGGGCCCCGCACCTGGAAAGGGTGCGGGGCCCGTCGTCCGACTGGGGTGAGCCGTCAGGCTCAGACCGCGGCCGGGTCCTCCTCGGCGAGGAGGTTGCGGGTGCGGTTCGGGTCGACCGGGATGCCGGGGCCCATCGTGGTGGTGATGGCGGCCTTCTTGATGTAGCGACCCTTCGCGGCGGACGGCTTCAGACGGAGGATCTCCTCCAGCGCCGCGCCGTAGTTCTCCACCAGCTTGGTGTCGTCGAACGACGTCTTGCCGATGATGAAGTGCAGGTTCGCGTGCTTGTCGACACGGAACTCGATCTTGCCGCCCTTGATGTCGGTGACGGCCTTGGCGACGTCCGGGGTCACGGTGCCGGTCTTCGGGTTCGGCATCAGACCACGGGGACCGAGCACGCGGCCGAGGCGGCCGACCTTGCCCATGAGGTCCGGGGTGGCGACGACGGCGTCGAAGTCCAGACGGCCCTTCGCCACCTCGTCGATCAGCTCGTCGGCACCGACGATGTCGGCGCCCGCGGCACGCGCGGCCTCGGCACGGTCGCCGGTCGCGAAGACCAGGACCCGGGCGGTCTTACCGGTGCCGTGCGGAAGGTTCACGGTGCCACGGACCATCTGGTCGGCCTTGCGCGGGTCGACACCCAGACGGAAGGCGACCTCGACGGTGCCGTCGAACTTGGTCGTGGAGGTCTCCTTGGCGAGACGGACGGCCTCGAGCGGGGCGTACAGCTTCTCCCGGTCGACCTTGGCGTCCGCAGCGCGGAGAGCCTTGCTGCGCTTGCTCACAACTGCTCCTGTGTGTTCTGAAGGAGTCGTGGTACGGGCCGAGCAGGCCCTTCCACGTGCGACAGACAACTGCTGCCGCGGGGTTCTACGAAGGTGGGGTTCAGCCCTCGATGGTGACGCCCATGGAACGGGCGGTGCCGGCGATGATCTTCTCGGCGGCGTTCAGGTCGTTGGCGTTGAGGTCGGGCATCTTGGTCTGGGCGATCTCGCGGACCTGCGCCTGGGTGATCTTGGCGACCTTGGTCTTGTGCGGCTCGCCGGAGCCCTTCTCGATGCCCGCAGCCTTCAGGATCATCTTGGCGGCCGGCGGAGTCTTGGTGATGAAGGTGAAGGAACGGTCCTCGTAGACCGTGATCTCCACCGGGATGACCCACCCGCGCTGCGACTCGGTCGCGGCGTTGTAGGCCTTGCAGAACTCCATGATGTTGACGCCGTGCTGACCCAGCGCCGGACCGACCGGCGGGGCCGGGTTGGCGGCGCCGGCCTGGATCTGGAGCTTGATGAGCCCCGTGACCTTCTTCTTCTTGGGAGGCATGTGCTCTCTCCGGGTCCTTAGTGAGAGTGTTTCGCCCCCATCCACCTGCCAGACCGCACGCGATCTCAGGGGAGATCGAGTGGATCATACGGATGGAGGCATACCGCACAACGATAACGGGTATCCATGCGCGGCCAAAAACCGAGCAGGTCAGGCCGGCTTTCGCAGCCGGCCTGACCTGCTCGGAAGTGCTCGGTCCGAAAGAACGTCAGTTCTTCTGGATCTGGTCGAAGGAGAGCTCGACCGGCGTCTCGCGGCCGAAGATCTCCACCAGGCCCTTGACCTTCTTCGAGTCGGGGTTGATCTCGTTGATGGTCGCCTGCAGCGTGGCGAACGGGCCGTCGGTGACGGTGACCGAGTCGCCGACCTCGAAGTCCAGCACCTGGACCTCGACCTTGCGCTGCGGGGCCGGCTTGCCCTCGGCCTCGGCGGCCTCGCGGGCGGCCTTCTCCTCGGCCTCCGGGGCGAGCATCTTGACGATCTCGTCCAGGGACAGCGGGTAGGGGTCGTAGGCGTTGCCGACGAAGCCCGTGACACCCGGGGTGTTGCGGACGACGCCCCAGGACTCGTTCGTCAGGTCCATGCGGACGAGGACGTATCCGGGCAGCTTGTTCTGCCGGACGGTCTTGCGCTCGCCGTTCTTGATCTGGACGATCTCTTCCTCGGGCACTTCGGCCTGGTAGATGAAGTCCTCGACGTTCAGCGAGACGGCGCGCTGCTCCAGGTTGGCCTTCACGCGCTTCTCGTAGCCGGCGTAGGTGTGGATGACGTACCACTCGCCGGGCAGCGTGCGCAGTTCCTCGCGGAGCTTCTCGACCGGGTCGAGCTCGGCCTCCGGCTCGTCGTCGGCCTCGTCGGACGCGGCCGCGGCCTCGCCCTCGGCGATCTCGTCCTCATCCACGACGTGGACAGCGGCCCGCTCGGCCGGCTCGCCCGCGGCGGCTTCAGCAGCCTCGGCCTCGTCGACCTCGTCCGCGCCCTCGACGATGTCGAGCTCGTCATCCACGGACTCGACATCCACGGGCTCGACAGCTTCCCCGCGAGGCTCGGTGGCGTCGTTCAGGTTCGGGTCAGACACGGTGGCTGCTTCTTCCTGGATACATAGGGGTGGAACATGCGAAAACGGGCGCCGGGATCCACGGCGCCCTTCGCTCTTGACTCAGCCGAAGACGTACTTGGCCGCGTGGTTGAGCCCATAGTCAATCACGGTCACCAGGGCAATCATGATGGCAACGAAGAAGATCACCACGGTGGTGTACGACGTCAGCTGATGGCGCGTGGGCCAGACGACCTTGCGGAGCTCCGCGATGATCTGACGGTAGAAGAGAGCAAGGCGCTTCAGCGGGCCCTTCTTGGCCCGCTTGCCGCCCTTGCGGGCCTTCTTCTTCGACTCCGGCACCTCGTCCTGGGCATCAGGCGTGTCGATGGAGCCCACGGCGTCCGTCATTCCGTCCTCACCTGATTCCGGGTCGTGGCCGTGCCGCGCCCGGTCTGAGCCGCACGGCGGTGCATTGCTGTACGTACATGCGCACACATCCTGGCGAAGGTGTGTGTAGCAGGGCCGGAGGGACTTGAACCCCCAACCGCTGGTTTTGGAGACCAGTGCTCTACCAATTGAGCTACGACCCTTTGTGTGCCCCCCAACGTACCGCATCCGACCGGATGCTCGGTGTGCACCTGGTGCGGCAGCGCTGCTGAAGGCCAACGAGGTGAGAGTGTACGTGGTCCGGCGCCGGTCGTCGAACAGGAAGTGCCCGTCGGGGATTTCCCGGCGGATGATCGCCCTGGCCGGGGTCCGGATCCGGACGGATGTTCAGGGGTCCGACCCATCCTGCTCAGTCTGTGAAACCCGCGTGCCGGGGGCGTTTCCGGTCTGAAACGATGGACTCATGAGCGCTGCAACCCCTCCCACCGAGCGCCGGGTCTCCGCCCGAGTCGGCGCGATCTCAGAGTCCGCCACCCTCGCGGTGGATGCCAAGGCCAAAGCCCTCAAGGCCGCCGGGCGTCCGGTGATCGGCTTCGGCGCCGGTGAGCCCGACTTCCCGACCCCGGACTACATCGTCGAGGCCGCGATCGAGGCCTGCAAGAACCCGAAGTACCACCGCTACACCCCGGCCGGCGGCCTGCCCGAGCTGAAGTCCGCGATCGCCGCCAAGACGCTGCGCGACTCCGGCTACGAGCCCGACGTCTCCCAGATCCTGGTCACCAACGGCGGCAAGCAGGCCATCTACGAGGCCTTCGCGGCGATCCTCGACCCCGGTGACGAGGTCATCGTGCCGGCGCCGTACTGGACGACGTACCCGGAGTCGATCCGCCTGGCCGGCGGTGTCCCGGTGGAGGTCGTCGCGGACGAAACCACCGGCTACCGCGTCACGGTCGAGCAGCTGGAGGCCGCCCGCACGGAGAAGACCAAGGTCGTCCTCTTCGTGTCCCCGTCCAACCCGACCGGCGCGGTGTACTCCGAGGCCGAGACCGAGGCGATCGGCCGCTGGGCCGTGGAGCACGGCCTTTGGGTGCTGACCGACGAGATCTACGAGCACCTGGTCTACGGCGACGCGGTCTCCGTGTCCCTGCCGGCGCTCCTGCCCGAGCTGCGCGACAAGTGCATCGTGGTCAACGGCGTCGCCAAGACGTACGCCATGACCGGCTGGCGCGTGGGCTGGATCATCGGCCCCAAGGACGTGGTGAAGGCCGCGACGAACCTCCAGTCGCACGCCACGTCGAACGTGTCGAACGTGGCGCAGGTGGCGGCCCTGGCCGCGGTCTCCGGCGACCTGGAGGCGGTCGCGAAGATGCGCGAGGCCTTCGACCGGCGCCGCAAGACCATCGTGCGGATGCTCAACGAGATCGACGGCGTCGTCTGCCCGGAGCCGGAGGGCGCGTTCTACGCCTACCCGTCGGTGAAGGCGCTGTTCGGCAAGGAGATCCGCGGCAAGCGCCCGCAGAACACGGTGGAGCTGGCCGCGCTCATCCTGGAGGAGGCCGAGGTCGCGGTCGTCCCGGGCGAGGCCTTCGGCACGCCGGGCTACCTGCGGCTGTCCTACGCCCTCGGTGACGAGGACCTGGTCGAGGGCGTGAGCCGGATCCAGAAGCTGCTGGCGGAGGCGCGGGACTGACGCACACGCGCGCGTGCGGGCCGTTTCCTTCCGGGGAGGCGGCCCGTTCCTTTGTGCGAGCAAGACCACGAACGGGGAAAGCGCTACCGGGACGCCAGGGAGGTACGGCAGGATCCTGGGATGGAGCGTGTACGTGATGTCTCTGAGCTGCCGAAAGCCCATCTGCACCTGCACTTCACCGGGTCGATGCGGCCCGCCACCCTGCTGGAACTGGCCGACAAGTACGGCGTACGGCTGCCCGAGGCGCTGACCGAGGCGCTGGTCAGCGGGGAGCCGCCGCGGCTGCGGGCGACGGACGAACGGGGCTGGTTCCGCTTCCAGCGGCTGTACGACGCGGCGCGCTCGTGCCTGAGAGAGCCGGAGGACATCCAGCGGCTGGTGCGCGAGGCGGCCGAGGAGGACCTGAAGGACGGCTCGGGCTGGCTGGAGATCCAGGTGGACCCGACGTCGTACGCGCCGCGCCTGGGCGGGCTGATCCCGGCTCTGGAGATCATCCTGGACGCGGTGGAGGCGGCGTCGCGGGAGACGGGCCTGGGCATGCGGGTCCTGGTCGCCGCGAACCGCATGAAGCACCCGCTGGACGCGCGCACACTGGCCCGCCTCGCCGTGCGCCACAAGGACCGCGGCGTGGTCGGCTTCGGCCTCTCGAACGACGAACGCCGGGGCATGGCACGGGACTTCGACCGGGCCTTTGCGATCGCGAGGGACGGCGGCCTGCTCTCGGCCCCGCACGGCGGCGAGCTGACGGGGCCGGCCTCGGTCCGCGACTGCCTGGACGACCTGCACGCCGACCGGGTGGGTCACGGGGTGCGCGCGGCGGAGGACCCGCGCCTGTTGAAGCGCCTGGCCGACAGGGGCGTGACGTGCGAGGTGTGCCCGGCGTCGAACGTCGCGCTCGGGGTGTACGAGAAGCCGGAGGACGTCCCGCTGCGGACGCTGTACGAGGCGGGCGTCCCGATGGCCCTGGGTGCGGACGACCCCCTGCTGTTCGGCTCCCGGCTGGCGGCCCAGTACGACATCGCCCGTCGCCACCACGGCTTCACGGACGAGCAACTGGCGGACCTGGCCCGCCAGTCGATCCGTGCGTCGGCGGCCCCGGAGGGCGTGCAGAGCAAGCTGCTGGCGGGGGTCGACGACTGGCTGGCGAACTGAGGCCGGCGAGCCGTGGGCGTATCGCCGCGAGCCCCTGTCACCCGGTGATGCCCGCGAGCAGTGTCCGGGCCAGGCGTCGGGCGAAGTCGTCCACGGGCGGGGGCTCGCCCGTGGGGGTCGCGTCGTAGGCGAATGCCCGCTGGGCGCACGCCCCGAGCAGCAAGGACGCGGCCGCGAAGGTGTCCGCGTCGGGGCGCACACGCCCCAGGGCCTGCTCGGCCCGGAGGTACGCGTCCAGCTCCTCGATCGGCATGTGCGGCCCCGACCCCATGCGGCGCATCGCGTCGTCGTGGCGCCGCTTGAGCTGGGTCTCGGCGTACAGCGACGCGGCGATCGGGAAGCTCTGCTCGTAGAAGAGGGCGGCCTGGCGGGCGATGTCGGTGAGGTTCTCCTCCGGCGAGCGCCGCCCCGGCTCGGCAGCCAGGCTGCGCAGCAGCGGCGTCAGCTGCGGCAGCCGTTCCGCCAGGACGCGGATGAACAGCTCCTCCTTGCTCGGGAAGTACTTGTAGAGCGCGGCCTCGGAGCAGTCGGCCGCCCTGGCGATCTCCTTGGTGGTGGCGCGGGCGAGGCCGACGGTGAGCATCAGCTCGTGGGCGGCGTCGAGGATGCGGACGCGGGCCGGTTTCTGCTGCATGGGGACCAAGGATTCCATGGTGGGTCCCACCAGGCTTGACGGGTGGGTGAGTATTTACTCACTCTAGGAGCGACATAGGTGAGTGAACACTCACCCACTACCCGAGCACGGGAGTAACCCATGAACCTCACCGTTTTCGGCGCCACCGGCGGGATCGGTCAGGAGATCGTGCGCCAGGCGCTGGCCGCAGGCCACCGGGTCACGGCCGTCGTCCGCGATCCGGCACGGTTGACCGTGACGGGCGACGGGCTGGAGGTGTTCCGCGCCGACCTGACGGACCCGGAGGCACTGCGTCCCGCCGTCGCAGGCCGGGACGCGGTGCTGTCCGGGCTGGGCGCCCGCAGCCGCAAGGACGCCGGGGTGGCGACCCGGCTCACCCGTACGGTGCTGGGCGCGATGGAGGCGGAGGGGGTGCGACGGCTGCTCGTGGTGAGCGCGGGCCCGGTCGGCCCAGAGCCGGAGGGCGACGGGTTCCTCGACCGCACCGCGCGGAGCCTGGTCTCCGCCCTCCTGAAGGACGTCTACGCCGACCTGCGCCGGATGGAGGCCGAGCTGGCCCGCAGCGCCACGGACTGGACCGTGATCCGCCCGCCGCGCCTGCAGAACAAGCCGCTCACCGGCACGTACCGCATGGTCGTCGGCGGGTTCCCGCCCAAGGGCCGCTTCATCGCCCGCGCCGACGTGGCTCACGCGATGTTGGCGATGGTCGACGATCCGGGGACGGTGAAGCAGGGGGTGGGGGTGGCCTACTAGGGCGGGGTGGGGGTGGTCTGCCAGGGGCCGGGGGCAGGAGCGGTCCACCAGGGCCGGGGCGGGGCGGCCTGCCCGGGAGCAGGAATGGCCTGCCAAGGCCGGGGGCGCGAGTGGCCTGCCAGGGCCGGGGTGGCTGATCAGGGCCGCCTCCGGAAGCCGTCCGGCCTAGAGGCTCACGCCCACCGTCACCGGCTCGTTCACCAACGTGATGCCGAAGGTCTCACGAACTCCGGCCACGACCTCGCGGGCCAGCGCCAGCAGGTCCTCCGTCGTCGCCCCGCCGCGGTTGGTGAGGGCGAGCGTGTGCTTGGTGGAGATGCGGGCCGGGCCGGTGCCGTAGCCCTTGGTGAAGCCGGCCTTGTCGATCAACCAGGCCGCCGAGGTCTTGGTGTGCCCCTCCCCCGCCGGATACGCGGGCGGCTCGACGCCGTCGCCCAGCCGCTCCCGCACGCGCGTGCGGAACGCGGCGAACTCGGCGTCCGTGAGGATCGGGTTTGTGAAGAAGGACCCGGCCGACCAGGTGTCGTGGTCCTCGGGGTCCAGCACCATGCCCTTCCCGGCGCGCAGCTTCAGGACGGTGTCGCGGGCAGTGGTCAGCGGCACCCGGTCGCCCGCTTCCACCCCCAGCGCCCGAGCCGTCTCGGCGTACTTGATCGGCGCCGACAGCCCATCCGCGTCCTCCAACTCGAAGCGGACGCGCAGGACGACGAACCGCTCGGGGTCGGCCTTGAACCGGCTGTGGCGGTAGGAGAAGGCGCACTCCTCGTTCGCCAGGGTCACCGTCTCGCCCGCCCTGCGGTCGTACGCGACGACCTCGGTGATCGTGGAGGAGACCTCCTGGCCGTACGCCCCGACGTTCTGGATCGGCGTCGCGCCCGCAGAGCCGGGGATGCCGGACAGGCACTCGATGCCTGCGAGCCCGGCCTCGACGGTGCGGGCGACGGCGTCCGTCCACACCTCGCCGGCGGCCAGCTCCAGTGTCGTACCGCTCAGCTCGAAGCCGCTGGTGGCGATGCGCAGGGCGGTGCCGTCGAAGCCCTTGTCGCCGATGACCAGGTTCGAACCGCCGCCGATGAGCAGCAGCGGTGTGCCGGTGTAGTCGGCCTCGCGGACGGCGTCGACCACCTCGGCGTCGGTGGTCGCGGTGATCAGCCGGGTCGCGGGGCCGCCCAGTCGGAAGGTGGTCAGCGGGGCCAGGGGCGCGTCGTGGAGTTCCTGCACGCGCTCAAGACTACGAGACCCCGCAGACAGCCCCGCGCCGAGACGACTCGGGCGGCCCCACCCGCACACCCCCACCGAGAGGGCTGCGCGACTCCCAGGCGGCCCCCCTTCGACACCCCCACGCGCAGAGGTCCGGCCGCCCCCTCCCCACAACCGGGCACGCGCGCGTACGGCCCGTCGGTGGAAACGGAGCCGTACGCGCGCATGCCCGGTGGAATGCGGACTGCGGGAGCAGCCGCCGAGGTGGGGTGCTGCGGCCTGCGAGCGCCGGCGCGAGGGGCTCAGTGGGCGGCGGTTTCCAGGACCGGTGCGGGCTGCTCCGCCGCGTCCGCGGTCCGTGCGGCGCGCCGCCGGGTCGGGATCAGCAGCGCGGCCACCCCGGCGAGGGCCCCCACCGCGGAGCCGGTCACCAGCGCGGGCCGCCGCAGGCCGTCAATCACCAACCAGTCAAGCGCTGCGGGCAAGCGGACAAGTGGAGACAAGTACAAGCGGACAAGTGGAGACAGGTACGGGGCGTCCGCCATGGCGGACGCCCCGTACCTCGCGCAGCCCTGTCAGGCCAGCCGCACGACCGCCCGGGACATCCCGAGCACCTTCTGCCCGCCGCTGATGGCCGTCAGGTCCACCCGCACGGTGTTGTCGTCGAGTTTGGCCGCGACCTTGCCGCTGACCTCGATCGTGGCTCCCTTGTCGTCGTTCGGGACGACGACCGGCTTCGTGAAGCGGACACCGTACTCGACGACGACACCCGGGTCGCCCACCCAGTCGGTGACGACACGGATCGCCTCGGCCATGGTGAACATGCCGTGCGCGATCACATCCGGCAGCCCGACCTCCTTGGCGAACTTCTCGTTCCAGTGGATCGGGTTGAAGTCCCCTGAGGCGCCCGCGTACTGGACGAGGGTGGCGCGGGTCACGGGGAAGGTCTGCGCCGGCAACTCGGTGCCGACCTCGACGTCGTCGTAGGCGATCTTCGCCGTCATCGGTCTCCTCACGCCTCCTCGGCCGCACGGGCCACGAGCTTGGTCCAGGCGGTCACGACGTGCTCGCCCGCCTCGTCGTGCACCTCGCCACGGATGTCCAGGATGTCGTTGCCGGCCAGGGACTTGATCGCCTCGATGGTCGAGGTGACCGTCAGCCGGTCGCCGGCGCGCACGGGCCGGGTGTAGGCGAACTTCTGATCGCCGTGCACCACCCGGCTGTAGTCCAGGCCGAGCAACGGGTCCTCGACGACCTGTCCGGCGGCCTTGAAGGTGATCGCGAAGACGAAGGTCGGCGGGGCGATCACGTCGGGATGGCCGAGCGCCTTGGCGGCCACCGGGTCCGTGTACGCCGGGTTGGCGTCCCCCACCGCCTCCGCGAACTCACGGATCTTCTCCCGGCCCACCTCGTAGGGGGCGGTGGGCGGGTAGGACCGCCCCACGAAGGACTGGTCGAGCGCCATGGCTCGGCACCTCCTGGTGTCAGCTGCGTGGAAACGACATAAGGAAGAGGAAACAGCATGAGGCCGCCCCCCTACTGCGGGGGCGGCCTCATGCACGAGCCTTGGTTATCGCGTCTCGCGGTGCGCCGTGTGGGCGTTGCAACGCGGGCAGTGCTTCTTCAGCTCAAGACGGTCCGGGTTGTTGCGCCGGTTCTTCTTGGTGATGTAATTCCGCTCCTTGCACTCCACGCAGGCCAGCGTGATCTTCGGGCGGACGTCGGTGGCAGCCACGTGAGTGCTCCTTGACGAACGGGTGGGCTAGTTCAACGCAAGAAAGAGTAGCCGATCGAAGGACCGACCCCGCAATCGGCTACTGTCAGTAGCGGTGACCGGACTTGAACCGGTGACACAGCGATTATGAGCCGCTTGCTCTACCGACTGAGCTACACCGCTGCGATGCGATCGGCCCCCGCCTCGCGGCGGGAACCTCACACACCAGAGCCCCAAAACGGAATCGAACCGTTGACCTTCTCCTTACCATGGAGACGCTCTGCCGACTGAGCTATTGGGGCGAGCGATGAAGACATTACACGCTCGGCCGCCGTTCACCCAAATCCGTTTCGCGGCCCCGCCCCGTCCCGTTCCCCGTCCCGCCGCGAGGACCTCACAGGAGCCTCGCGGGGCCTCTCGTGTGCCCTCGCGTCCTCTCGTGCCCTCTCGTGCCCTCTCGTGTCCTCTCGTGTCCCGGACGCACGGCTCCCATCACCTGCGGCACCTGCGACCGCGCGCGGCCACACCGGTACGACTATTGAGCTCCTCCCCCTCCCGGGCGGAGAGCCACCCTAGGCTCGACTCACTCTGTGTGATCTTTGCGCCCTACGCGCAGCCACGAGTCCATGTACCGGAGCACCTGTCGTACCTGGAGCGCGATGCCCGACAGTCAGCCGCAGCCGCCCCACTCGTCCTCCTCGTCGGGTTCGTCGGGACCTGCCGACCCGGGCGGCCTGCTGCTGTGCGGGGCGCGGCTGACCGACGGGCGGACCGTGGACGTACGGCTGGCCGGCGGGCGCATCGAGGCGGTCGGCACGGCCGGCAGCCTCGGCGCGAGCGGTCTGCGCGACGGCGGGGCACGCGTGGACCTCACCGGCTACCTGCTCCTGCCGGCCCCCGCCGAACCCCACGCCCACGGCGACACGGCCCTGACCGCCGACAGCGGCGGACCGGTGTCGTACGACCCCGAGGACGTCCAGCGCCGGGCGACCGAGGCCGCGCTGCTGCAGCTCGGTCACGGAGCGACCGCACTGCGCTCGCACGTGCGCGTGGGCGACGTCCAGGGGCTCGGCGCCCTGACCGCCGTCCTGCGGGCGCGGCGGGCGCTGCGCGGGCTCACCGAGCTGACGACGGTGGCGGTGCCGCGCGTGCTGACCGGGGCGGCCGGGGCGGACGGGCTCGCGATGCTGCGGGACGCGGTGAAGATGGGCGCGTGCGTGGTGGGCGGCTGCCCCGACGTGGACCCCGACCCCACGGGCTACGTCGAGGCGGTCCTCGAGGTCGCCTCCGAGCACGGCTGCCCCGTCGACCTGCACACCGACGGCACCGACCCGGCGCGCCTGGCCCGGATCGCGGCGATGGCGGGCGGGCTGCGCCCCGGGGTGACGCTCGGCCCGTGCGGCGGCCTCGCCCGGCTGCCCGCCGAGGTGGCCTCCCGGACCGCGGACCAACTGGCAGCCGCCGGGGTGACGGTGGTGTGCCTGCCGCAGGGCGGCTGCGGAAGCGTCGAAGGCCGAGGGACGGCTCCGGTACGGCTGCTGCAGGCGGCCGGGGTGCGGGTCGCCGCGGGCAGCGGCGCCCTGCGGGACGTGTCGAACCCGGTGGGGCGCGGGGACCCGCTGGAGGCGGCGTACCTGCTGGCCTCACGCAACGGCCTGCGGCCCGAGGACGCCTACGAGGCGGCGAGTTCGTCGGCCCGCGCCGTGCTGGGCCTGCCCCAGGTGCGGGTGGAGGCGGGCTTCCCGGCCGAACTGCTCGCGGTGCGCGGCGACCGGCTCGCGGAAGCCCTGTCGCTCGCGTACAGCAGGATCGTGGTGCACCGGGGGCGCGTGGTGGCACGGACGAGCGCCGTACGGGAGTTCTGCGACTCGGCGGCGACGGTGGAGTTGGGATTGCCGCGGCAGGGCCGGGGGGAGTTGTCGTGACGGGCAGGGCAACCGTCCCGCGCCCGCTCCCAGGCCGACCTTCACCCCCGTACCCCCGTACCCCCGTACCCCCGTACCCCCTGTACCACGGAACCGGAGGTTGAGGCGTACGCCCGTGGAGGGGTGCATGATGGCGTGCGCCCGTGATGGCGTGCGCCGTGCGTAGAGATGTGCGCACGTGAGGGCGTACGCCCGTAGAGGGGTGATGGCGTGCGCCCTGGGGCGTGGCTGAAGTCGTGCGGCGGATGCGGCCGTCCGGGCGTACGGTCGGAAACATGCGCATTGTCATCGCTGGTGGTCATGGTCAGATCGCGCTACGGCTGGAGCGGCTGCTCGCCGCGCGCGGGGACGAGGTCGCGGGGATCATCCGCCGCGCCGAACAGGGCGACGACCTGCGGGCAGCCGGCGCCGAACCGATCGTGCTCGACCTGGAGTCGGCCTCGGTCGAGGAGGTCGCGGAACGGCTGCGGGGCGCGGACGCGGCAGTGTTCGCGGCGGGCGCGGGCCCGGGCAGCGGAGCGGCCCGCAAGGAAACGGTGGACAAGGGCGCGGCGATCTTGTTCGCGGACGCCGCGGTCCGGGCGGGCGTACGGCGCCACGTGGTCGTGTCGTCGATGGGCGCCGATGCGGAGCACAAGGGGGACGACGTCTTCGACGTGTATCTGCGCGCCAAGGGTGCGGCGGACGACTACGTCCGCGGGCAGGAGGCCCTCGACTGGACGATCCTGCGCCCCGGCTCGCTGACGAACGACGCCGGCACCGGTCTCGTACGCCTGGAGGCCCACACCGGCCGCGGCTCGATCCCGCGCGACGACGTGGCCGCCGTACTGGCCGAACTGGTGGACACCCCGGCGACGGCAGGCCTGACCCTGGAGCTCATCAGCGGTTCGACACCGGTGTCGGTGGCGGTGAAGTCGGTGGCGGGGAACTGAGGATGACGACGGAGGGGATGCCGGCGCGGGGCGGGCCGGCGCAGGGCGGGTCGGCGCAGGGCGGGTCGGCGGACGGTGGGCCGGCGGAGGCCGTGCCGGCGGAGGAGGAAACTCTGCTCCGCCGGATGTACGAGGTCTTCTCGACCGACGAGCGGGACGCCTTCATCCCGCGGTGTCTTGCGCCCGACGTGGACTGGCCGAACGTGCTGGACGGCGTTCGGCTCCACGGTCACGAGGAGGTCCGGGCCTACTGGGCACGGCAGTTCACGGCCGGCCATCCCCTCGTACGGCTGGAGGGGCTGCGCCTGGACGGGGACGGCGAGGGCGTGGTCGCGACCGTAAGGCAGGGCATGAGGGACGCGGAGGGCGACCACTGGGCCGGGACGGTCGAGCACGTCTACCGCTTCGGTGAGGACGGCCGGGTGGCGCGGATGGACGTACGGGCGGTGTAGCGGAGCGCCCGGCGGGTCGAGGCCCGACCGTGTCAGAACAGCGAAAGCTGCCCCGGGAACTCGGGGACGACGTACCGGTCCAACGAGGGCTGCACTGCCCCGAGTTGCGCCGGCCGACGCGAGCCGGGACACGACGTCAGCTCGCCGTTCTCCCGCGCACCGCGCGGATCGTGCCGGGCGAACCGCGCCGCGACGACGGCGATCTCACGACGGCACACGGGGCAGGGTCTGCGTCGGGAAGACATGGGGCCAGTGTGCCGCGTTGCGCCGCGGTCGGCGGATGCGCGGGGAGGGACCCGTCAGCCGATGTAGGGCGAGGAGCGGCCGCGCTCCATGGCGTGGCCGATCCGCAGCCGCATGGTCGGATGCACGTCCAGGGTGGGCAGTTCCGTCGGCGGGACCCAGCGCACCTGGGTGGTCTCGCTGCTGGTGCGGAGGTCGCCGCCGATCGGCCGGGCCCGGAAGCAGAGACTGAACTGCTGCCTCACCTCGCCGTCGTCGTACCGCATCACGTGCCCCGGGTCGGTGTAGATCCCGGACAGGTCGACGACCTCCACGTCGATGCCGGTCTCCTCCCGGACCTCCCGCACCACGGTGTCGCTGATCGACTCGCCGAGGTCGTGCCCGCCCCCGGGCAGCGCCCAGCGCCCGTTGTCGGACCGCTGGATCACCAGCACGTGACCGGCGTCGTTCTGCACGAACGCGACGACGGAGGGCACGACGGAGTTGGCGGGCGGCGCGTCGGGGTCGTGGAGGTAGTCAATCCGTCCCATGCCGCGTACGTACCCAGCGCCCCCGACAGCTCACCGGAACTCGTGCACCACCTGGATGGTTCCGACGATGTGGGTGTTGAACTCGTCGAGCTCCTCGGCCCGGCACCCACAGCTCGAGAATCGTCCGCCCGCCTGCTGAACGGGATACCGGCGCAGGAACTCGGTCTCGACCTCGAACCGGGTCGCGAAGCCGACGCCGTCGTGCTTGACGTTCCAGTCCCGGGCCAGCCCATACGCCCCTGCCCACACGCCCGCGAACGACCTCCGCCTGCACAGCCCGCGGGCCTTTATGACCTCCGTCACGCGATTGCTTCCCGGTGACGGAGCGAGCCGGCACCTTCCCGCGCCGGAAAACAACAAAAAGGGCCCGTGACCTGCTGTTCTCGCAGGCCACGGGCCCTTTGTTTCCCGTGTGGCGGCGCCAGGATTCGAACCTGGGAAGGCTGAGCCGGCAGATTTACAGTCTGCTCCCTTTGGCCGCTCGGGCACACCGCCGGAGGGGGGCTGCCATTCGAACCGCCCTTCGGCGGTGCTCCGTGGCAACGACGTAAACAATACCCGATACGGAGGGGTGCTTCGCCACCCGATTCATCGGCGCCGGGCGGACGGGGGGTGGCTAGGCTGGTGCGGATGCGGCCCGGGATCCCATGCCGGGCTCGGCGGCCACCCCCACGCCCGCCGATACGCACCCGATACGCACCCCGATACGCACCCCGATACGCACCCCGATACAAGGAGCCACAGGACATGGCCGACTCCAGTTTCGACATCGTCTCGAAGGTCGAGCGGCAGGAGGTCGACAACGCCCTCAACCAGGCCGCCAAGGAGATCTCGCAGCGCTACGACTTCAAGGGCGTTGGTGCCTCGATCTCGTGGTCCGGTGACAAGATCCTCATGGAGGCGAACTCCGAGGACCGGGTGAAGGCAGTCCTCGACGTCTTCCAGTCCAAGCTGATCAAGCGCGGCATCTCGCTGAAGGCCCTGGACGCGGGCGATCCCCAGCTCTCCGGCAAGGAGTACAAGATCTTCGCGTCGATCCAGGAGGGCATCTCCCAGGAGAACGCGAAGAAGGTGGCGAAGATCATCCGGGACGAGGGCCCGAAGGGCGTGAAGGCCCAGGTCCAGGGCGAGGAGCTGCGCGTCAGCTCCAAGAGCCGCGACGATCTGCAGGCCGTGATCGCCCTGCTGAAGGGCAAGGACTTCGACTTCGCGATGCAGTTCGTGAACTACCGGTAGTCCGCAGCGGCCGGGGGTTCCCCGCGCGCCGCGCATACGAAGAAGGGTGGGCACCCGGTTGGTGCCCACCCTTCTCGCCTGCTGGCTGCGGCTCGGGGGTGCGCTCAGTCGCGCGAGTTGCCGAACAGGATGCGGTAGGCGATCAGCAGCACGAGCGAGCCGCCGATCGCCGCGGCCCAGGTGGCGCCGTCGTAGAAGTTCTTGGTGATCGGGTGGTGCAGCCAGCGGGCCGATACCCAGCCGCCGATGAACGCGCCCGCGATGCCGATGAGGGTCGTGCCGATGAGGCCGCCCGGGTCGCGGCCCGGCAGCAGGAACTTGGCGATGGCTCCGGCCAACAGCCCCAGGATGATCCAACCGATGATGCCCATGCCCTGACCCTGCCCTTCCACGCTGTTCCTGCACTGTCCCGGCGCTGTGACTTCGGTTCGGACAGGCTGTGCCCGTAGGCCCGTGCGTCGTTGCTCGTCGTGCTCGAAGGTACTCGTCGTGGTGCTTGCCACACGCGTGTTCGTGCCGTGTTGATGAAGAGGACGTCACGACCACACCCCGCGGTTGCACTGATCAGTAGGGTGCGGGCCATGACACAGTCGGCTTCCACGTCCGAGCTGCGGCGCACCCTGGGGGTCGGGGACGCCGTGGTCATCGGGCTCGGCTCGATGGTCGGGGCCGGGATCTTCGCCGCCCTGGGACCCGCGGTGCGCGCGGCCGGGTCCGCGCTGCTGGTCGGGCTCGCGGTCGCCGCCGTGGTCGCGTACTGCAACGCCACGTCGTCGGCGCGGCTGGCCGCCCGGTATCCGGCCTCGGGCGGCACATACGTGTACGGGCGCGAGCGGCTGGGGGCGTTCTGGGGCTACCTCGCGGGCTGGGCGTTCGTGGTCGGGAAGACGGCCTCCTGTGCGGCGATGGCGCTGACCGTGGGGGCATACGTCTGGCCGGGGCAGGCGCACGCCGTGGCGGTCGCGGCCGTGGTGGCGCTGACCGCGGTGAACTACGGCGGCATCCAGAAGTCCACCTGGCTGACGCGGGCGATCGTGGCAGTGGTGCTGGCAGTCCTCGCTTCCGTGGTGGTCGTGTGCCTGGGCTCCGGCGCCTCCGATGCCGGGCGGCTGGCCATCGGCGACGCCGGGGGCGCCGGCGGCGTGCTGCAGGCGGCCGGGCTGTTGTTCTTCGCGTTCGCGGGGTACGCGCGGATCGCGACCCTGGGCGAGGAGGTACGGGATCCGGCGCGTACCATCCCCCGCGCGATCCCGCTCGCCCTGGGCATCACGCTGGCCCTGTACGCGTGTGTGGCAGTGGCTGTCCTTTCCGTGCTGGGGTCGGGCGGTCTCGGGCACGCGGGCGCGCCGCTGGCCGACGCGGTGCGGGCGGCCGGGGTGCCGGGGCTGGTGCCGGTGGTGCGGGCCGGTGCCGCCGTGGCCGCGATGGGGTCGCTGCTCGCTCTGATCCTGGGTATCTCGCGCACCACGCTGGCCATGGCCCGGGACCGGCATCTGCCCGGCGCGCTGGCCGCCGTGCATCCCCGCTTCCGGGTGCCGCACCGGGCGGAGCTGGCCGTGGGCGCGGTGGTCGCGGTCCTGGCCGCCACGGTGGACGTCCGGGGCGCGGTCGGTTTCTCCTCCTTCGGTGTGCTGGCGTACTACGCGGTGGCCAACGCCTCCGCCTGGACCCTCGATTCCGCTCCGGCCTCCCGGGTGGTGCCGGTGGTGGGGCTGGTCGGGTGCGTGACGCTGGCGTTCGCCTTGCCGTGGGTTTCGGTGGTCCTGGGCGCGGCGGTGCTGGCGGTGGGCGTGGCCGCGTACGGCGTACGGCGGTGGGTGGCGGCGCGTTAGCTCACGCACGCGCGTACGCGTATGCCTCTCAGGGCGCCTGCACCGGCGCCGTGCGAATGCGGAAGTCGGGCCAGGGGACCATCTCCAGCTCCTCGTTCATCTCCTCGTACCAGCCTGTGCCGTCGACCCAGGCGCGCAGCCAGTCGGTGAGGCTGGGGGCGTCCACGAACCAGGCGCGTTCGGGGTCGCCGGGGTTCGGCTCGAAGAGCAGCACGGTGGCTTCCGGGGCGAGGCAGTCCACGCAGGCGTACATGGCGCAGCCCCAGTGGGATATCGGCAGCACGCCTTCCGGCCAGGGCCAGTCGGGGTCGCTGCGGCCGCTTTCGCGGTTTGCGAGGTACTGCGGGACAGCGGCGGGCTCACCGGCCGGCGGGCTGTCCAGCAGGGGCAGCAGGCCGTACTCCGGGCCGAATCCGCCGTCGCCTATCCGCAGGTAGAGCTCCGCGAGCAGCGGGGGCAGGCGGAACCCCAGCGCGGCCTCGGCGCGGGCCAGCGTGGCCGCGTCCACGGGGGCGGGCAGTGAAGTCCAGCCCCACGGGCGGGTGTTGCGGGCCTTGGCCTCCACCCGTGTCAGCAACTGCTCGTGCTCGGTCAGCAACTGCTCGTGCTCGGTCATGGGTTCATCATGCAGGCCGCCACTGACAATCGGGCCGGCCTGTGGACAACCGGCGGGCTGTGGACAACCGGCGGGCTGTGGACAACCAGCAGCTCGCCGGCTGTGGAAAGCGGACGGCTCGCGGCCCGTGCAGCGGGCGGCGAGCCGTCAGGAGTGGGCAGGCGGGGAAGGCGGGAAGGGACGCCGACACGACTCCCCCCGTGGCCGCCTGTCAGCGCGTCGCGAACGGCTGGTCCGTGGGCACGATTTCGCGGCCAAGCGGGAGCAGGGAGACCGGGATCAGCTTGAAGTTGGCGATGCCGAACGGGATGCCGATGATCGTGACGCACAGGGCGACGCCCGTGACGATGTGGGTGAGGGCCAGCCACCAGCCGGCGAGGACCAGCCACAGGACGTTGCCGATGCAGGAGGGGGCGCCCGCGTCGCGGCGCTCGACCGTGGTGTACCCGAACGGCCAGAGGGCGTAGACACCGATGCGGAACGCCGCGATGCCGAACGGGATCGTCTCGGAATGTTCCCGATCACGCCACAAGGCCGCTGCGGTTCCGCCTGAACGCCTGACGAGCTGATACTTGTCTTGGCAGGCAGTGGCGATGGAGCGACCTGGAGAGGTACCGATCATGAAGCTGTTCAACCTGCTGCTGAACATTCTGTGGCTCGTCTTCTGCGGCATCTGGATGGCGAT
Source organism: Streptomyces sp. NPDC005202 (assembly GCF_040608235.1). Lineage (NCBI taxonomy): Bacteria > Bacillati > Actinomycetota > Actinomycetes > Kitasatosporales > Streptomycetaceae > Streptomyces > Streptomyces sp. NPDC005202. The sequence goes on along the minus strand of NZ_JBEXHW010000004.1, from coordinate 121,918 downwards.
CGGGTACCTGATCGCGGCGCTGGTGTGCTTCATCTTGATCGTCACCATCCCGTTCGGCATCGCGTCGCTGCGTATCGCGGGGTTCGTGCTGTGGCCGTTCGGCCGAACCACTGTAGAGCGACCGGATGCCGGGGCGCCCTCTTGTATCGGCAACGTCCTGTGGTTGGTCTTCGCGGGCTGGTGGCTTGCTCTGGCGCACTTGATCACGAGTATCCCGCTGTTCCTGTCGATCATCGGTATCCCGTTTGGGTGGGCCAACCTAAAACTCATCCCGATCTCGCTCATGCCGCTTGGGCGTGAGGTGGTTGCGACGGATCAGCAGTTCGGCGGGCGCTGACCGAGGTCGCTGCTCGGTGGTTGACGTTTCTCTCCCCTGCTTCGACTGCGGCGTGTGCCCGCAGATGGATACGGCCATACAAATCGGCCCGACCGGCAAGAAGCTGCTGCCTCTGACGGTCAAGAAGGGCGCTGCGGCCAGCGGGCACGTGCACTGAGGTGAGCGAGGCGTTACGGCGCGTCGCCGATGCCTTGGCGGACAGCAGCGAGGAAGACAGAGCTGCCGTGCTGAAGGCGCTCGGCGTGCAAGGTAGGCGGCAGAGGCTCGTGCGGGATGCGCCGAGGACGCCACTGCCGCCTCCTGGGGGCCCTTCGGACATCCACTCAGAGGTGGAGTGGGTCTGAGCTCCCTACGGCTCCTTGTGCAACTGCATGACGTCCTGAGTCCCTTCCCTGATCGGGAAGGGGCTCGGCGGTTTTCGCAGCACCCGTGCCGAGCCAGCAGGGTGCTTCATCTGTCGGGCGACCCTCGGCCATCACCCTGTCGGGTGGATCAGCAGGATGAAGCGGGATCGAGCGCCCGCGTCGGGGACCTATGGACTCGCGGGCCAGGTCTGCGGTCCGCCACGAGGGATTCGGCAGGCCGGTGCCTCGTGAGGGGTGAGGATGGGACCTTCAATGAGCAGGGTTGCCGTGAGCAAGTTGCCGATGGTCGGCGCGATGTTCTGGGCGACCAAGATCGTGGCCACCACGCTGGGTGAGTCGGCATCGAACTTCGTCACGATGGCGCCACTGAACCTCGGCTACGCGGTCGGCGCGATGATCTTCCTACTGGCCTTCGCGCTCACTCTGGCGATGCAGCTCAAGGCCGGCCGCTTCCGCCCGGTGGTGTTCTGGTCGGTCATTCTGACGACCAGCATCGTGGGCACCTCGATGTCCGACTACATCAACCGCACGGCCGGGCTCGGCTACGCCGGCGGCTCGATTCTGCTGACCAGCCTGCTGGCAATCGTGCTGATCGGGTGGCGGATGACCGGACAGACCATGGATGTCGAGCGGATCGCCACCACTGAGGGCGAGGTCTTGTACTGGACCGCGACACTGGTGTCCAACACGCTGGGCACCTCCAGCGGCGACTTCCTTTCCGGCGGTCTGGGCCTCGGCTTCCGCGACAGCTCTCTGCTGCTGTCCGGGGCCATGCTCGTGATCCTTGCCGCGCACTATCTGACCCCGATCTCGGGCACGGTGCTGTTCTGGGCGGCCTACGTGTTGACGCGCCCACTCGGAGCGGTGGCGGAGAACGCGGTGGAAAAGCCCGTCGCACAGGGCGGACTCGGAGTAGGAACCACGATCACCTCGTCCGCGCTGCTCGCTGTCCTGGCCATTCTGGTGGGCCGGCAGATGCTCACCGGCCGTCGACAGACCCGCACGGTGGATACGCTCTCCCCGACCGACAGCCACGATCGCCAGCCTGTCGGCCCATCAACGGCAACCTTGTCGGCTGACTATGCGGGCAAACCCGCCGAGCCGCCACACACGCCGGAGGGAAGTGGTCGGGCCGATCTCTGAGCTGAGTGGGGCTGAGGCTGTCACATGAGGGCGGCGCCGGGCTTGGCCGAGATCTCTCTGGTGCCTTCGGCGCAGCCCGCTCGCCGTGAACACGGCGTGCCCGGCCGCCGTAAATCGTAGAACCGGAAGCCTTCCGGTGCCCTGACGATCCTCGGCCTCCGCCGCTTCCGGCGCGGGTGTTCGAGCTGGAGCGGCGGATGCTATGCGAGGTGCGGACGAGGCAAAGGTTGACAGGTGAAGCACCGCGGGCGCACTGACGCAAGATCCATGATGCGCACGTCCAGGATGCGTTCAGGTTGACCTTGTCAGGGTCGAACGGAGATCCCCCCACAAGCACAGGAGCACCCTTTTGACGTCGACGAAGTCTGTGATGAAGAAGCTGCCCGAGGTCACGCTGGCGTTCTGGATCATGAAGATCGCCGCGACGACCCTGGGTGAGACGGCGGGCGACCTGTTCGCCCAGACGCTCAAGTTCGGCTATTTCCTCACCACGATCGCCCTGTTCCTGATCTTCGTGGTGACGCTGGTGGTGCAGCTGCGGTCCTCTCAGTACAACCCGTTCTTCTACTGGACCGTGATCCTGTCGACCAGCACGGCCGGCACGACGATGTCTGACTTCATGAACCGCGACGCCAGCGACAAGTACCTCTCGGGCGGCGCCTCTTCGCTGGGCTGGGGCCCGCAGGGCCTCGGCCTCGGCTACCCGGAGGGAGCCGCGATCCTCGTCTCCATCCTCCTGGCGATCTTCCTCGCCTGGAGGATCAGCGGGATGACGTTCCAGATCCGCGACATCGTCACCTTCAAGGGCGAGGCCCTGTTCTGGGCGGCGATCCTCGTCTCCAACACCCTCGGTACCTCGATGGGCGACTTCCTGTCCGACAGCTCCGGACTCGGCTACCTGGGCGGTGCGGCGCTGGTGTCCAGCGTGCTGGTCGTGCTGGTCGCTCTGATGAAGGTGCCTGCCGTCCCGAACGTCCTCCTGTTCTGGATCGCCTTCGTCCTCACCCGCCCCCTCGGCGCCACCGCCGGCGACTTCCTCACCAAGCCGGTCGCCAAGGGCGGACTGGAACTCGGCACCGCGGGCTCCTCGGCCGTGCTGCTCGCGGTCCTGTTCGGCCTGATGGCCTACGCCCACATCCAGGAGCGCAAGGCCGTCACACCGAGCCTTGAGACTGTGGGCCCGGAGGCTGCAGTGGCCCGTCAGGAAGCAAGTCGCGGGTAAGCACTGGGCGGGGCGCGAATCCTCGCCCAGGGGACCGCAAGTTCATGGATACGGATTTCGCGGTCCAGTACATGAGGCTGAGATCAGGGGTGCTGCGCCGATCGGTGGCTTCTTCGTGTGAGGTAACCGCGCAGAACCGTCCACGGTGCTGAATCGGCCCAGTCTTCGGTGTGGTTCAGCCCGCAGATGGATACGGCCATACAAATCGGCCCGACCGGCAAGAAGCTGCTGCCTCTGACGGTCAAGAACGCAGGTCCGACGCCGGCTTCGAGCGGTCACACCCACTGAGGTGAGCGGGGCACTCGATCGGGTGATTGAGGCGCTGGCGGGCGCGAGCGAGGACGAGGTGACGGCTGCTCTGTCTGCGGCCGGCGTTTCGGCCCCTCGCCCGTCTGCGCCGTCGACACCCTCTCGGACACCGCTGCCGGGCCCTGAGGCTTCGCTGCGCATCGTTTCCGAGGTGGAGTGGGTCTGAGGTCCGTATCGAATTGTGCGTGACTGTGTGGCTGCGAGCCTCCTTCCCTGACCGGGAAGGGGGCTCGTCGGCGTTCGTTGGTGCGTAAGGTGTGCGACTGAGCGCCTTATTAGAAGCCGCTCTTGTGGTGGGTCCTACTGGTCTGCCTGGTAGGTTTCCCGGTCCTTGAGAAGCTCCCACGCCTTGATGTTCCAGTTCTGCGGCTCTACCACGATCGTCTTCCATACCGTGCTGGTCGTGGTGATCTGTATCCGGTGGTGCGGAAAGCTCCGGTCGATCTTGACAATCTCCACAGGCGGGAACTGATGAGACCCGCCGCTCTCCGCGAAGAAGTGGAAGCCACCCGTATATATGGGCACGGCCGTCCCGACGGCATGCCGCTCACCGATCTTGGCGTCCAGGCAAGCCGCGGAAGTCGGAGCGCCACTTAAAGGTCACGATCACGGGCCCGGTGCCCGACGATCGGCGCGGCGGCGTCCCCTGCACCGTTCGCGCCTGGTACGCCACTGCTGGCCTCGGCATCCCTGCCGCCGCACTCTCCGACGAGGAGTGGGCAAAGGTCGCTCCCCCTACTCCCTAAGGGGCGCCGGGGTACCGTTCGCCGATCCGTGGACGCCATTTTCTATAAGGCGCGTACCGGCAAGTCCTGGCCCATTGTGATCAAGGAAACCGGCGCCACCATCCAGGCTTCGAAGCACTTCAACACCTGGACGTCTGACGACACCTGGAGCCGTGTGTGCGCTGCCCTGGCGGACATGGAACAGGTCCCTCTCCCGGAGCTTCAGCTACTGCCCTCGATGGTCATCGAAGGACGGGTCGACCCGAGCGCGATGCTGAACGCAGAAGAACGATCCCGAACGGGATACCGATCACCGTGATGCACAGCAGCACGCCCGCGAGGAGGTACCCGAGGAACAGCCAGAAGCCGCTCAGGATCAGCCAGATGACGTTGAGGATTGTCTTCACTGAGGGCGACCTGCCATCCGCTCGAGTCGGGCGATGCGCTCCGCCATCGGCGGGTGCGTGGAGAACATCTTCGACAGCCCCTGACCCGGGCGGAAGGGGTTAGCGATCATCATGTGGCTCGCGGTCTCGATGCGCGGCTCCGGGGGCAGCGGAAGCTGCTTGGTGCCGATCTCCAGCTTGCGCAGCGCGCTGGCGAGGGCGAGGGGGTCGCCGGTGAGGCGGGCGCCGGACGCGTCGGCCTCGTACTCCCTGGACCGGCTGATGGCCAACTGGATGAGCGTGGCCGCGAGCGGGCCGAGGATCATGATCAGGAGCATGCCGAGGAGGCCGGGGCCGTCGTCGTCATCGGAGCGGCCGATCGGGATCAGCCAGGCGAAGTTGACCAAAAACATGATCACGGAGGCGAGGGCGCCGGCGACGGACGAGATCAGGATGTCGCGGTTGTAGACGTGGCTGAGTTCGTGGCCGATGACGCCGCGCAGCTCGCGCTCGTCCAGGCTGCGCAGGATGCCTTCCGTGCAGCACACGGCGGCGTTGCGTGGGTTGCGACCGGTCGCGAAGGCGTTCGGCGCCTCCGTCGGGGAGATGTACAGGCGGGGCATGGGCTGGCGGGCCTGGGTGGAGAGGTCGCGGACCATGCGGTACAGGGCCGGGGCCTCGAACTCGCTGACCGGTCGGGCGCGCATCGCGCGGAGTGCCAGCTTGTCGCTGTTCCAGTATGCGTACGCGTTGGTACCGAGGGCGACGAGGACCGCGACGATCAGGCCCGTGCGGCCGAAGAAGCTGCCGATGAGGATGATGAGTGCGGACAGTCCCCCGAGGAGTACTGCGGTCCTGAGCCCGTTGTGCCGGCGGTGCACGGTACGCCCTCCAAGTGGTGCGGCAGGGGAACCCTTCGCTTGCTGCTGTTCGACGCCACTGGTGCCGTGGTGTCACGTCCAGTGGACCCTTCCGTACTGGTCAACGCCAGGCGAGGGCCGCTGGTTCCCTTGTGTGCGCGACGGCGCGCGGGGCCGTCGGGGTGAGCGGGTCACCGGCCGGCACGCGCGCGTGGGGGTCGAGTGCCCCACGCGCGCGGTGCGGCGCGCGAAGTGTTCGGACGCGAGATGGTCAGAACAGACCGGTGTCCGCGAAGCGCAACACCAACTGGGGTGCGCCGGACAGGGCGATGCCGAGGACGGCCGTCAGGGTGATCGCGGCCGTGAGGGGGGCCGGGACGCGGTGCTTGACGGGCTCGCCCTCGGGCGCGCGGAACAGCAGTGCCGTCCACTGGAGGTAGTAGAACAGCGCGATGACGACGTTGACGGCCATGACGACGGCGAGCCAGCCGAGTCCGGCGTCGACGGCCGCGGAGAAGACGGTGACCTTGGCGAAGAGGCCGATGATGCCTGGCGGCAGCCCGGCGAGGCACAGCAGGAAGAACGCCAGCAGGAGGGCGGTCAGCGGGTTCGTGGCGTACAGGCCGCGGTAGTCCGTGATGCGGTTGCGGGCCCTCGTACGGCCCACGAGCGCGGCCACCGCGAAGGCGCCGAGGTTCACTGCTGCGTACATGAGGGCGTACGCGACGGTGGAGCCGATCGACTTCTGGGCGTCCTTGGAGTACCCCGCGGCGGCGATCGGTACGAGGAGGTAGCCGGCCTGGCCGACGGACGACCAGGCGAGCAGCCGTACCGCGCTGTACGCGCGCGTGGCCTGCTGGCGCAGGGCGCCGACGTTGCCGACGGTCATGGTGAGCGCGGCCAGCGCCGCGAGCGCCGGGCCCCAGACGTCGGCGTACGAAGGGAAGGCGACGACGGTGACGAGGATCAGGCCGGAGAAGCCCACCGCCTTGCCGACGACCGACAGGTAGGCGGCGATCGGCAGGGGCGCGCCGACGTAGGTGTCGGGCACCCAGAAGTGGAAGGGGACGGCGGCCGTCTTGAAGGCGAAGCCGACGAGGGTGAGGACGACGCCGGTCTGGGCGAGTGTGTGGAGCTGCCCGTCGACGTGCTGGATGCGGTCGGCGACCTGGGTGAGGTAGAGGGTGCCCGTGGAGGCGTAGACGAAGCTGATGCCCATGAGGCTGACGGCGGTCGCGGTGACCGACGACAGGAAGAACTTCAGGGCCGCTTCGGAGGACTTCCGGTCGCCGTATCGGATGCCCACGAGCGCGAAGGCGGGCAGCGAGGCGACCTCCAGGGCGACGATCAGGGTCGCCAGGTCGCGGGAGGCGGGCAGGAGCGCGGCGCCCGCGGCGGACGACAGCAGCAGGAACCAGTACTCCCCTTCGGGGAGTCCCCGGCGGGCATCCTTGAGGGCGGTGACCGACAGGAGAGCCGCGAGGAGGGCACCACCGAGGACCAGGAACTGGATGACGAGGGTGAAGCGGTCGGCCGTGTAGCTGCAGACGTCGGCGTGGCCGGTGAGGCAGAACGTGGTGCGGTCGCCGTCGAGGAGCGGCAGCAGCAGCACCGCGGAGGCGGCGAGGCCGGCGACGGAGACCCGGCCGAGGAGGGGCTTGCGCGCGTCGGACACGAAAAGGTCGGCGACCAGCACCACGAGGGCGACCACCGCGGCGACGGTGGGCGGCGCGATCGCGAGCCAGTCGACGGACTGGACCGCCGACTCCGCCAGGGGCTGGGCCAGGGCGCTCATCGGGTGCCTCCTGCGAGGAGCTGCTGCACGGCCGGGTCGGTCAGCCCGAGCAGGGCCCTCGGCCACAGCCCGGCGACGACGGTGAGGACAACGAGCGGGGTCCAGGCCGCGAACTCGAAGTTGTGGACGTCGGCGAGCTTCGGAGCCTGTTGCGGTACGGCGCCCATGCAGACGCGGCGGACCACGACGAGCATGTACGCGGCTGTCAGCAGGGTGCCGAACGCGCCGATCGCCATGAAGGTGAGGAAGGCGGGACGGCTGAGGTCGGCGGCGGGCTTGAACGCGCCGAACAGCGCCAACATCTCGCCCCAGAACCCGGCCAGGCCCGGCAGCCCGAGCGAGGCGACCGCGCCGAAGGCGAGCAGGCCGCCGAGGCGCGGGGCCTTGCCGTACAGCGCGGCGCCGGTCCCCTCGGCAAGGGTGTCGAGGTCGGTGGTGCCGGTGCGTTCCTTCAGCGCGCCGACCAGGAAGAAGAGCAGGCCGGTGATCAGGCCGTGGGCGATGTTGGCGAACAGCGCGCCGTTCACGCCGGTCGGGGTCATGGTGGCAATGCCGAGCAGGACGAAGCCCATGTGGCCGACGGAGGAGTAGGCGATGAGCCGCTTGAGGTCGCCCTTGGCGCCCTGCTTGGCGAGGGCGAGGCAGGCCAGGGATCCGTAGATGATCCCGACGACGGCGAAGGCGGCGAGGTAGGGGGCGAAGGTGTGGAAGCCGTGGGGAGTGATGGGGAGCAGAATCCGGACGAACCCGTACGTACCCATCTTCAGCAGTACGCCGGCCAGCAGGACCGAACCGACGGTCGGCGCGGCGGTGTGGGCGTCCGGCAGCCAGCTGTGCAGCGGCCACATCGGCGACTTGACCGCGAGTCCGATTCCGATCGCCAGAACCGCGATGACCTGCACGGATGCGGTCAGCGACCGGCCGTTGTCAGTGGCGAGTGCCACCATGTCGAACGTGCCCGCCTTGATTCCGATCAGGAGCAGGCCGAGCAGCATGACGACCGAACCGAGCACCGTGTAGAGGATGAACCGCCAGGCAGCGGCCTGACGGCCCTCGCCGCCCCAGCGGGCGATGAGGAAGTACATCGGGATGAGCACCATCTCGAACGCCAGGAAGAACAGCAGCAGATCGAGGACGGCGAAGGTCGCGAGAGTGCCGGACTCGAGGACGAGCAGCAGCGCGACGAAGGCCTTCGGGGTCGGGCCCGCAGGCATCTTGAAGTAGGAGTACAGCGCGCAGAGAAAGGTCAGCAGCGCGGTCAGGACGACGAGGGGGAGGGAGATGCCGTCGATGCCGAGGTGGATGCGCACATGGAGTGCGGGGATCCAGCTGATGTCGGTCGTGGCCTGCATCTTCGACGGATGGTCGTGGTCGAAGCCGAGCGCCAGGACGATCGCGGCGATGAGGACCGCGCCGGTGACGGTGACGCCGTGCCGGAGCACGGCCTGCTCGGGCGACTTCCCCTTCAGCCCGGGCGGGGCCGGCAGGAGGGCGGCGAGCGCGCCGAGGAGCGGGCCGACGACGACGAATGCCAGAAGGAACTGCATCACGGACTCGTTGATATCGATCACGCCTGCTCACGCTCCCGTGGCGACGAGGACGGCGGCGACCGCGAGGAGGACGGTGCCGGCGAGCAGCGCGCTCACATAGGTCTGCACATTGCCGGTCTGGGCACGCCGTACGGCGGCCCCGAGCAGGCGGGGTAGGGCGCCGGCGCCGCGTACGTAGGTTTCGACGACCTCGCGGTCGAGGAACCGGACGAGGCTCGCTCCGGCCAGGACCGGGTGGACGAAGAGAGCCGCGTACACGGCGTCGAGGTGGAAGCCGACGGCCGCGTGGCGGTGCAGCGGGCCGAGCAGCAGCCGTCCCGGGTCCGCGGGGTCGGGCGCGTAGGCGATGTCTCCGTACGCGGGCTTGTGGCTGGCGATGGCCTCGGCCTCGACCAGTCCGGCGTCGGCCTGGGGGTGGGCCGCGACCGCACCCAGCGGGACGCGGGCCGCGAGCGCGGTGGTGTGCCGCCAGGCGCCATAGGCGACGATGCCGCCGGCCAGGGCCAGGCCCGTGCCGAGCACGGAGGTGGTGAGGGCCGGGGTGAGGTCGCGGCCGTCGAACCAGTCGGGCAGCACGCGGTAGGCGAGCCCACCGAGGGCGAGGGACGGCACGGTGAGCACCCACAGCACGGCGTTCATCACCACGGGCTGCTTCCCGTGGTCCGGGGCCTCGGCGCCCCGGCCGTGGAAGGCCAGCAACCACAGGCGCATCGCGTACGCGGCGGTGAGCAGGGCCGTGAGGAGACCTGAGACGAGGACGATCCAGCCCGCCGAACCGGGGGCATGGTCGGTCTGGCCGGTGGCGACGTGCTCGGCGGCGCCGAGGACGGACTCCTTGGAGAAGAAGCCGCTGAACGGCGGGATCGCGGCGAGCGCGAGGAGCGCCACGGTCATCGTCCAGTAGGCGTCGGGGACGCGGTCGCGCAGTTTGCTCATGCGGGACATGGCGGCCAGCGAGTTCGTGCCGGCGGCGTGGATGATCACGCCGGCCGCGAGGAACAGCAGCGCCTTGAAGGCGCCGTGGGACAGGAGGTGGAAGACGGCGGCACCGCGGTCGCCGACCGCAAGGGCCCCGGTCATGTAGCCGAGCTGGCCGATCGTCGAGTAGGCGAGGACGCGCTTGATGTCGTCCTGGGCGAGCGCGGCGAGCGCCGACCCGGCCATCGTCACGGCGGCCATGACGGCGAGGACGATCATCGCGGCAGAGGAGGCCTGGAAGACGGGGAGGAGACGGGCGATGAAGTAGACACCGGCGGCGACCATCGTCGCGGCGTGGATCAGCGCGGAAACGGGGGTCGGGCCGGCCATCGCGTCGGGCAGCCAGGTGTGCAGCGGGAACTGCGCCGACTTGCCCGCCACGCCCGCGAGGAGCAGCAGGGCGATCACCGTCGGGTGGTGCAGGCCGCCGCTCGCGACCGTGCCGAGGACGTTGGTGATGCGGAAGGACCCGGCGTCGGTGGCGAGCGCGAACAGGCCGATCAGGAAGGGCACGTCGCCGAGCTTGGTGACCAGGAAGGCCTTGATGGAGGCGGCGCGGGCCTCCGGGGTCTCCCAGTAGTGGCCGACCAGGAAGTACGAGCAGATGCCCATGACTTCCCAGCCGACCAGCAGCACGATCAGGTCGCCCGAGTAGACGACGAGGAGCATGGCGGAGGTGAACAGGGAGACGAGAGCGGCGTACGAGGGGTAGCGCGGGTCGTCGCGCAGGTAGCCCGTCGAGTAGATCTGCACGCAGGTGGCGACGACGCCGACCAGGACGGCGACGAGCGCGGCGAAGCCGTCGATGTGCAGGGCGAGTTCGATGGGGACCGAGCCGGTGGGCGTGAGCTCGGTCGCGGCGTCGACGGCCCGGTCGCCGCCCTGGCGCGCGGCGACCAGCACGGCCAGCACGAGGGACGCGAGGGCCGGCAGGACGGCGAGCGGGCGGACGAATCCGGGGGCCGTTCGGCCGAGCAGCAGGCCGGCCGCGGCACCCAGGAACGGAAGGAGGGGGACGAGGACGGCGAGGGTGGTCGTGGTCACGCGGTGGCCTCAGCCTTCTCAGCGGCCTGCGCGGTTGCGGGGGCGTCGCTGTCGGGGCCGTCGTCGCGGCCTTCGGCGGCATCGCGGAGGCGGTCGATGTCCGAGGTGCCGCGGTTGCGGTAGACGGCGAGGACGATCGCCAGGCCGATGCCGATCTCGGCGGCGGCGATGGCGATGGTGAACAGGGTCAGGGCCTGGCCGGAGTGCAGGGGTTCGGCGGCGGCCTTGCTGAGCCAGACGTCGAAGGCGACCAGGTTGAGGTTGACGGCGTTGAGCATCAACTCGACCGACATCAGGACCAGGATCGCGTTGCGGCGGGCGAGGACGCCGTACAGGCCCGTGCAGAACAGGAGGGCGGAGAGCACGGCGGGATAGGCGAGGTGCATCAGCGGACACCTTCCTTGGCGCCGCGGGCGCCGGGCGCCTCTTCGTTCGGCGTGCCCGGATCGGTGGGGGCGGCCGGTGCGGCCTGGGCGCTCGCGGTGGCGGCGGCCGCGTCCGCCTTCGCCTTGCGGGACAGGACGATCGCACCGACCAGGGCGGCGAGGAGGAGGACGGAGAGGGCCTCGAAGGGCAGGACCCAGTTCTGGAAGAGGCTCGCGCCGGTGACCTTGGTGGAGCCGGCGGCGGCGCCGTCCAGGTCGATCCAGGTCGTGCGGAAGGCGTCGGCGACCACCCAGACCAGGGCGGCAGCGGCGGCGACGGCCACGGTGAGGGCGGCCCGGCGGTTGCCGGAGTCGGCGTCCGGGGAGCGGCCGATGGGGGCCTTGGTGAGCATCAGACCGAACAGGAGGAGGACGACGACGGAACCGACGTAGATGAGGACCTGCACCCAGGCGATGAACTCGGCGGTGAGCAGCAGGTACTCGACGGCGAGGCTGCCGAGGGTCACCACCAGCCACAGGGCGGCGTGCACCAGTTGCCGGGTGGTGACGGTGACGAGCGCGGCGCCGAAGGTGACCAGGCCGACGAGAAGGAAGGCGATCTCGACACCGGTCGGGGAGAGAAAACCGTGCGGTTCGGCGGCGGTCGTGATCGTGGTGGCATGCGCCGCCGCGGCGGCTGCGGCGAGGGTCACGACTCTCCTCCCTGCGGCTCGGTCGGCTCGGCCTGCGCCGCCGCCAGCTTCTCGGCGGTCTTGCGGGCGGCCGCGATCTCCTTGGGTTCCTCCGCGCCGGGGTCGAGGGCGGGCGGGGCGGGGACGGTCCACATCCACTCGCGGAGTTTGTCGCGCTCGTGGGTGAGGTCGCGGATGTCGGTCTCGGCGTACTCGAACTCCGGGGACCAGAACAGGGCGTCGAAAGGACAGACCTCGATGCAGATACCGCAGTACATGCAAAGGGAGAAGTCGATGGCGAAGCGGTCGAGGACGTTGCGGCTGCGTTCGCGGCCGCCGGGGGTCGCCGCCGGGATCGTCTCCTTGTGGGAGTCGATGTAGATGCACCAGTCCGGGCACTCGCGGGCGCACAGCATGCAGACCGTGCAGTTCTCCTCGAACAGGCCGATCACGCCGCGGGTGCGGGGCGGGAGGTCGGGCTGGGTGTCCGGGTACTGCTCGGTGACGGTCTTCTTCGTCATCGTGCGGAGGGTGACGGCCAGGCCCTTGGCGAGGCCGGAGCCGGGGATGGGGGCCATAGCTACTGGATCACCACCTTGACGATGCCGGTGAGGGCGATCTGGGCGAGGGAGAGGGGGACGAGGAGGGTCCAGGAGAGCTTCTGGAGCTGGTCCTCGCGCAGGCGGGGATAGGTGACGCGCAGCCAGATGACGACGAAGGCGAGGACGGCCGCCTTCAGGAGGGTCCAGACCCAGCCGAGGCCGTCGGCGCCCCACGGGCCGTGCCAGCCGCCCAGGAAGAGGACGGTGGTCAGGCCGCACAGGACGATGATTCCGGCGTACTCGGCAAGGAGGAACAGGGCGAAGCGCAGGCCGGTGTACTCGGTGTACGCACCGAAGATGATCTCCGAATCGGCGACGGGCATGTCGAACGGCGGGCGCTGCAGCTCGGCGAGGCCGGCGACGAAGAAGACGATCGCGCCGACGATCTGCCAGGGCAGCCACCACCAGTGGAAGGCGTCGAGGATGCCGGGAAGGGAGACCGTGCCGGCCGCCATCGCCACGGAGGCGGCGGCGAGCAGCATCGGGAGTTCATAGGCGAGCAGCTGGGCGGCGGTGCGCAGGCCGCCGAGGAGGGAGAACTTGTTGGCGGAGGCCCAGCCGGCCATGAGGGAGCCGAGGACGCCGACGCCCATCACCGCGAGCACGAAGAAGACGCCCGCATCCAGGACCTGTCCGACGGCACCCTCGCCGGGGCCGATCGGGATGGCGAGCAGGACCAGAAGGTACGGGAGCAGGGCCACGGCGGGGGCGAGCTGGAAGATACGGCGGTCCGCGCCCGCCGGGACCACGTCCTCCTTCTGCGCGAACTTCACGCCGTCCGCGACAAGCTGGGCCCACCCGTGGAAGCCGCCGGCGTACATCGGGCCGAGGCGGCCCTGCATGTGGGCCATCACCTTGTGCTCGGTCTGACCGACGATCAGGGGGAAGGTGAGGAAGACGACGAAGACGATCAGGAGTCGCAGGGCGACGTCGACCGCGTCGTTCACTGCGGGCCTCCTTCGTGGTCGTCGTGGGTCGGGGGTTCGTCCTGGTCGCCGGTGGGCTTGTCCGTCGCATCGGCGGTGGAGGTGGCGGGCCGATCGCCGGCCGGATCGCCGGCCGGGGGTTCGGTCCGGTTGTCCCGGTCGTCGGCCGGGGCGGTACCGGGTTCGGACGCGCCGGTGGCGGGCGTGCCTGTGCCGGTTCCGGGCTCGGCGGCGCCGGTGGCAGACGTGACCGGGCCGGATCCGGGCTCGGCGGTGCCGGTGTCGCTCGGACGTGTGTCGGCTTGCGCGGCGGTCGGCGGCTGGGCGGCGGGCTCGGCTGCCGCCGCGGCCTGCGGCGTCCGCCTCGGCTCCGGTTCGAGCTCGTCGAACGCCGGGCGGGCGCGGTGCCAGGGGGCGTCCGAGCTGCGCGGGGCTGCGGGTGGTGTGGGCGGCTTGGCAGCCGCCGCCTGCGCCCGCTGGGAGGCCGAGCCCTCGCTCGCGCTGCGCGCGCGACGTGGCCCGGTCGTACCGGCGGCGCCCGCCCGCTGCGACGCCGAACCCTCGGACGCGCTGCGCGCGCGACGCGGCCCGGTCGGTGCCCCGGAGGTCGCCCCCTCGGCCGAAGTGGCCGCGCCCTCGGCGGCCGGGGTCTCCGCAGCCGCCCTTTCAGCCGCTCCCTCGGCTTCAGCCGCTCCCTCGGCCGGAGTGACCGGCTCGGGGGCCACCGAGGCCTCCGGCCCTTCCACCGCCGGGGTTTCTGTCGCAGCGCCCTCGGCCGCGGCCTGCTTCTCGGCCGCGGCCTGCTTCTCGGTCGCCGCGTCCTCGGTCGCGGCCGGGGTTTCCGTTCCCGCGCCCTCGGCGCGCGCCGCGGTCTGGCTCACCGAGCCCTCGCTCGCGCTGCGCATCCGGCGCGGCCTGGCCGCAGCTCCCGCGCCCGCCGCCTCCGCCGAGGGCGACGCCGGGCTCGCCGGGGCCTCCCCAGCCCCCGCGGCCCCCGTGGCCCCCGTGGCTGTCTTCGGCCTCGCCGCCGTGGTCGCCTGGCTGGCCGAGCCTTCCGCCGCCGTACGCGTACGACGCACCGGACGCTCGCCCGCCGCACGCCCCGCGCCGCGGGCGGGACGGGCGGGGGCAGGCGGAAGCTGGCCCTTCAAAGGACCCCACTCGTTGGGGTCGGGCACCCCCGGGGGCAGCATCTGGCGGCGCCTCGGGCCGCCGTGGTCCGACTCGCCGGGTTCCTTCGCTCCCGGCCAGCCCTTGGCGACGCGCGCAGCCAGCACGAAGTCCTTGCGGAGCGGGTGGCCCTCGAAGGTCTCCGGGAGGAGGAGGTGGTCCAGGGCCGGGTGGCCTTCGAAGACGACGCCGAACATCTCGTGCGTCTCGCGCTCGTGCCAGGCCGCGCCCGCGTACACGTCCACGGCGGTGGGCAGGATCGGCGCCTCGTGCGGGACCGTCGTCCGCAGGAGCAGCCGCCGCACCGGGGAGAGGGCGACGACGTGCGCCGAGACGCGGAAGCCCGTGCCCGGTTCGTCGACCGCGCTCAGCCAGTCGAAGTACGTACAGCCCAGCCCGTCGCGGGCGGTCCGCAGCGCGGAGACCCAGGCCGACGGCGGTACGTCCACCGTCAGGATCTCGTACGACTCCTCCGCGGTGGCCTCCGTACCGAACAGTTCCTCGGCGGGTGCAGGCAGCCAGCCCACGGCGGTCATCGCCCCTCCTCCGAGGTCGATCCCGAGGCCGATCCCAAGCCCGAGTCGCCCGAGTGGGAGGCCGGCGGCCTCACCAGCCCGCTCTGCAGCGCCGACGCCGAAGGACGCGCCGCGCCGGAGCCGTACCGCTCCCCCAGCGACTCCCGCGCGATCTTCTCCTGGAGCTTGAGAATCCCCTGGAGCAGCGCCTCGGGGCGGGGCGGGCAGCCGGGGACGTAGACGTCCACCGGGATGATCTGGTCGACGCCCTTGGTGACGGAGTACGAGTCCCAATACGGGCCGCCGCAGTTGGAGCAGGCGCCGAAGGAGATGACGTACTTCGGCTCGGGCATCTGTTCGTACAGGCGCTTCACCGCGGGAGCCATCTTGTCCGTCACCGTCCCGGACACGACCATCAGGTCGGCCTGGCGCGGGCCCGGTGCGAACGGGATCACGCCGAGGCGGATGAAGTCGTGACGGGCCATCGACGCGGCGATGAACTCGATCGCGCAGCAGGCGAGGCCGAAGTTGAAGACCCAGAGCGAGTAGCGGCGGCCCCAGTTCAGGACGACCTTCATCGGCTCGGGGGCGAGGCGCGCGAGTGCGCCGAGCCGCTTCGGCTCAGAAAGCAGCACCGGACCAGAGCTCCCGGAGGTCCCGGAGATCCCGGAGATCCTGGAGGCCCCAGGGTTCCCAGAGGTCTCAGCGGTCGAGGGGTTCACGTCCATGCCAGGACGCCCTTCTTGTATGCGTACAGCAGGCCCACGGCCAGGAAGCCGAGGAAGATGAACATCTCCACGAGCGTCGTTGCGCCGTAGCCGGGGGCGGCGAAGACCGTCGCCCAGGGGAACAGGAAGATCGAGTCGACGGCGAAGATCACGTACAGGAACGCGTAGACGTAGTAGCGGACCTGGGTGTGGGCCCAGCCCTCGCCGACGGGGTCGACGCCGCACTCGTACGTCATAAGTTTCTCGGGGGTGGGCACGACCGGGCGCAGCAGGCGGCCCGCGCCGAAGGCGACGGCGACGAAGAGCACGCCCACGACGGCGAGCAGTCCGACGACCGAATAGGACTGGAAGTAGTCCGCCGCGACGACGACAGTCGACCCCCGCAACGTCTCCCGCACCGTCCGTCCCTCGCTCCCTCTGACCTCTGACCTCTGGCTTCTGGCCTTTGGCCTCTGACTCTGGCCCGTAGCCCGTAGCCCGTAGCCCGTGGCCCGTGGCCCGTGGCCTGTGGCCTGTGGCCTGTGGCCTGTGGCCTGTGGCCTGTGGCCTGTGGCCTGTGGCCTGTGACCTTCGTGAATCCTGTGTTCGACGATCTGTACGCACGGGAGTCTAGGCCCTGATAAAGAGACGGTAAGCAGCCCGTCACCTCTTGAGATGCGGGGGTGGGGTTTTCCCCCGGTGACCAGGGCGGCCGACCTCATGGCGCCGCAGCACGCTGCGCGGCACGCTAGCCCACATGACCGCACGCATCTCCTCCGCCGACCCGGCGGCGGCCGGCACCGAGGACCACCTGCCCCCGGCTCGTCTCGCCTACGACCTGCCCACCTGGAAGGAGATCACGCATCTCCTGGCGAACCTGCCCGTGTCGCTGTTCGGTTTCACCTATGTGGTGTCGGTGCTGTTCACCGGCGCCACGCTGACGCTCACCGTGGTCGGCTTCCCCCTGCTCGCGGCCGGGCTGATGGGCGCTCGGCAGCTGGGCAGGCTGGAACGGGCCCGGGCCCGGGCGCTGCTCGGGGTGCGGATCGACGAGCCGAGCCCGCTGCTGCTGCACCGGACGAAGGGACTGTTCAACCAGCTGTGGCTGGCACTGAAGGACCCGGTGGGCTGGCGTACGGTTCTGTACGACTTCATACGGTTGCCCTGGGGCATCCTCACCTTCACCGTCACCCTGACCTCGCTGTTCGTGCTGTGGCCGGTGCTGCCGTTCATCGCGCGGGGCCTGGCGAACGTGGACCGGGCGATGGTGCGTGCGCTGCTGTCGCCCTCCGACGAGCTGGAGCGGCGGATCGCCGAGCTGGAGTCGGACCGGGGGGTCGTGGTCGACACGGCGGCCGCCGACCTGCGACGCATCGAACGGGACCTGCACGACGGGGCACAGGCTCGGCTGGTCAACCTGGTCATGGGGCTCGGCCTGGCCAAGGAGAAGCTGCTCGAGGGTCAGGGCGACGAACATGTCGCGGCGATGGTCGAGGAGGCGCACGGCGAGGTGAAACTGGCGCTGCAGGAGCTGCGCGACCTGGCCCGCGGTATCCATCCCGCCGTCCTGACGGACCGCGGCCTGGACGCGGCCCTGTCGGCGGTCGCCTCCCGCTGCACCGTCCCGGTGAAGGTGACGGCCGACCTGGACGCGCGCCCGGCCGCGGCCATCGAGGGCATCGCCTACTTCACCGTCTCCGAGCTGCTGCAGAACATCAGCAAGCACAGCGGGGCGAAGTCCGCCTCCGTGGACGTCTGGCGGGCCGACGACCGCCTCCTCATCCAGGTGTGGGACGACGGCCGCGGCGGCGCGCGCCTCGACGGCGGCACGGGCATGCGGGGCCTGGCCGAGCGGCTGAACGCCGTCGACGGCCTGTTCGTCGTCGAGTCGCCGCCCGGCGGCCCGACGACTGTGACGGCGGAGCTGCCCTGGCGGAACCGGACGGACACCCCCAACAAGGGGTAGGGAAAACCCCCCGTCCAAGACGCCGACGGACTCCATGGTCCCGTGACCTGCGGCCCAGCAGGGTGGAGGTACGGCGGAACAGCCGCCCGACGGCAGAACAGCCGCTCGACGGCGAGACAAGAACGGCGGAGCAGCCGCCGAGCAGCGGAGCAGCCGCCGAACAGCGGAGCAGCCGCCGAACAGCGGAGCAGCCGCCGAACGGCGAGACAGGCCGCAGGAAGCAGGACGAGGGGAACGGGACGGCGCCGATGGCCACCGAGTACGGACAGGGGTACGGGCCCTACAGCGGGGCCGGATTCCGCGAGGCGGGCGCGGGCCCCGACGCGGGCACCGGCGCGAGCACCGGCAGGGGCACCGGCGCGGGCACCGGCAGGGGGCGGCACAGGCTGCCCGCCGGGTTGCGAGCGCCGTTCGAGGCGCGCAGCTGGCGCGAGTTCGGCTATGTGCTGCTGAGCCTGCCGATCGGCATCGTGCTGTTCACGTACGCCGTCACGATGGTGTCGCTGGGCGCCGGCCTGCTGGTGACGTTCCTCGGCATCCCGGTGCTGGCGGCGGCGCTGGCGGGCAGCCGCGGGTTCGGTGCGCTGGAGCGGGCGCGGGCGCGCGGGCTGCTCGGTCTTCAGGTGGCCGAACCGCAGCCGTTGCGGATGAAGCGCCAGGGCGCGCTGGCCTGGATGGTGGCCGTGCTGAAGAGCGGCACCTCGTGGCGGGCCCTGCTCTACGCGGTGCTGCAGTTCCCGTGGTCGGTGTTCTCCTTCACGGTCGCCGTGAACGTCTGGGCGCTGGGCTGGGCGTTGCTGACATACCCGCTGTGGTTCTGGGTTTTCCCGATGTACGCCGGTCAGGGCGGCCTCCAGCTCTACGGCGACGAGCACCACCGGATCTTCCTCGACAACCCCTTCGAGATCACGGTGACCGCGCTGGTCGGGCTGCTGTTCACGCTGGCCACACCGTGGATCGTGCGGGCGCTGACGATGGTGGACCGGCTGCTGGTGCACGGGCTGCTCGGGCCGTCGCGGCTGTCGGCGCGGGTGGTGGAGCTGGAGTCGGACCGGGGGGTCGTGGTCGACACGGCGGCCGCCGACCTGCGGCGCATCGAACGGGACCTGCACGACGGGGCACAGGCCCGGCTGGTCAACCTGGCCATGGGACTCGGTCTGGCCAAGGAGAAGCTGGCGGAGGATCCGCAGGCGGCGGCGCGGATGGTGGACGAGGCGCACGGCGAGGTGAAGACGGCGCTGCAGGAGCTGCGGGACCTGGCGCGCGGGATCCATCCGGCGGTGCTGACGGACCGCGGCCTGGACGCCGCGCTGTCGGCGGTCGCCTCGCGCTGCACCGTGCCGGTGCAGGTGGAGGTGGACCTGGCGGAGCGGCCGGCGCCGGCGATCGAGAGGATCGCGTACTTCACGGTGTCCGAGCTGCTGCAGAACGTCAGCAAGCACAGCGGGGCGAGGTTCGCCTCCGTGGATGTGTGGCGGACGGACGACCGGCTGATGCTGCAGGTCGTGGATGACGGGGCGGGGGGTGCCGACGTGTCCAACGGGTCGGGGCTGGCGGGGCTGGCCGAGCGGCTGGACGCGGTGGACGGGGTCCTGGTGGTCGACTCCCCGGAGGGCGGGCCCACGCGGGTGACGGCGGAGCTGCCCTGGCGAGGGTGAGTGTGAGCTTGGCCGCCGCCGGGCGCCGAAACTGGTGCCCGGCGCTGAAGGGTGCCGTCGGCCGTTCCGGCAGTCCAGTGGGCCCACCACTCCCCCCCCCCGTGATCGCCAACAAAGGTGACCGCCAACAAGGGTGATCGCAGGCCGAAGTGGTGACAGGCCGAAGCAGTGACAGGCCGAAGCAGTGACAGGCCGGAGCGGCCAATGCCCCCTCATTCCCGGAGCCCGGGCCCATCGAAGTCCGAATGCTGGGATGCTGGACTTTGCCGTATGGGACGGCCGTGGAGTGAGGCTGTGGGGGGCCGAGGAACGTGGAGGACAGGGTGCGGGTGGTCATCGCCGAGGACTCAGTGCTGCTCAGGGAGGGCCTGACCCGGCTGCTGACCGACCGCGGACACGAGGTCGTGGCCGGTGTCGGCGACGCCGACGCGCTGATCAAGACCATCACCGAGTTGCACGAGCAGGGGACGTTGCCGGACGTCGTCGTGGCCGACGTACGGATGCCGCCGACGCACACCGACGAGGGGGTGCGGGCCGCGGTACAGCTGCGCAAGGCGCATCCCGGCCTCGGCGTGCTCGTGCTGTCGCAGTACGTGGAGGAGCGTTACGCCACGGAACTGCTGGCCGGTTCCAGTCGCGGAGTCGGCTACCTGCTCAAGGACCGCGTGGCCGAGGTGCGGGAGTTCGTGGACGCGGTGGCGCGGGTGGCCCAGGGGGGCACCGCCCTCGACCCGGAGGTGGTCGCGCAGCTGCTCGGGCGCAGCCGCAAACAGGACGTGCTCGCGGGGCTCACGCCGCGGGAGCGGGAGGTCCTGGGACTCATGGCCGAGGGGCGCACGAACTCCGCGATCGCCCGGCAACTGGTGGTGAGCGACGGCGCGGTCGAGAAGCACGTCAGCAACATCTTCCTGAAGCTCGGCCTGTCGCCGAGCGACGGGGATCACCGGCGTGTTCTGGCCGTGCTCACCTATCTGAACTCCTGATGGCCCGAAACTGAGTCAGGTGCGGGGACCAGCGGGCCACGCGTGCAGGAACGAACGGAGATCCAGCGGGCCACGCGTACGAATGGAGATCCAGCGGGCCACGCGTGCAAGGACGGACAGAGAGGAGCGGCCCCAGAACCAGACAGAGGCGGGCCCAGAACCAAGGAACGAGCGCGGAGCGTCTTCAGGAGAAGTCCGGGGGGTGGGAAAGCATGGCTCATCAGGGCATCAGGCCGTCTCATGGGTGCGTCCACCATGCGAACGGCACAGGGAGGGCGACCCTCACGGTCGTAGGGTTGATCCCGGGAAGGCCTTCGGGAAGGCCGCTCCCATACAGCCGCCTCGAAGGAGGTCCAGTTCAGTGACCAGCAAGGTCAGCAGTCCAGCGGAGCATGCCGACGGAGCCGTCGTAGGAGAGCAGCGCAGGGCGGCCGGAGCGAAGGACGTTCGCCGTCTGGACCGGGTGATCATCCGGTTCGCGGGTGACTCGGGTGACGGTATGCAGCTCACCGGTGACCGATTCACCTCGGAGACGGCGTCCTTCGGCAACGACCTGTCGACCCTGCCGAACTTCCCGGCCGAGATCCGGGCACCCGCCGGCACCCTCCCGGGCGTGTCCTCCTTCCAGTTGCACTTCGCCGACCACGACATCCTCACGCCCGGCGACGCACCGAACGTCCTGGTCGCGATGAACCCGGCCGCTCTGAAGGCCAACATCGGCGACCTGCCGCGTGGCGCGGAGATCATCGTCAACACCGACGAGTTCACCAAGCGCGCGATGCAGAAGGTCGGCTACACCGCCTCCCCGCTGGAGGACGGCTCCCTCGACGGCTACAACCTCCACCCGGTGCCGCTGACCACCCTGACGGTCGAGGCGCTCAAGGAGTTCGACCTCACCCGCAAGGAGGCCGAGCGCAGCAAGAACATGTTCGCGCTGGGCCTGCTGAGCTGGATGTACCACCGGCCGACCGAGGGCACCGAGAAGTTCCTCAAGACCAAGTTCGCCAAGAAGCCGGAGATCGCGGCCGCCAACCTCGCCGCCTTCCGTGCGGGCTGGAACTTCGGCGAGACCACCGAGGACTTCGCGGTCTCCTACGAGATCGCCCCGGCCACCAAGGCCTTCCCGGTCGGCACGTACAGGAACATCTCCGGCAACCTGGCCCTGGCCTACGGCCTGATCGCCGCCTCCCGCCAGGCGGACCTGCTGCTGTTCCTGGGCTCGTACCCGATCACCCCGGCCTCCGACATCCTGCACGAACTGTCCAAGCACAAGAACTTCGGCGTGCGCACCTTCCAGGCCGAGGACGAGATCGCCGGCATCGGCGCCGCCCTCGGTGCCGCCTTCGGCGGTTCGCTCGCGGTGACCACCACCTCCGGCCCGGGTGTGGCCCTGAAGTCGGAGACGATGGGTCTGGCCGTGTCGCTGGAGCTGCCGCTGCTGGTGGTCGACATCCAGCGCGGCGGCCCCTCGACCGGTCTGCCGACCAAGACCGAGCAGGCGGACCTGCTGCAGGCCATGTACGGCCGCAACGGCGAGGCGCCGGTGCCGGTGGTCGCCCCGCGCACCCCGGCGGACTGCTTCGACGCGGCGCTGGAGGCCGCCCGGATCGCGCTGACCTACCGCACCCCGGTGATGCTGCTGTCCGACGGCTACCTGGCCAACGGCTCCGAACCCTGGCGCATCCCGGAGCTGGACGAGCTGCCCGACCTGCGCGTGCAGTTCGCGCAGGGCCCCAACCACACCCTTGCGGACGGCACCGAGGTGTTCTGGCCCTACAAGCGCGACCCCAAGACGCTGGCCCGCCCGTGGGCGATCCCCGGCACACCCGGCCTGGAACACCGCATCGGCGGCATCGAGAAGCAGGACGGCACGGGCAACATCTCCTACGACCCCGCCAACCACAACTTCATGGTCCACACCCGCCAGGCCAAGATCGACGGCATCGACGTCCCCGACATCGAGGTCGACGACCCGCACGAGGCACGCACGCTGGTGCTGGGCTGGGGATCGACGTACGGGCCGATCACGGCGGCGGTCCGTCGGCTGCGCGCGGCCGGGGAGTCCATCGCGCAGGCGCACCTGCGCCACCTCAACCCCTTCCCGAGGAATCTCGGTACGGTCCTGAAGCGTTACGACAAGGTGGTGATCCCCGAGATGAACCTCGGTCAGCTCGCCACCCTCGTGCGGGCGAAGTACCTGGTGGACGCGCACTCGTACAACCAGGTCAACGGCATGCCGTTCAAGGCCGAACAGCTCGCCACGGCTCTCAAGGAGGCCATCGATGGCTGAGACGTCCACGGAAGGCACGGGCACGATCGAGGCGCTTTCCCTCGTGCCGAAGGCCGAGGCCAGACAGTCCATGAAGGACTTCAAGTCGGATCAGGAAGTGCGCTGGTGCCCCGGCTGCGGCGACTACGCGATCCTCGCGGCCGTCCAGGGCTTCATGCCCGAACTCGGCCTGGCCCGGGAGAACATCGTCTTCGTCTCGGGCATCGGCTGCTCCTCCCGCTTCCCGTACTACATGAGCACCTACGGGATGCACTCCATCCACGGCCGCGCCCCCGCCATCGCCACCGGCCTGGCCACCACCCGCCGCGACCTGTCGGTGTGGGTCGTCACCGGCGACGGCGACGCCCTGTCCATCGGCGGCAACCACCTCATCCACGCCCTGCGCCGCAACGTCAACCTCAAGATCCTGCTGTTCAACAACCGGATCTACGGCCTGACCAAGGGCCAGTACAGCCCCACCTCCGAGGTCGGCAAGATCACCAAGTCGACGCCGATGGGCTCCCTTGACGCGCCCTTCAACCCCGTCTCCCTGGCGATCGGCGCCGAAGCCTCCTTCGTGGCCCGCACCATCGACTCCGACCGCAAGCACCTCACCGACGTCCTGCGACAGGCCGCCGCCCACGCGGGCACGGCACTGATCGAGATCTACCAGAACTGCAACATCTTCAACGACGGCGCCTTCGACGCCCTGAAGGACAAGCAGACGGCCGAGGAGGCGGTCATCCGCCTCGAGCACGGGCAGCCGATCCGCTTCGGCCCGGACGGCACCCGCGGCGTCGTACGCGACCAGCGGACGGGCGACCTGAAGGTCGTCACCGTCACCGCGGACAACGAGGCCGACGTCCTGGTCCACGACGCCCACGCCGCCTCGCCGACCACCGCGTTCGCGCTGTCCCGCCTCGCCGACCCGGACACCCTGCACCACACCCCGATCGGCGTGTTCCGCAACGTCGACCGCCCGGTCTACGACACCAAAATGGCCGACCAACTGGACACCGCGATCGAACAGCACGGCAAGGGCGACCTGGCCGCGCTGCTGGCCGGCGGCGACACCTGGACCGTCGTCGGCTGAGTGCGTCAGCCCTTCTTCACGAGGCCCGGGCGGTGAGCGCCCGGGCCTCGTCGTATGCCTGACGGGCGTTCTCCACGTCCGCCATGCGTTCCTGGGTCCACATCGCCAGTGCCCGCACCTGCTCGGCGGCCTCGCGGCCGAGGTCGGTGAGGGAGTAGTCGACGCGCGGCGGGATCACGGGCTTGGCGTCCCGGTGGACCAGGCCGTCGCGCTCGAGGGTCTGCAGTGTCTGCGTCAGCATCTTCTCGCTGACGCCTCTGCCCCCGATGACCCGGCCGATGGCGCGGCGCAGTTCGCTGAAGCGGTAGGGGCGCTCCAGCAGCTCGATCAGCACCAGGACGCCCCAGCGGCTGGTGACGTGCTCCAGGACCAGGCGGTGCGGGCACATCGCCGCGCCGGTGTCGCCCTTCGCGGCTGCCACGACGCCCTCATTGCTTACTTTCACGCCAGTACCTTACTTCAAAGTGGGTACTTTCGCTTAGTTAGCGCGCCTCCTAGGGTAAGTGACATACACACCCCACGAGGAGATTTCCGTCATGGGCATCGTCGTCACCGGAGCCACCGGACACCTCGGCCGCCACATCGTGGAGCAGCTGCTGGAGAAGGTTCCGGCCGACCGGATCACGGCTGTCGTACGCACCCCGGAGAAGGCCGCCGACTTCGCGGAGCGCGGCGTGAAGCTCGCGGTCGCCGACTACAACGCCCCCGAGACCTTCGACGGCCTGTTCGCGGCCGGCGACAAGGTGCTGCTCATCTCCGGCAACGAGTTCGACAAGGGCCGGGTCCAGCAGCACCGGGTCGTCATCGACGCCGCCAAGGCGGCCGGCGTCGCGCTGCTCGCCTACACCAGCGCCCCCGGCGGCCTGACGGCCGCCCTCGCCGACGACCACCGTGCCACCGAGGAGATCCTGCTGGCCTCCGGCCTGCCGTACACGCTGCTGCGCAACGGCTGGTACCACGAGAACTACACCGAGAACCTCGCCCCCGTGCTCGAGCACGGCGCCGTCGTCCAGGCCGCCGGCGAGGGCCGCGTCTCCTCCGCCTCCCGCGCCGACTACGCGGCCGCCGCCGTCGCGGTGCTGACCGGCGAGGGGCACGAGAACAAGACGTACGAGCTGGGCGGCGACGAGGCGTGGAGCTTCGCCGAGTTCGCCGCCGAGCTGAGCAAGCAGACCGGCAAGGAGATCACCTACACCCCGGTCTCCGTCGAGGACTACCAAAGCATTCTGACCGGCGCCGGGCTGCCCGGGCCGCTGGCCACGATCCTGGCGGGCGTGGACGCCTCCATCGAGCAGGGCGAGCTCGTCGTCACCACCGGCGACCTGTCCCGCCTGGCCGGCCGCCCGACCACCCCGCTCGCCGAGGCGATCACCGCCGCCTCAAGGGCTGACGCCAACACTCAAGGGCTGAACTCCCCCGGTAGGACCCTTGAGCCTCTTAACCCCCGCCTGTCATGACCGTATGGCAATACGGGCATGACAGGCGGGGGCGCTCGGCGTTACCTTCGTGCTTGCTGCACGGGACGCAGCCAGGCACGAAGGAGGGGCCCGTGACCGACAAGTCGAGGGGCGAGCGGCGCACAGGACTGCTGAACGGCTTCGCCGCCTACGGGATGTGGGGCCTCGTCCCGCTCTTCTGGCCCCTGCTGAAGCCGGCCGGGGCGGTGGAGATCCTCGCCCACCGGATGGTGTGGTCGCTCGCCTTCGTCGCCGTCGCGCTGCTCGTCGCACGGCGCTGGGCCTGGGCCGGCGAACTGCTGCGACAACCGCGCAGGCTCGCGTTGATCACGCTCGCGGCCGCGGTGATCACCGTCAACTGGGGCGTGTACATCTGGGCCGTGAACAGCGGGCACGTTGTCGAGGCCTCCCTCGGCTACTTCATCAACCCGCTGGTCACCATCGCGATGGGCGTACTCATCCTCAAGGAGCGGCTGCGGCCTGTGCAGTGGACCGCGGTCGGCATCGGCCTCGCCGCCGTCCTGGTCCTGACCATCGGCTACGGCCGCCCGCCGTGGATCTCCCTCTGCCTCGCCTTCTCCTTCGCCACCTACGGCCTGGTGAAGAAGAAGGTCAACCTCGGCGGCATCGAGTCGCTGGCCGCCGAGACCGCGGTCCAGTTCCTGCCCGCGCTCGGCTATCTGCTGTGGCTGACCGCGCACGGCGACTCCACCTTCACGAGCGGGACCACGGGCCATGCCGCCCTGCTCGCCTCGACCGGCGTCGTCACCGCCCTGCCCCTCGTCTGCTTCGGCGCGGCCGCGATACGGGTGCCGCTGTCCACGCTGGGCCTGCTGCAGTACCTGGCCCCCGTCTTCCAGTTCCTGCTCGGCATCCTGTACTTCCACGAGGCCATGCCCGCCGAGCGCTGGGCGGGCTTCGCGCTGGTGTGGCTGGCGCTGACGCTCCTGACCTGGGACGGATTGCGCTCCGCGCGGAGGGCGGCGCTGCTCCGGGCCCGGATCGGCACACCCCGGACCGCCGCGCCGAGCTCCGACCCGGTGGACGCCTAGGCCGATCGGTGGACGCCTAGGCCGATCCGCCGCCGGTGCGTGCCCGGTGCGCCCGTACCTTCTCCCGGTTCCCGCAGTGCTCCATCGCGCACCAGCGCCGCCTGCCAGGGCGTGAGGTGTCGACGAAGAGCAGGTAGCAGTCGTGGGCGCCGCATTCGCGGATGCGGTCGGCGTACGGGCCGGTGAAGAGGTCGATCGCGTCACGGGCGACGGTCGACAGCAGCTGGGTACCGGTGGCGCCGGGCGCCCAGCTGCGGGTGCCGGCCGGGGTGAGGCGGGAGACGAGCGGGGGCTCGGCCGCGGCCGCGTTGACGACGTCCAGGTGGGCCGACTCGAGCGGACGGCCGTGGGCGCGGTCGGCGGTGAGCAGGAACAGGGCGTCGCGGAAGGCCCGGGCGCGCGCCAGCTCACCTTCGCTCACGGTGAGCTCCAGCCCTTTTGCGAGTCGGCTGCGGTCGGCCCAGGCCGCGAGGTCGGCGGGTGTGTGCAGCACCTCGTATCGGGCGAAACGACCCGGGCCGCCCGTCGCCAGCAGCTCCAGGCACAGCGCCCCCGGGTCGAAGCGGTAGGGCTTCCCGTCGTACGAGACCAGCGTCAGGCCGGGTGAGGGTTTTGGCGTTTCCATTGCCCGTGCGCTCATGTAACCACTATAAGTGGTTACATGAGCGACTCTCCCGCACCACAACCCGTGCACTGGAAGCTCGTCGTCGACTGCGGGGACCCGCACACGCAGGCCGACTTCTGGGCCGCCGCGCTGCACTACGAGATCGAGGACAACAGCGCGTTCATCGAGCGGCTGCTGGAGCTCGGCGCGCTGCCGGGCGAGGCCACCGTCGAGTTCCACGGCCGTCCGGCCTTCCGGGACCTGATCGCCGTACGGCATCCGGACGACCCGTACGACAACGAGAGCGGCACCGGGCTGGGGCGGCGGCTGCTGTTCCAGCGCGTGCCGGAGGCGAAGACCGTCAAGAACCGGCTCCACCTCGACCTGCACCCCGGCGAGGACCGGCGCGCGGGCGAGGTCGAACGGCTGGAGGGGCTCGGGGCGAGCGTGCTGCGGCACGTGAAGGAGCCCGCCGGGGAGTGGGTGGTGATGGCGGACCCGGAGGGGAACGAGTTCTGTGTGCATTAGGTGTGCAGGAGGGCTCCGGGTCAGCTCGTGGGCGGGGACGCCGCCTTGCGCGCCCGTTCGGCGAGGCGGCCCATGCGGGCGCGGGCGGACTCCAGCTGTTCGATGTCGTCCGCGGCGGGGCCGTCCTCGGCCGTGAGCTCCGTCCACAGGCCGATCAGGTCGCGGCCGAGCCGCAGGCCCTGCTCGGGGTCGCGGACCGCGCGCCAGGCGGCGGCCGCGCTCTGGATGTTGCCGTAGGCGGCCTCCGCGTCCCTCGCGCGGCGGCGAATGCGGGCCAGGTCGAGGGAGAGACCGAAGGAACGGAGCGGGTCGCCCGCCAGGTAGGCGATGTACGCGGTGAGTTCGCGCAGCCGCAGCACCTCGGGGTGCTCCGGGCCGAGCGTGCCGGATGCCTCCGTGACGGTGCGCTCCGCCAGGTCCGCCGCCGCCTCGATCCGACCCGCCTTCACGGCCTCGTTGATCCGCGCCATGGGCTCGGCGAGCAGAACTGTCCCTCCTTCGCCGGCCGTGGTCCTGGGGTCGTCCCCGAGCACAGCTTCGGCGACGGCGTCGAAGCCGCGGGCGGGGGTGGGCTTGGGGTCGGGCTCGGGTTCCGGGTCGGGGTGGTGGAGAAGTGGCGCTGTGGGGAGTTGGGCTTTCCGGGCCGGGGTCGGGGTCGGGACGGGGGGAGCGGGCTTGGCTTCGACGGGCCTGGCATCGGCCGACCTGGCATCGGCGGACCTGGCATCGGCAGGCTTGGCATCGGCGGGCTTGGCATCGGCGGGCCTGGCGTCCATCACCGGAGGCGGGCCGAATTCCCCCGTCGGGGCCGCCACCGTACCGGGGGCCGTGCCCTCAGCCGATTCCGGTACCGCCCGCAGCGCGAACGTCGGCGCGGGCTCCGCGAACGGCTGCGGCTCGGGTACCGCGCGCAACGGAAACGTGGGTGCAGCCTCCCCCAGCGGCTGCGGCTCCGGCACCGCACGCAACGGGAACGTCGGCGCGGACTCCCGCACCGGCTCCGGCACCTGCTGCAGGACGTGCGTCGCCTTGTCCCGCGACGACTGCGACGATTCCGCGGCAGGCGCGGGGGCCTGAGACGGTGCAGGCACGGAGGCCTGGGGCGATGCGGGCGCAGGGGCCTGGGGCGGTGCAGGCGCGTCGGCGGGCTCCGGCCCGGCAGGCGAGGCCGGCACTTCGGCCTGCCCGGAAACCCCGGCCTCCCCCGATGCACGGACCTGCGCGAAAACCGCAGCCTCCCCCGATGCATGCGCCTGCTCCGACAACCCTGCCGAGCCCGGCGCTCCTGTCCGACCCGGCGCCGCAGGCAGAGACGTCGGCTCCAGCCGGCGCTCGGTTCCGCCCGCCCACGGCGCATCTCCCGGCCCCTCCGGCGGAGCCGTCCGCAGGGGCTCTGCCGTGAAGATGCTGGAGCCGTCGCCGTGAACACGGAGCGGGACTACGTAGCCGATGCGCTCGTCGGTGACCGTGGCGAGGACGGGCTGACCGGTGGCGAGGGCGAGGCGGTGCAGGTGGTTCAGGACGGCGTGCTGGATCTCCTCGCCGGGAGCCGTGAGCACGGGTACGCCGCCGACGGAGGCACCGGCGCCGTCCGCGGGCACGTGGACGGCGATCGGCGTCGCCATGGATGCCGCCGAGCGCGCGGCGCGCTTGTGTTCCCGCTTCTTCTCGCGGCTGAGTCGAGACATCGGCTCCCTCACTCGGATGCGTGGGTCGGGCGGCGGCCGGCGGGTACGGGTTCCATGGTCCTTCAGTAGTCCTTGGGCCCATCGTGCTCATACCCGCCGCCGGGTCCCCGCCCCCGGCGTCAAGATCCGGTCGTACGCCCACTGCCGAGTCTCTCCGCTCGCCTGCGGTCCACACGTCACCGCGACGTCACAGACTCGCACCAGGAACCCTGACCCGGTGACACGGGCGGCGCCGGGAGCGCGAAGATCGTCGGGATGACGAGGGAGGGAGCGGGCATGGGGACAGGCGTGCAGCAGGGACCGGAGATCTGGATCCGCGGGCCGGTCGGCACCGGTGCGGCGGAGCGTACGCCCGATCGGCCCACCGGCATGCCCGTCACACCCCGGCGCTTCTCGTGGGTGGCCACGCACGGCGGCGCGGGCACGACCACGCTCGCGGCCGTCTACGGCGGTCACGACTGCGGGCGTGACTGGCCCGGGCCTGAGGATCCGCAGTCGGTGCTGCTCGTCGCCCGGACGCACGCGGCGGGGCTGGAGGCCGTCACCCGGGCACTCGAGGTGTTCCGCAGGGGCGAGGCCCCGGCCGGGCTCGACCTGGACGCCGTCGTGCTGGTCGCGGACGCGCCGGGCCGGCTGCCGCGGCAACTCGCCCAGCACGTGAAGCTGATCGAGTCCGTCATCGACGTCTACCGCGTCCCGTGGGTAGCGGCCTGGCGCGTCGGCGACCTGAGCGGGCAGCCGCCGCGCGAGACCGAGGCGCTGGCCCGCCTCACGGGTGCGGCGGGGCGGGGCCGGTGAACCCCGGCGCATTTTCTTGCGTACGCATATAATGCAGACGCACCTGTCGCGTCACACCTGGGGGACCCATGACCCGCCGCTTCCTGTTCGTACTGGGCAGTGCCCGCCGAGAGGGCAACACCGAACTCCTGGCCCGCCGGGCCGCCGAACAACTGCCCGCCCACGTCGAGCAGCAGTGGGTACGCCTCGTCGACCATCCGCTGCCCGACTTCGCGGACCTGCGGCACGACAGCGACCACGTACGCCCCACCGGCGGCAACGCGTCCCTGCTGCTCGACGCCACACTCGCAGCGACGGACATCGTGATCGCCTCGCCGCTGTACTGGTACTCGGTGTCGAGCCACACCAAGCGCTACCTCGACCACTGGTCTGCCTGGCTGCGCACCCCCGGCGTGGACTTCAAGGCGACCCTGGCCGGACGCACCCTGTGGGGGGTCGCCGCGCTCGCGGACGACGAGCCTGCGGTCGCCGACCCGCTGGTCGGCACGCTCAACAACTCGGCCGCATACCTGGGGATGCGCTTCGGCGGGGTCCTGCTCGGCAACGGCAGTGCGCCCGGCGACGTACTGAAGGACACGGAGGCACTGGCGCGCGCCAAGACGTTCTTCGCGCAGGAGGCGCCGCTCGCCCGCTTCGCGCACGAAGCGGCCTGACACCGGCTACGCGGTGATGTCCTTCGCCGTGAACCGCGCCCACGCCGCCGAGCCGAACACCGCCGCGTACAGGGCCTGCAGGTCCAGGTTCTTCACCAGGTCGTCCCAGTAGACCGGGTCCCGCATGAGGTCGGCGAAGGACAGCCAGTAGTGAGGGAAGAGGTACGGCTGGATCGCGTGGAGCTGGGGGATCTGGTCGAGGATCTGGACGGTGATCAGCAGGCCCACGGTGGTCGCCATCGCCGCGATGCCGCTGTCGGTCAGCGTCGAGACGAACAGGCCGAGGGCCGCCACGCCGACCAGCGAGGCGGCGACGACCAGGGCGATCAGCAGGGCCCGGCCCAGGCCCTCGGCGAAGGTGATCTGCGTGCCGGAGATGGTCGTCAGGTCGCCGAGCGGGAAGAGCAGCGCGCCCACGGTGAGGGCGGAGACGGCGACCACGAGGGTGGCGACCAGGCAGAAGGCCATGGTCGTGGCGTATTTGGTGAGCAGCAGGCGGGTGCGGCCGGCCGGGGCGACCAGCAGATAGCGGAGCGTGCCCGCGTTCGCCTCGCCGGCGATCGCGTCGCCCGCGATCACGCCGATCGCCATCGGCAGGAAGAACGGCAGCGTCGCGGCCAGCGCGGTGAAGACCAGGAACAGACCGTTGTTGGTGATCTGTGCGATGAACGCCGGCCCCTCGCCGCCACCTCCGCGGCCGGCCGGCGAGCCGCCGCTCGTCTCGATCTTGACGGCGACCCCGACCAGGACGGGTACGGCGGCCAGCACGCCCAGCAGCGCGAGCGTGCGCCAGCGCCGGAAGGTGGTCACCAGCTCGCTGCGCAGCAGCCCGAAGGTCCACAGCGGGCTCGGGGAGCGGACGCCGACCTCGGCCCGCGGCATCGAGACCTCAGCCTGCGACATCGAACCCCTCCCCCGTGAGCGCCACGAACGCGTCCTCCAGCGAGGCCCGTTCGACCCCGAAGCCGCGGACGCGGACGCCCGCCGTCACCAGCGCGGCGTTCACGTCGGCGAGGTCCCGGTCCGGTGGTTCGCCGGTCACCCGGTCCTCGGTGACGACGACGTCGCCGACCCCTTGCTCCTTCAGCACCCGGGCTGCGTCCCCCGTGTCGGGCGTGGTCACCACCAGCCGGCCGCGCGCCCCGGCGGCCAGTTCGGCCACCGCGCCCTGTGTGATCAGCCGGCCCTGCGCCATGACGGCCGCATGGGTGCACACCTGCTCGATCTCGTCGAGGAGGTGGGACGAGAGGAAGACGGTCGTCCCGTCGGAGGCCAGCTCCCGGACCAGGGAGCGGATCTCGCGCATGCCCTGCGGATCGAGGCCGTTGGTCGGCTCGTCGAGTACGAGCAGTTTCCGCGGCTGGAGCAGCGCGGCCGCGAGGCCGAGGCGCTGCTTCATGCCCAGGGAGTACGCCTTCGCCTTCTTGCCCGCGGCGGCCGTCAGACCCACCCGGTCCAGCGCGGCCGCGACGCGGGTGCGCCGGGTGCGCGGGTCGGCGGTCGGGTCGGCGGCGTCGTAGCGCAGCAGGTTGTCCCGGCCGGAGAGGAAGCCGTACAGGGCCGGCCCCTCGATGAGCGCGCCGACGTGCGGCAGCACGGCGCGTGAAGCGCGCGGCATCGGCCGGCCCAGCACCCGCGCCGTGCCCGATGTCGGTTCGATCAGGCCCATCAGCATGCGGATGGTGGTGGTCTTGCCGGAGCCGTTCGGACCGAGGAAGCCGAAGACGCTGCCCGCCGGGACGGTCAGGTCGAGACCGTCGACGGCGAGCTGTCCGCCGCGGTAGCGCTTGGTGAGCGCGCGGGTGTGGATGACGCTGTCACCCGCGCCCTGCGCATCCGGCTCCGGCTCCGTGGCGGACGCTTCGTCCATCGGCTCCCTCGAATCGTCGTATGCGTACGGTACTTACTGCCCGGCGTTCGCCGCCTTCACCAGCGCACCCTTGGTGACGGCACCGACGTAGACCTTGCCGTCATCGGTGATCAGGGCGTTGACCAGGCGGGTGGAGAAGACCGTGCCCTTGCCGAACCTGCCGGTCACCTGGTCGCCGAGCGAGCCGAGGAGGCCGCTCAGGTTCCCGCTGCCCGAGGCCGACGGGACGCCACCCTTGCTGCCGGTGTCGAAGGTGGCGACGGAGTTCCAGCCCTTGCCGAGGACCTTGAGGCCGTCGAGACCCTTGGCGAGGTCCTCGTCGGACTTCGGCGCGTGCTCCGGCGCCCTGGTGCTGCCGTGCTCGTGCTCGGTGACCTTCGCGCCCTTGGGCGGAGTGAAGTCGAAGGTGGAGGCGGCCGGCCTGGAGAAGCTGATCTGCGTGAAGCCGGCGTCCACGACGGCGGCGCCGCCGCTCGCGGGAGTGAGCGTGAACTTCAGTGGCAGCCCGGTCTTCGCGTCCACCGCGATGCTGATCGCCCCGACCGTGGTGCCGGACTGCTTCGGCTTGACGACCAGCTTGTAGGCGTCGCGACCGGCGACCTGTGCGGTGCCGTCGACGGTCACCGATGTGGTGTCGTCGACCGACTTCAGGGCCTCGTCGGCGAAGTCCTTGGGCGTGGCGGGCGCCTCGTCCTTGTGCTTCTTCCCGTCCTCGGAGGCGGTGCCGTGGTAGACCTCGTTCGACTTGCTGTCGTAGCCCCAGACGTCCTTGCCCTTGTGGATGATGCTGTACTCGGCGGCGCTCTCGATGAGGGAGAGCTTCTGCCGGTCCGGGCCGTCGGCCGCGACGCGCAGGGTGTGCGTGCCGGAGGCCAGCTCGGTGAGCTTGGACGTCGGGTCGGCCGACGATCCGTCGCCGCCCTTGGTGGCGCCGGAGGCGATGCTGCCCTCCAGGCCGCCGAGGTCGGGCAGACCGAGGTCCGTGCTGATCTTCACCGTGCCGGACAGCTGCTGGACGTCCGACTTGGCTATCTTCTCGATGAGTTGCTGCGCGGTGATCTTCGGCAGGTTGGGGTCGCCGGAGTCGGCGAGCGCCGGGACGAGCCCGATGGTCGCCGCCGCCACCCCCACCACCGCGACCGGGACGACGTAGCGCGCGGCCTTGCGCCGCCCCGAGCGCAGGTCGTCGATCTCCTCGGCGCCTGTGCTGTCGTCGGATTCGTACGGTGCCATGTGTGCCTTACCTCCGTCGTCGGCGGCGGCTGTCCTTCTCGCGTGCACTCTCCCCCAAGCTCTCGCCTTCGCTCGAGCAGGAAGGTGCCCCGACACCCCGAGCCGCCATTCTCACCCGAATCGGTGAGCAGTGGTGTTGTCCGTGGTTTCCATCTGACCAAATCAGCCGTGAGAAAGCATCAGACCGCGGAGCCAACTCCGCGTACGCCTGCGGTATGACACGGAGGGGCGGAGCCTCCCCCACCCCGTAGGGGTCGTGGAGGAGAGCGCCGCCCGGGTGGACCGGGTTGTTCAGTGCTGCACGAACACGTAGTCGGCCTGGTACGGCACGCCGACGATGGTGCCCGGGATGCAGGAGCCGGTCGGCGCGGTGCCGCCGACGGTGTTCAGCCGCAGGATCTCCGCGGTGTTCACGAGCAGGCCGTGGTGGCGGCCGGCCCCGGTGGCCTTGAGGTCGAGCTCCGGGATGTTGCCGTCGCCGTTCGGTGTCTTGGTGAGGAACGCCCCGGTGACGGCGCTGCCGTCCGGCGCCACCCACTGCGGGGTACCGGAGTTGGGTTTCACGAACGAGTGCCGGATGCCGCCGCCGAGCAGGGCGCTGACGTCCCGCTGGGCGAAGGCGTGGCCGCCGCCGTCGGCCGGCTTGCACTCGTAGATCTGCCTGCCCTTGACGACGGAGGCCTGGAAGTTGTCCAGGACGTGCCGGAAGTCGAAGGCGGTGGTGACCTTGTGCAGCTGCCCGCGGGCGGCTCCGCCGGGGAACTCGGCGGTGTGCAGGTTGGCGTAGAAGGAACCGGGGTCGGTGGTGACCTGCTTGAGCAGGGCGGGGTCGGCGACCTTGACACTCCCGACGACACTGTGCCCCTTGACGTGGTCCAGCAGCTTGCTGAAGTCGATCTTGACGCCGCCGTTGGTGCCCTTGGCGCCCTGGTGGATGTGGAGCATGATCGGCCTGCCGGTGCCGCGCCAGGTCACGGCGACGGACACCTTGGCACCCTTGACCTTGATGAACTCGAGAGCGGTGCCGTCCTTGTCTCCCACGGCGGGCCCGCCCTGCGCGGGCACCTCGTTGGCGCCCCTCAGACCGGCTGCAAGGACGGTTCCAGCCTGGCCCACGTGGTCGGCGTGGCCCACGTGGTCGGCGTGGCCCACGTGGTCGGCGTGGCCCATCCCCTGGTTCCCGGCAGCGAACGCCGGAATCGCCGCTCCGGCGACCCCCACCGCGGCGGCCACGGCGACACCGGTGACGATCAGGCTCTTACGGCGCTTCGAGAACGTCGTGTTCATGCCCATGTTCTTTTTTCTCCCCGTATCTTGGCCGACGCCCCCTGCGTCAGCTTCTGGGCATGAGTACGGAGGCGATCTTAGATTGGACTCAGTCCAATCATGTGAGCCATATCACATGCAGCGGTGGCTCGCTCCTCACCCGAGCGAGTCGGCCCGGGCGGGTGAACGAAGGCGGGGTGGACGAAGGCGGGGTGAACGAAGGCGAGGTGGAAGAAGGCGAGGTGGAAGAAGGCGAGGTGGAAGAAGGCGGGTCAACGAAGGCGGGTCAGCCCGCCCGGTGCACCACCGCATCGCACAGCTCCATCAGCGCCCTCTTCGCGTCGCACTCCCGCAGCGGCGCCAGCGCAGCCCGCGCCTCCTCCGCATACCGCACGGTGTCCCTCCGCGCCTGCTCCAACGCCGGGTGCACCCGCAGCGCCGCCAGCGCCTCCGCGTGCCGCACGTCGTCACTCAGGTCGGAGTCCAGCAGCTCGCACAGCGCGATGTCCTCGGCCAGCCCCAGCCGTGCCGCCCGCTCCCGCAGCCGCAGCACCGGAAGCGTCGCGATCCCCTCCCGGAGATCCGTCCCCGGCGTCTTCCCGGACTCGTGCGAGTCGGAAGCGATGTCCAGCACGTCGTCCGCGAGCTGGAAGGCGACCCCCAGCCGCTCGCCGTACTGCGTCAGTACGTCCACGACCGTCTCGTCAGCCCCGGACATCATCGCCCCGAACCGGCACGACACCGCCACCAGCGACCCCGTCTTGCCGCCCAGCACGTCCAGGTAGTGCTCGACCGGATCGCGCCCGTCCGTCGGCCCCGCCGTCTCCAGGATCTGCCCGGTGACCAGCCGCTCGAACGCCACGGCCTGCACCCGCACGGCCTCGGGGCCGAGGTCGGCGAGGATCTGCGAGGCCCGGGCGAAGAGGAAGTCCCCGGTGAGGACCGCGACCGAGTTCCCCCAGCGGGTGTTCGCGCTGGGCACCCCGCGCCGCACCGCAGCCTCGTCCATCACGTCGTCGTGGTACAGCGTGGCCAGGTGCGTCAGCTCCACGACCACGGCCGACGGCACGACCCCCGGCGCGTACGGGTCCCCGAACTGCGCAGCGAGCATCACGAGCAGCGGCCGAAACCGCTTCCCGCCCGCCCGTACGAGGTGCTGCGCGGCCTCCGTGATGAAGGGAACCTCGCTCTTGGTGGCTTCGAGCAACCCTTCCTCGACAGCCGCCAACCCGGCCTGGACATCGGCTTCGAGAGCCTGGTCCCGCACGCTCAGCCCGAACGGCCCGACGACGGTCACGAGGGGTCTCCTGTCTGCTGGTGTCTGCTGGCGGTTACACGGTTTGTCGATAGGTCGCTGCCATCACTCGAGTCAGCGTATCCGGTCACGTTTCGATCACCGATAACGCCCACCGATACAGGCCAGGCGGTATCGGATCACGCCCGGTATGTTTTTGATCATCTGATAAGAACGCATATCTATTG
Organism: Streptomyces sp. NPDC005202; assembly: GCF_040608235.1. NCBI lineage: Bacteria > Bacillati > Actinomycetota > Actinomycetes > Kitasatosporales > Streptomycetaceae > Streptomyces > Streptomyces sp. NPDC005202. The sequence continues at coordinate 85,627 of NZ_JBEXHW010000004.1, read as the reverse complement.
ACTTACCCCTCCTGTTCGCTCTGCGCTCCCCCATACATCCGTACGCCATTCTTCTGTGAAACGACCCACAGGGCATCCGAACGGGCTACGGGACGATCAGCGTCGCGACACGCCGCCCGCCCACCACCGGGCCGGCGAGCCGACCCGGCCCTCCGTCGACGTGGCGACCATCACGCGCACCCCGGGGGTGCCCGCTTCACCGGACTGCGGGTGCCCGATTCACCCCTATTGGGGATTGAATTCCCCTTGGTCTTGAATGCCCTTCGGCCGCTCAAACAGTGAATTGAGTCACGGTCAGCCGCCGATGTCCTGCACCCCCTCACCCTCGTTTCCCCTTCCCCTGCAAGCGAGTTGAGGCTTGGCAACCGCAAAGGATCAAGCGTCTTATACGCCTCACATCAAGGTCAACTAGGGCGATGTGTGACTCCGGCACTTGTTTCGGACATGTGCTCTCGCATACGTTCCCGGCCGTCGGGCGGACGCCGAATCCTGCCGCCGCCCGGAACCCGTCGACCGAACCACTCACGGCAGGAGCGGGGGACCCAGGTAAGTCGCCGATCCGCACGTCGTACGTCCCACGTCGTACGTCGCGCCGGAACGGCTTGGGGTGAAGTCGCGCTCTTCCGGGCGCGGCCGGGCACCTCCCAGCCCGAACCCGACAGCTCACCTCGCAGGCGACGGAGAGGAATCTGCCATGCCCGTCAAGGCTCAGCCCCGCCGTGCCCGCACCGCTCGTCTCGCCCGCACCCTCGCCGTCGCCGGCACGGGTGCCGCCGTCCTCGCCCTCCCGCTGATCGGTGCGACCAGCGCCTCCGCGGCCACCACGACGTCCACCACGACCGCCGCGACCGCGGTCTCGTACCCGAACAACCTCGACGGGTGGATCCGGGCGTCGCTGGCGATCATGGCGCAGAGGGGCATCCCGGGGACGTACAACGGCATCTACCGCAACATCATGCGCGAGTCGTCGGGCAACCCGCGGGCCATCAACCTCTGGGACTCCAACGCCCGCGCGGGCATCCCGTCCAAGGGCCTGCTCCAGGTCATCGACCCGACGTTCAGGGCCTACCACGTGCCCGGCACGTCGTACGACATCTACGACCCGGTCGCCAACATCACGGCCGCCTGCAACTACGCGGCCGCGCGGTACGGCTCGATCGACAACGTCTTCGGCGCGTACTGACCTGGGCGCGCCCCGGACACGGCGTACTGACCTACGGTGCGCCCCCGGACGCGGCGTACTGACGTACGGCGCGCCCCCTGATGCCTCCTCCTGGCGCCTACCGGCCCGGGAACAACCGCTCGAGGACGACGGCGATGCCGTCGTCCTCGTTCGACAAGGTGACCTCGTCGGCCACCGCCTTGAGTTCGGGGTGGGCGTTGGCCATGGCGACGCCGCGGGCGGCCCACTGGAACATGGGGATGTCGTTCGGCATGTCGCCGAAGGCGAGGGCGTGTTCGCGGCTCAGCCCCAGGTGTTCTGCGGCCAGCGCCAGCCCCGTCGCCTTGGTGATGCCGCATGGCTGAAGTTCGACGGTCCCCGGGCCCGACATGGTGACCGTCGCGAGGGAACCGACCACGTTCCGGGCCGCCGTCGCCAACTCGTCGTCGGACAGGGTGGGATGGCGCAGCAGCACCTTGCTGATGGGCGCGCACCACAGGTCGTCGCGCCGTTCGACCCGTACGGCGGGCAGGGTGGGGTGCGGCATGAGGTACCCCGGCTCGATGAGCGTGAGCCCGTCCACCCCGTCCTGGTCGACCGCGGCGTAGACCTGCCCCACCTCGGCCTCGATCTTGCCGAGCGCGGTCTCGGCCAGCTCCCGGTCCAGGGTGACCGACCACAGCAGACGGTCCGCCCCGGCGTCGTACAGCTGCGCGCCCTGACCGCACACCGCGAGCCCCGTGCTGCCCAGGTCGTCGAGCAGCGGCCGCACCCTCGGCGCCGGCCGTCCGGTCACCACGAGGTGCCGGGCACCGGCCGCCGCCACCCGCGCGAGCGCGGCGAGGGACCGTTCGGACAGGGTGTCGTCGCCGCGCAGCAGCGTTCCGTCCAGGTCAGTGGCGATGAGGGCATATGCGAGGGGAGCGGCCATGATCAGAGAATACGGACCCGCCCCACCGGCCCGACGGGAACCGGACGACAGCGGCGTACACCGCTGTCCCGGCCGCGTCCCCCGCAACTGCCTTTCGTACTCCGGCTCTTCACCAGGTGGTGCCCGCGGGCTCCTTGATGGTGGTGTTGAGCCGGTTGAACATGTTGGTGAGCGAGATCACGAGGAGCAGCGCAGACAGCTCCTTCTCGTCGAAGTGGTCGGCCACCTCGTCCCACAGGGCGTCGGGCACCGCCTCCTCCGACCGGTCGGCGAGGCGGGTCATCCGCTCGGCCAGCTGCAGCGCGGCACGCTCGGCGTCCGTGAAGCAGGGCGCCTCGCGCCAGGCGGCCACGGCCGCGATGCGCTCCTCGTTCGCCCCGGCCTTGCGCAGGTTCACCGTGTGCCCGTGCACGCACGCGCTGCAGCCGTTGATCTGGCTGGCGCGCAGCCCGACGATCTCCGCCAGCTCCTGGGGGAGGCCGCCCTCACCGATCGCCTGGATGATGCTGCCGATGCCCTTCATGGCGGTGGGCAGGACGTACGCCGGGTTCTTCATCCGAGCCTGCATGGTGGTGCCTCCTGTGTCAGTGATCAGCGGGGTGTTGCTCTCACTGCACTGACGGAGCCGGGGCGCGAGATGTGACGGCCGGCCGGGAAAAACTTCTCAGCCGTGCGCCGCCGCCAGGTGTTTGGCCAGCCTCGGGGAGGCGAACTCCGTGCCGCACACGAAGCGCATCACCGGGCCGTACGAGGCGGCCGCGGGCAGGCCCGTGAAGTACAGACCGGGAACCGAGGAGACGTAGCCCGCGCCGAGCTTCGGGGCGCCGCGGCTCACCGCGAGTTCGGTGCGCAGCTCGTGGCCGAGGAAGTCCATCGCCGCGATGTCGACGCGGTAGCCGGTCGCCGCGATGACATGGTCGGCGGCCAGTTCCTGGGTGCTGCCGCCGAGGGTCTGCACGGTGAGCGCCGGGCGGCCGTCCGTGGCCTCGGCGCGGGCGATGCGGGTCACCTCGTGGACCGGCACCCTGCCCTCGAAGCGCTCGCGCAGCCACCACGCGCCGAGCGGGCCGAGGACGCGGCGGACCAGGTAGTGGCGGGTCCGGGCCGGCAGGTAGCGGTAGGGGTGCGGGTAGTAGCTCAGCGCCCACAGCGACCAGGCGCGGCCGAAGGGCGACTCGGGACGCAGCTTCGGCTGGTCCCACGGCGGGGCGCCGAAGGCGACCTTGCCGCGGCCCCGCGACACCACCCGCACCCGGGCGCCGGCCTCCGCCGCGAGCACCGCCGTCTCCAGCGCGGACTGTCCCGCGCCGACGACGATGAGTTCCTTGCCGGCGAACCTGGCCAGGTCGTGGTGCTGGGAGCTGTGGGAGACCGGGCCCGTGGGGGTCGGGCCGTCGGGCACCGCCCCGGCCAGCTCCAAAGGCAGGTGCGCCAGGCCCGACAGACCCGTCGCCACCACGACCGCCCGGGCCGTGAACTGCTCGCCGGAGTCCAGCTTCAGCTCGAATCCGCCGCCCGGCCGCCGGTCGACCGACACCACCCGCACCCGCTCCAGCTCGGGCACCAGCTTCTGCTGGAACCACTCGCCGTAGGCGAGGAAGGTCTCGACCGGGATGATGTCCTCGTCCGTCACCAGCCGCTTGATGCCCGCCGCGTCGCAGTAGTCGGCGAGCGTGTGGCCGCGCTGCGGGGCGTCGATGGCGGAGGCGACCGGGGTCGACTTCAGGAGCATTCCGGCGGGCATGTGGTCGCGCCAGCTGACCATGGGCTCGCCGAAGACGCGGACCGGGATGCCGCGCGCTCGCAGATGCGCGGCGGTGGACAGGCCGAACGGCCCTGCACCGATGACTGCTACCGGTTGGTTCACGAAGTCCCTCCCCAGGACGTACTGTTCGTCACTTCGTAGGCCGGCTCGGGCAGCGGGACCGGCTGCCGAACTGGTCGTGCCGCCGGCTCGTGGCAGTGGAGTCGGCAGTCATCGGCAGTTATCGGCAGTCGAGTCGACAGTCGAGTGGACAGTCGAGTCGGCAGTCGAGTCAGCTGCCCGAACCGGTCGTGCTGCCGCGGCGGTTGGTCCGCCACAGCTGATAGAGGTGCTTCGCGCCCGGCCGCACGAAGCGCGCGAGCATCGTGAAGAACGGCAGTGGGTCGTCACCCGCGAGCCAGGCCAGCTCCGTCCCGCTCGCCCGGGCCGGCGCGTGCGGCGTCGTATAGCCGCTGCGGCGGTAGGCGAGGAGGGCGGGCAGGTCGATGTTCTCCACGATGTAGCGGTGACCGGACCGCTGTTCCCCCTCCGGAACGGGGCGCCCGGTCAGATCGAGATGCATGGCGCGGACGACGTCCACCCCCGACTCGTTCTCGAAGAGCCGGAACTGGGCGCCCATGCGCGGGTTGAAGTCGAGGAGCTTGTACTGTCCGTCGCGCCGGTCGAAGCGCAGGTCGAGGTCGATGACACCGCTGAAGCCGATCTGTTTGATGAAACGCGCGGCGAGGTCGGCGAGTTCCGGGTTGTCGACGACGTACGCGTTCGCCGTCATGCCCGCGTGCGGTGGCCAGGAGCGGACCTTGACGCCGGTGAACATCGCGAGAGGGATGGAGTCCGCGTCGAAGTAGGCGTGCACGATCCAGTCCTCGGCCACCTCCCGCGGCAGGTACTCCTGGAGGATCACTCCTGGCTGCTCGCCCCAGTCGCGGGCGAGCATGAGCAGACCCTCGCGGGTGGTGATCTTCGTCGTGCCGTTCACGGCGGGCCGGCTGCGCCGTACGAAGGCCTCGCGGTTCTTGGCCACCACCGGAAAGCGGGCCTGGTCGGCGAACGCGGCGACGTCGTCGTACGACTGCGGGAACGCGGCCGCGGGGCTCGGGATGCCGTGCTCCACGCACAGTTCGTGCAGACCCTGCTTGCTGGCCAGGCGGCGCGGGAGGTCGGGGGCGACGCGCGGGAAGAGGAAGTGGCCCTTGAGTTCGTCCTGGTGCTCCGCGATCAGAACGGCGGCCTCCTCGTCGGTGGGGATGAGGACGGTGGGCCGGCCGATGCGGCGGCCGATGCGCAGCATGCCCTCCACCAGGTGGTCCGGCTCCTCCGTGCCCCTCGTCGGCCAGACGAACGCTCGCCTGAGGTAGCGGGAGGAGGCCGCGGGTGTGTAACGGTCCTCGGTGATCGCATACATGGGGACGCCCAGACGGCCCAGGCTGCGGATCGCGCCCACGCCGCCGTGGTGCAGCGGGTAGTCGCCGAACTTCACGATCAGGCCCGGCACGTCACGGTCCGCCCGGAAAGGCACACTGACGGCATTCCTGGCCACGGGTCCCCCCACGTGTCCCCCCTACGGAGCGGACCCACCCCGTCCGCGTCCCCCAAAGGACGCTAAGCCGGAATTGAACCCTCCCACAACCCCAATTCGGACATTGCAAACTCTTTAGACACTGCCCAAGACAGCCAACGCACCCGTAACGTGTGGCGCGACCACATGGAACGCACGGCGCGCACGGCAGGCGTCCCGTGCCCGGCTGCACGAAAGAGAGGCAGTACCCCATGCCCCCCTTCGAGGCCCCCGAGGGCGACCCCTTCGGTCCGCACAACCTTCCCTACGGCGTCTTCTCCCGCGCCGGGTCCGAGGAACGGACCGTCGGGGTCCGCCTCGGCGACCACGTCCTCGACGCGGGCGCGGCGGCACGGGCCCTCGGCTCGCCGTACGCCGCCCTGCTCGCACGGCCGTCCCTGAACCCCCTGCTGGCCGCGGGCCGCACGGCGTGGTCGGACGTCCGGCGGGCGCTGACGGCATGGGTCACGGTGCCGTCCCACCAGGAGACCGTCGCGCCGTTCCTGCATCCCCTGTCCTCGGTGACCCTGCACCTGCCCTTCGAGGTCGCGGACTACGTCGACTTCTACGCCTCCGAGAACCACGCCCGGAACGTCGGGCAGATCTTCCGCCCGGACGCCGAGGACTCGCTGACCCCCAACTGGAAGCACCTGCCGATCGGCTACCACGGCCGCTCGGGGACGGTGGTGGTGTCGGGGACCGACGTCGTGCGGCCCTCGGGGCAGCGCAGGGCGCCCACGGACCCGGCGCCGGTCTTCGGCCCGTCCGTCCGGCTCGACTTCGAGGGGGAGGTCGGCTTCGTGGTGGGCGTGCCCTCCCGGCTGGGCACGCCGGTACCGCTGGGCGACTTCCGGGAGCACGTCTTCGGGCTGTGCCTGCTGAACGACTGGTCGGCGCGCGACATCCAGGCCTGGGAGTACGTCCCTCTCGGCCCGTTCCTCGGCAAGTCCTTCGCCACGTCGGTGTCGGCGTGGATCACCCCGCTGGACGCGCTGGAGGAAGCGCGGGTGGCGCCACCGCAGCGGACGCACCCGCTGCTGCCCTACCTGGACGACACGGAGGAGGAGCCCGGCGGCTACGACCTGCGGATCTCCATCGCGGTCAACGGACACGTGGTGTCCGAGCCGCCCTTCTCCACCATGTACTGGACGGCCGCGCAGCAGTTGGCCCACATGACGGTCAACGGCGCCTCGCTGCGCACGGGCGACCTGTACGGGTCGGGGACGGTCAGCGGGCCGGAGCCGGCCCAGCGGGGCTCGCTGCTGGAGCTGACCTGGAACGGGCGGGACCCGCTCGACCTCCCGGACGGCAAGCGGACCTTCCTGGAGGACGGGGACGTGGTGACGCTGTCGGCCTGGGCCCCGGGAGCGGACGGTATGCGGGTGGGGCTCGGGGAGGTCACCGGGCGGATCGTGGCGGGGTGACGGGCGGGGGCTCGTGGCCGGGTGACGGGCGGAGGATCGTGGCCGGGTGACGGGCGGAGGATCGTGGCCGGGTGACGGGCGGAGGATCGTGGCCGGGTGACGGGCGGAGGTGCGCGTAGGTGCCGCGGCAGCCCGCGTAGGTGCTGAGGCAGACCCGCATGCGTGGTGAGACGGAGGCTCGCGGGATGCGGGCGGAGGCCGGCCGTGGGCGGGATTTTGTGTGGCTGTGCGGCCGTGTGACCGTGTGGCTGGTGTGGCTGGCGTGGCTGGCTGGTGTGGCTGGCGTGGCTGGTGTGCCCGATGGTTGGTTGCCGCCGAGCCCTGACTCCCGCCCCCTGCCGCCGTCATACTGGCGGCAGGCCGTGCGCGCGCCGCGTCGACCGCCCCACAGCAAGACCCCGACACCCGCCCACCTCCGATCAGGATCCGGAGTCCGTGGCATGACCGTCTGCCTGCTCCTGCTGAGCGTCGTCGCCGTGACGGCCGCCGTGCCAGTCCCCCGCGCGCTGACCCGGGCCGTGTGGCCCGAGCGGGAACCCGTCGTCGCGCTGTGGGTGTGGCAGTGCCTGGTCGCCACCGTCCTGCTGTGCTGCCTCGCCGCCCTCGTGCTGGGTGCCGCGGCCGTCTTCCACACCGTACGCGACCGGGTCTTCGCCCCCGCGCCGCCCGCCGTGACCGCCGCGTACGACCTCTCGGCCTCCCCGCCCTGGGCCGCCGCCCTCACCCTGCTGCTGGCGTGCGGGGCCACCTGGACCACCGCGATGCTCGCCCGCGAGCTCGCCGAGGCGCGCCGGCGCCGCGGCCAGACCCGCGCGCACCTGCGCGAACGCGCCCCCGACCTGCCCGCGGGCCTGCCGGCGGCCCGCGGCCCCCTGCTGGTGCTGGAGGACGAGTACCCCGACGCCTGGTGGCTGCCCGGTCACCCGCCCCAGCTCATCGTCACCACGGGCGCCCTGCACCGCCTCACCGGTCACCAGCTCGACGCCGTCCTCGCCCACGAACGCGGTCACGCCCGCGCCCACCACGACTGGCTGCTGCATCTGTCGACCGCGCTGGCGACCGGCTTTCCGCGCGTCCCGCTGTTCGCCCACTTCTGCGACCAGACCCACCGCCTGGTCGAACTGGCCGCGGACGACACGGCCTCCCGCCGCCATGGCAACCTCACCACGGCCCTGGCCCTGATCGAGCTCAACCAACACCGCGGGGTCCTCTCCTGCGCCTCCAGCCACCGCCTGCTCGGCGAGCGCGTGGACCGCCTCCTGGAACCCCCGCCGCGCCTGGGCCGCCGGCACCGGGCCCTTACGACGTCGGTGGCGGCGCTGGTGCCGTTGCTCCCGCTGCTGATCACGTTCGCTCCCGGGCTGACGGCGTTGAGCTGACCGCCTGGGAGCTGCCGCCACCAGACCCCGCTTCAGGCCGAAGCGGGATGCCGGCGCCACCGGACCCCCGCCTCGGCCTGAACAGTCTCGTCCTCGAACTCCCCCAAGCTCTTCGAGCAGGGGCCCCAGACGGACCGACCGATACCGACCGGCACTGGCAGATCTTCCCAGCCGGCACCAAGAAACCCCAGGTCAGCGTCTCCTTGCCCGGCTCAAAACCTGGCGCAACACTCCAGCAACACCACTCCCCCGCCGCCGTCGGTATCGTCCGAAACATGCCGCCCACCGACCACATCCGGGACCACGCCGCCCAAGGCGCCGCGACCACCGTCGCCGCCCACCGGGCCCGGCGCCGACTGCGCGCCGACCGGGCCCGGCAGCTCGCCGACCTGCTCCGCCACCAGCTCCTCACCGGCGCCTTCCCCGGCACACTCCCCCACGAGTCCACCCTCGCCGCCTCCCGCAACACCGTCCGCCAGGCCCTCGACCTGCTCCGCGCCGAAGGCCTCGTGGAACGCCTCCCGGGCGTGGGCACAGTGGTCGTCGCCCAGAAGTACCCGCACGGGCTCGACCGTCTGATGGGCCTCGCGGAAACCCTCCGCGAACACGGCCGCGTCACCAACGAGATCCGCACCATGGGCCCCGCCCCCGCCCCGGTCGCCGAACGCCTCCGCGTCCCCACCGGGCACAGACGTCCTCTACATCGAACGGCTGCGCCGTCTGGGCGGCCTGCCGCTCTCCCTCGACCTGACCTACATCCCGCTCGACATCGGCACCGCCCTGCTCGGCGCCGACCTGGAGAACACCGACGTCTTCCGCCTCCTGGAGGCCGTCACCGGCCAGCGGCTCGGCCACGCCGAGATCACCCTGGAGGCGGTGAACGCGGACACCCACTCCGCCGCCGTACTCGAGGCCCCGCGCGGCGCGGCCGTCCTGATGCTGGAACGCCTCACGCACCTCGCCGACGGCCGCCCGGTCGACCTGGAGTTCATCCGCTTCCGCGGCGACCGCATCACCATGAGCGGCCTGCTGCACCGCTCCCTCTGACCCGCCCTCCCCCTCTCTTACGTACGACCTCCCTGGAGACCGCCATGCCCTTGGCGCCCCAGCGGGCCGACGTGCCCGTGACCATCGACGAGTCGAAGTGCATCGACGGCTGCACGTTCTGCGTGGACATGTGCCCGCTGGACTTGCTCGCGATCGACGAGAGCAGCGGCAAGGCCTACATGCACGTCGACGAGTGCTGGTACTGCGGCCCGTGCGCGGCCCGCTGTCCCACCGGAGCCGTCACGGTCAACATGCCCTATCTGCTCCGGTGAGAGGCACCAACACCCCATGAAGCGCACGACAGTTGCCCTGAGCACGATCGCTCTGCTCCTCCCCTTGTCCGCCTGCGGCGGCCACGCGGCGGCCGGAGGCGACGGCTCCACCGTCACGGTCACCGTCGGCTACCAGTCCAAGACCATCAACACCGTCACCGCCGGAACCCTCCTCCGCTCCCTGGGCTACTTCGAGAAGGAACTCAACGCCCTCCACGACGGCCACACCTGCAACTCGCCTCGGGCGTCCGGGTCGACGACCACGCCCGTACGACCGTCCCCCGGCTGTACGCCGCCGGTGACCTGGCCTGCGTCCCGCACAACTACATGATCGGCGCGTTCGTCTACGGCGAGCTGGCGGGTGAGGACGCGGCCCAGTACCACGCCTACGAGGGCGAGCTGCCCGACGACCAGCTGCGCGAGGCGCACGAGCTGATCTACCGCCCTCTGCGCAACCCGGACGGCCCGCCGCAGACCCAGGTCGAGTACAAGCTGCGCCGCTTCGTGAACGACTACGTGGCCCCGCCGAAGTCCGGCGCCCGGCTGTCCCTGGCGCTGGAAGCCTTCGAGCGGATGCGCGCCGACATCGCCTCGATGGGCGCCCGCACTCCGCACGAGCTGATGCGCTGCGCGGAGGTCACCTTCATCCGCGACTGCGCGGAGATGGCCGCCCGCGCCTCCCTGGCCCGCACGGAGTCCCGCTGGGGCCTCTACCACGACCGCCTCGACCATCCCCATCGCCACGACGCGTCCTGGTTCCACCATCTCGATCTGCACAAGTCCCCCTCCGGTGCGATGGAGTTCACGGCCCGTCCCGTGGCTCCGTATCTGGTCCCGGTGGAGGGCTTCGCCCCCGTGGGCGGTCCCTCCCGGCACCTGGGCGAGGTCCACGCCGAGGACGTGGCGACCGCCGGGTCGCGCGACGCGGCGGTCGCGCCGCTCGGCGGTACCCGCGCGCCCGGCCCCGCCGGTTTGGGCGCGGCGGGGGTCTCGGTGATCCGGGACGCGGGCGCCTCCGCGCGGCTGCTGGAGCTGGTCGCCCTGGCCGACGACGAGCCCGAACTGGCCGTTCTCCACCCCTACTTGACCGACCCGGACGCCAACGTCCGGCGGGCCGCGGTGGGCGTGCTCACCGAGACCGTGCCGGCCGGGACCGGCCCCGCCCTCGCCGCCGCCCTCCACGACCCGCACGGCGACGTCCGCGCCGCGGCAGCGGCCTCACTGCGCGAACTGGTCGAGACGCTGCCGCCCGACCCGGCCCTGCGCGACGGCCTCACCGAGGCCCTGGCCGCACCGGACGCGGTGGTGCGGGCGGCCGCGCTCGACGTGCTGCGCGCCCTGCGTCTCGGCGACACCGAACTGTTCGCCGGCGCCCTCGCCGACGCCGACACCGCCGTCCGCATCGAGGCCGTACGCGCCCTCGTCTCGGTCGACGCCGCCGAACCGCTGGCGCGTGCGGCCGGCGATCCGTCCCGCGAGGTCCGCGTCGCGGTGGCCAAGGCGCTGGCCAACCTCCGCGGCGTGCGTCTGACCGAGACCGCCCTGGACCGGTTGACCGGGGATGCGGATCCCCTGGTCCGCGGCGCCGCGTTCGAGGCGCTGGCCTCCGCGGGCGGCCCGGCCGCGCTGACCGAGCGCGCCGTGGCGGCTCTGGGCGACTCCGCCTGGCAGGTCCGTTCCGGCGCCGCGACCGCCCTGTCCGCCGCGGACGCCGAGGTCGCCGTACCGGCCCTGGCTAAGGCCCTCGCCGACCCCAACGCGGACGTCCGCAAGGCAGCCGTCCTGGCCCTGGCCCGGCACACCGCCTCGGAAGCCGCCCGCGCCGCTCTCGCCACGGTCACGACGGACTCGGACGCGGACGTCAGGGCGTACGCGTCACGCGGCCTGTGACGGTGACTGCTCCCGGACCGCGCCCGTGATTTCCGCTCCGGGGGCCACGGGCCGCGACCGCCCGCCGGTCATGCCCGGCCGCCCGTCGCCGGTCATATCCAGTCGTCCGGCTCCGGCTCCGGCTCCGTGTCCGTGTCCATGTCCGGCCAGTCCTCTTCCGCTGCCGCGTCCGGTGTGTCGCCGGTCGCCTGCGCCGGTCCGTCCCCGGACGGCCCGCCGAGCGTCCCGAGGACCCGGAGCACCCCCTCCCCGTACGTCGCCAGCTTCTTCTCCCCGACGCCGCTGACCGTGCCCAGTTGCGCCACCGACGTCGGCCAGACCGTGACGATCTCCCGGAGGGTGGCGTCGTGGAAGATGACGTAGGCCGGGACGCCCTGCTCGCGAGCCTGTTCGGCGCGCCAGGCGCGCAGGGCCTCGAAGGCAGACAGCAGTTCCTCGGGCAGTTCGGCCGCCGCGGCCTTGGGCTTGGCCCGGCCCGAGGCCGCCGCGGACGACGAGGCCGGCCGCGAGGTCACCGGCTTCTTCGGCTCCTTGCGCAACGGCACCTCCCGCTCGCGCCGCAGCACCGAGGCGCTCGCGTCGGTCAGCGCCAGCGTGCCGTACTCGCCCTCGACCGCGAGCAGCCCCTGCGCCAGCAACTGCCGTACGACGCCCCGCCATTCGCCCTCGGTCAGCTCCTCGCCGATGCCGAACACGGACAGCTGGTCGTGGTCGAACTGAATCACCCTGCCCGTGCGCTTTCCGAGCAGGATGTCGATGATCTGGCCCGCGCCGAACTTCTGTCCCCGCTCCCGCTGCAGCCGTACCACCGTCGACAGCACCTTCTGCGCCGCGACCGTGCCGTCCCAGGTCTCGGGTGGGGTCAGACACGTGTCGCAGTTGCCGCAGCCCGCCGGGTCCGGGTCCTGCCCGAAGTAGGCGAGCAGCTGGCCGCGGCGGCACTGGACCGTCTCGCACAGCGCGAGCATCGCGTCCAGGTGAGCGGCGGCCCGGCGGCGGAACGCCTCGTCGCCCTCGCCGGACTGGATCAGCTTGCGCTGCTGTACGACGTCGTTCAGCCCGTACGCCATCCATGCCGTGGACGGCAGGCCGTCGCGCCCGGCCCGCCCGGTCTCCTGGTAGTAGCCCTCGACCGACTTCGGCAGGTCCAGGTGGGCGACGAAGCGCACGTCCGGCTTGTCGATGCCCATTCCGAAGGCGATCGTGGCGACCACGACCAGGCCGTCCTCGCGCAGGAAGCGGGACTGGTGTGCCGCGCGCGTGCCCGCGTCTAGGCCCGCGTGGTAGGGGACCGCCTCGATGCCGTTGCGGGTCAGGAATTCCGCCGTCTTCTCCACCGAGTTGCGCGAGAGGCAGTACACGATGCCCGCGTCCCCGGCGTGCTCCTCGCGCAGGAAGGTCAGCAGCTGCTTCTTGGGGTCGGTCTTCGGCACGATCCGGTACTGGATGTTGGGCCGGTCGAAACTCGCCACGAAGTGCCGGGCCCGCGGCATGTTCAGCCGCTGGGTGATCTCCTGGTGCGTCGCACGCGTGGCGGTCGCCGTGAGCGCGATCCGCGGCACGTCCGGCCAGCGCTCGCCGAGCAGCGACAGGGCCAGGTAGTCGGGGCGGAAGTCGTGGCCCCACTGGGACACGCAGTGCGCCTCATCGATCGCGAAGACCGCGATCTTGCCGCGGGACAGCAAGTCGAGCGTGGCCTCCACGCGCAGGCGCTCGGGCGCCAGATAGAGCAGGTCGAGCTCGCCCGCCAGGAACTCCGCCTCCACCACGCGCCGCTCGTCGAAGTCCTGCGTGGAGTTGATGAACCCGGCGCGCACGCCCAGCGCCTGCAGCGCGTCCACCTGGTCCTGCATCAGCGCAATGAGCGGGGAGACCACGATGCCCGTACCGGGTCTGACCAGGGCCGGGATCTGGTAGCACAGAGACTTGCCACCACCGGTCGGCATGAGGACGACGGCGTCGCCGCCCGCCACCACATGCTCGATGACCGCTTGCTGCTCGCCCCGGAAGGCCTCGTACCCGAAGACCCGGCGCAGCGTGGCCAGCGCCTCGTTCTCCGTCACTGGCATCTCGGTGATACCGCCCGTCCCGCCCATCGTCGTGTCCCCCGTACGTCGTCCCTCGACCACTGCCACCACGATAGGGGTCCGCGCCGACAGCCCCGGGAGTTATCCACAGGCCGGCCCCCGGGCGAGCCGGGTCAAGGACACGACAGTCGTTCACACGTACGCGGGAGACCTGCCCGTTTCCGGCCGATAGTCTGAATGGACCGGCGAGACTCCGTCCCGTGGGAGCACTGATGAGCGTCGCACCGAAGGCGTCCACACCCAGCTGGCCGATCCCGCCGGAGGGCGGCTGGACCGCCGACGACCTGGACCGGCTTCCGAATCTGCCTCCGCACACGGAACTGATCGACGGGAGCCTGGTCTTCGAGAGTCCGCAGACTTTTCCACTCACGCGCTGTCGACTTCTTCACCTGGCAACTCCAGTCCCTGGCGCCGGCGGACTTCGAGGTCATCCGCGAGTTCACCATCGACATCGACCGCCAGAACCGTCCCGAACCGGACGTGGTCGTGGTCCGCGCAGACGTGGTGGAGGACCCGGAGCAGACCCGGTTCCCGGCAGAGGCCGTCGTGCTGGCCATCGAGGTCGTCTCGGCCGACTCGGTGTCCCGGGACCGCGAGACCAAGCCGCTGAAGTACGCCCGGGCGAAGATCTCCCACTACGGGCGGGTCGAGAACGAGAAGGGCCTCGCCGTGGTGCACGCCTTCGAACTGGAGCCGACGACGGGTACCTACACCAGCGTGGGCATCTTCCGCGAGCGGATGAAGCTGGCCGCCCCGTTCCCGGTCGACCTGGATCTCACCATGATCAAACCGCGCGGGGGAGACGGCGAGTGACCTGCACGACCTGTACCGCATGAAGCACCGGCGGCCTGGCTCCCCGCATGAGGGGAACCGGGCCGCCGCGTACGGGCAGGGCCGCTCAGCGGACGAAGACCCCCGCCTGGCTCGCCAGGTCGAGGAAGTACTGCGGCGCCACACCGAGCACCAGCGTGACCACCACGCCGAGCCCGATCGCGGTCATCGTCAGCGGCGACGGCACGGCCACCGTCGGCCCCTCCGGCCGCGGTTCGCTGAAGAACATCAGCACGATCACGCGGATGTAGAAGAACGCGGCGATCGCGGACGAGATCACACCGATCACGACCAGCGGGGCCGCGCCGCCCTCCGCAGCCGCCTTGAACACGGCGAACTTCCCGGCGAATCCGGAGGTCAGCGGAATGCCCGCGAAGGCCAGCAGGAACACCGCGAACACGGCTGCCACCAGCGGCGAACGGCGGCCCAGGCCGGCCCATTTGGACAGGTGCGTCGCCTCGCCGCCCGCGTCGCGCACCAGCGTCACCACGGCGAACGCCCCAATCGTCACGAAGGAGTACGCGGCCAGGTAGAAGAGGACGGACGACACACCGTCCTTCGAGGTCGCGATGACACCCGCGAGGATGAAGCCCGCGTGCGCGATCGAGGAGTACGCCAGCAGCCGCTTGATGTCGGTCTGCGTGATCGCGACGATCGCACCGCCCAGCATGGTGAGGATCGCGACGGCCCACATGACCGGCCGCCAGTCCCAGCGCATCCCCGGCAGCACGACGTACAGCAGCCGCAGCAGCGCACCGAACGCCGCCACCTTGGTGGCCGCCGCCATGAACCCGGTGACCGGGGTCGGCGCGCCTTGGTAGACGTCCGGCGTCCACATGTGGAACGGCACCGCGCCCACCTTGAACAGCAGGCCCATCACGAGCAACGCGGCGCCGACGAGCAGCAGCGCGTCGTTGCCCATGGTGTTGGCCAGCGCCGGGTCTACGTTGGGGACCGTGCCGTCGACGACCTGCGCGATCGTCGCGTACGACACCGAGCCGGCGTACCCGTACAGCAGCGCGATGCCGAACAGCGTGAACGCCGAGGCGAACGCGCCGAGCAGGAAGTACTTGACGGCGGCCTCCTGCGACATCAGCCGCTTGCGGCGGGCCAGGGCGCACAGCAGGTACAGCGGCAGCGAGAAGACTTCCAGGGCCACGAACAGGGTCAGCAGGTCGTTGGCCGAGGGGAAGACCAGCATGCCGGCGACGGCGAAGAGCAGCAGCGGGAAGACCTCGGTGGTGGTGAACCCGGCCTTCACCGCGGCCTTTTCGCTGTCGCTGCCCGGCACGGACGCGGCCTGCGCGGCGAACGAGTCGACCCGGTTGCCGTGCGCCGTCGGGTCCAGGCGCCGCTCGGCGAAGGTGAACAGGCCGACCAGGGCCGCCAGCAGGATCGTGCCCTGCAGGAACAGCGACGGCCCGTCGACGGCGATGGCGCCCATCGCCGCGATGTGCGCCTTGGTCGTGCCGTACCCGTCCGCCGCGAGCGCGACCACCGCGGCGAAGGCGGCAGCGAGCGCGACGACGGACACGAACACCTGTGCGTAGTAACGGGACTTGCGCGGGACGAAGGCCTCGACCAGCACCCCGACGATCGCCGCGCCCACGACGATCAGGGTGGGCGACAACTGCCCGTATTCGATCTTCGGCGCGTCGATCTTCGAGATCGGATCGGCCGCGGTTGTCCACAGGCTGTGGATGGCTGCTGTGCTCACTTGGCCGCCTCCACCTCGGGCTTGGGATCGGTCTTGTGTACGTCGGACATGGTCTGCTTGACCGCCGGGTTGACGATGTCCGTGACGGGCTTCGGGTAGACGCCCAGGAAGATCAGCAGCACGATCAGCGGGGCCACGACCACCAGCTCCCGCACCCGCAGGTCCGGCATCGCGGAGACCTCCGGCTTCACCGGGCCCGTCATCGTCCTCTGGTAGAGGACGAGGGTGTACAGCGCGGCGAGCACGATGCCGAAGGTGGCGATGATGCCGATCGCCGGGTAGCGCGTGAACGTGCCGACCAGGACCAGGAATTCACTCACGAAGGGCGCGAGACCCGGCAGGGACAGGGTCGCCAGGCCGCCGATCAGGAACGTGCCGGCGAGCACCGGAGCGACCTTCTGCACGCCTCCGTAGTCGGCGATGAGCCTCGAGCCGCGCCGGGAGATCAGGAAGCCGGCCACCAGCATGAGCGCGGCCGTCGAGAGCCCGTGGTTGACCATGTAGAGCGTCGCCCCGGACTGGCCCTGGCTGGTCATCGCGAAGATGCCCATGATGATGAAGCCGAAGTGCGAGATCGACGCGTACGCCACCAGCCGCTTGATGTCCCGCTGGCCGACCGCGAGCAGCGCCCCGTAGATGATGCTGATCAGCGCCAGGACGAGGATGACGGGCGTCGCCCACTTGCTCGCCTCCGGGAACAGCTGGAGGCAGAAGCGGAGCATGGCGAAGGTGCCCACCTTGTCGACGACCGCCGTGATGAGGACGGCGACCGGGGCGGTCGCCTCCCCCATGGCGTTGGGCAGCCAGGTGTGCAGCGGCCACAGCGGTGCCTTCACGGCGAAGGCGAAGAAGAAGCCGAGGAACAGCCAGCGTTCGGTGCTGGTCGCCATGTGCAGCGAACCGTTGGCCCGGGCCTGCGCGATCTCGGTGAGCGAGAAGTTCCCGGCGACCACGTAGAGGCCGATCACCGCGGCCAGCATGATCAGACCGCCGACCAGGTTGTAGAGGAGGAACTTCACCGCCGCGTACGACCGCTGCGTCGACGCCGCCTCCTCGCCGTGCTCGTGGGCATGGTCCCCGAAGCCGCCGATGAGGAAGTACATCGGGATGAGCATGGCTTCGAAGAAGATGTAGAAGAGGAAGAGGTCGGTGGCCTCGAAGGAGATGATCACCATCGCCTCGACGGCCAGGATGAGGGCGAAGAAGCCCTGCGTCGGCCGCCAGCGGCGGCTTCCGGTCTCCAGCGGGTCGGCGTCGTGCCAGCCCGCCAGGATCACGAACGGGATCAGCAGCGTGGTCAGCGCGATGAGCGCCACCGCGATGCCGTCCACGCCCAGCTCGTACCTGACCCCGAAGTCCTTGATCCAGGTGTGGGACTCGGTGAGCTGGTAGCGGGCGCCGCCCGGGTCGAAGCGGACCAGGACGACCCCGGCCAGCACGAGCGTGGCGAGCGAGACGACCAGCGCGAGCCACTTGGCGGCGGTGCGCCGCGCGGCCGGCACGGCGGCCGTGGCGACGGCCCCGATGGCCGGGAGCACCGCCGTCACTGTCAGCAGGGGAAAGGACATCGGTATCAGACCGCCCTCATCAGCAGGGTCGCGGCGACGAGGAGTGCCGCACCGCCGAACATCGAGACCGCGTAGGAGCGCACGAAGCCGTTCTGCAGCCGGCGCATCCGCCCGGACAGGCCGCCGACCGAGGCCGCCGTGCCGTTGACGACGCCGTCGACCAGGGTGTGGTCGACGTACACCAGGGACCGCGTGAGGTGCTCGCCGCCGCGGACGAGGACGACGTGGTTGAAGTCGTCCTGGAGCAGGTCGCGCCGGGCGGCCCGAGTGAGCAGCGACCCGCGCGGGGCGACGGCGGGGACGGGCTTGCGGCCGTACTGCGCGTACGCGATGGCAACGCCGATGACCAGGCACACCATGGTCGCGCCGGTGACCGTCCAGGCACTGACCGGGGAGTGCCCCTCGCTGTGCCCGGTGATGGGCTCCAGCCAGTGCAGGAAGCGGTCGCCGACGCTGAAGACCGCGCCGCCGAAGACCGACCCGACGGCCAGCACGATCATGGGGATCGTCATGACCTTGGGCGACTCGTGCGGGTGCGGCTCCGCGTGCCGACCGCGCTCCTCGGCTGCCGGCTCCACGCCGGGCTCGGCCGGCGAGGGAGTCGGCTGGTTCCGCCACCGCTCCTCGCCGAAGAACGTCATCAGCATCACGCGCGTCATGTAGAACGCCGTGATGGCCGCGCCCAGCAGGGCCGCGCCGCCGAGGATCCAGCCCTCGGTGCCGCCCTTGGCGAAGGCGGCCTCGATGATCTTGTCCTTGGAGAAGAAGCCGGACAGGCCCGGGAAGCCGATGATGGCCAGATAGCCGAGGCCGAAGGTGACGAAGGTGATCGGCATGTACTTGCGCAGGCCGCCGTACTTGCGCATATCGACCTCGTCGTTCATGCCGTGCATGACGGAACCGGCGCCGAGGAACAGCCCGGCCTTGAAGAAGCCGTGCGTCACCAGGTGCATGATCGCGAAGACGTAGCCGATGGGGCCGAGGCCCGCGGCCAGCACCATGTAGCCGATCTGCGACATCGTCGAGCCGGCCAGCGCCTTCTTGATGTCGTCCTTCGCGCAACCGACGATCGCACCGAACAGGAGAGTGACGGCACCGACCATGGTGACCGCGAGCTGTGCGTCGGGCGCGGCGTTGAAGATCGCGGCGGAGCGGACGATCAGGTAGACGCCCGCGGTCACCATCGTCGCGGCGTGGATGAGGGCGGAGACCGGGGTCGGGCCCTCCATGGCGTCCCCGAGCCAGGACTGCAGCGGCACCTGGGCGGACTTGCCGCAGGCGGCGAGCAGCAGCAGCAGGCCGATGGCGGTGAGCTTGCCCTCGGAGGTGTCTCCGACGTGGCTGAAAACCGGCCCGAAGGCGAAGGTCCCGAACGTCGCGAACATCATCATGATCGCGATGGACAGGCCCATATCGCCGACGCGGTTGACCAAGAAGGCCTTCTTCGCGGCGGTGGCCGCGCTGGGCTTGTGCTGCCAGAAGCCGATCAGCAGGTAGGAGGCCAGACCGACGCCCTCCCAGCCGACGTACAGCAGCAGGTAGTTGTCGGCGAGGACGAGCAGCAGCATCGCCGCGAGGAACAGGTTCAGATAGCCGAAGAAGCGGCGGCGCCGCTCGTCGTGCTCCATGTATCCGACCGAGTACAGGTGGATCAGGGAGCCGACGCCGGTGATCAGCAGCACGAAGGTCATCGACAGCTGGTCGAGCCGGAAGGTGATGTCCGCCTGGAAGCCGGCGACCGGGACCCAGCTGAACAGGTGCTGCATCAGGGTCCGGTGTTCGGCGCTCTTGCCGAGCAGGTCGGCGAAGAGGACCAGGCCGATCACGAAGGAGACGGCCGACAGGAGGGTGCCGAGCCAGTGGCCGACGGCGTCGAGCCGCCGGCCGCCGACCAGGAGGACGGCCGCTCCGAGCAGAGGCGCCGCGATCAGCAGCGCAATCAGGTTCTCCACGATTCTTCCGACCCCTTACAGCTTCATCAGGCTGGCGTCGTCGACCGAGGCCGAGTGGCGGGAACGGAACAGCGACACGATGATCGCGAGCCCGACCACGACCTCCGCGGCGGCGACGACCATCGTGAAGAAGGCGATGATCTGACCGTCGAGGTTGCCGTGCATCCGGGAGAAGGCGACGAACGCGAGGTTGCAGGCGTTCAGCATCAGCTCGATGCACATGAAGACCACGATGGCGTTGCGCCGGATCAGCACGCCGGTGGCGCCGATCGTGAACAACAGAGCGGCGAGATAGAGGTAGTTGACGGGGTTCACTTCGACGCCTCCTCGGCCCGCTTGAAGTGCGGCGGTTCGACCGCCTTACGCTCCAGCCGCTCCTCGACCCGCATTTCCAGGGCCCGCAGGTCGTTGAGCGCCTCAACCGACACGTCACGGACCTGACCGCGCTCGCGCAGCGTCTTGCTGACCGTGAGCTCGGACGGGGTGCCGTCGGGCAGCAGGCCCGCGATGTCGACGGCGTTGTGCCGCGCGTACACGCCGGGCGCCGGCAGCGGCGGAATGTACTTGCCCTCCCGGATGCGCTGCTCGGACAGCTCGCGCTGGGTCTTGGCCCGCTCGGTGCGCTCGCGGTGGGTGAGCACCATGGCGCCGACGGCGGCCGTGATGAGCAGGGCGCCGGTGATTTCGAAGGCGAAGACGTACTTGGTGAAGATGAGGGATGCCAGGCCCTCCACGTTGCCGTTCGCGTTCGCCTTGCCGGTGCCGTTGAACTCCTTCAGGGAGGCGTTGGCGATGCCCCCGATCAGCAGGACGCCGAAGCCGGCCCCACACAGGAGGGCCAGCCAGCGCTGGCCCTTGATGGTTTCCTTCAGGGAGTCCGCGGCGGTGACGCCGACCAGCATCACCACGAACAGGAACAGCATCATGATCGCGCCGGTGTAGACGACGATCTGCACGATGCCCAGGAAGTAGGCGCCGTTGGCGAGGTAGAACACCGCCAGGGCGATCATGGTGCCGGCGAGACAGAGCGCACTGTGCACGGCCCTCTTCATGAAGACGGTGCCCAGGGCGCCGATCACCGCGACGGTGCCGAGGACCCAGAACTGGAAGGCCTCTCCGGTGGAGGTGGAGTAGGCGGCGAGCTGTGCGGTCATCGGCCGATCACCTTCTCCGAGGCGGGTTCGCTCTCACCGGAGGTGGAGGACGCCTCCTGCGGGACCTCGCCCTTGGAGAGGGCGACCTGGCGTACCGTGCCGGGCGCGGCCTCCGTCACCAGGCCCCGGTAGTAGTCCTGCTCGTCCATCCCCGGGTAGATCGCGTGCGGCGTGTCGACCATGCCCTCTTCGAGGCCGGCGAGCAGCTGCTCCTTGGTGTAGATGAGGTTGGCGCGGCTGGAGTCGGCGAGCTCGTACTCGTTGGTCATCGTCAGCGCGCGTGTGGGGCACGCCTCGATGCACAGGCCGCACAGGATGCAGCGGGCGTAGTTGATCTGGTAGACCGCGCCGTATCGCTCGCCCGGCGAGTAGCGCTCCTCGTCGGTGTTGTCGGCGCCCTCCACATAAATGGCGTCGGCGGGGCAGGCCCAGGCGCACAGCTCACAGCCGACGCACTTCTCCAGGCCGTCCGGATGGCGGTTGAGCTGGTGCCGTCCGTGGAAGCGCGGAGCCGTGGTCTTCTTCTGCTCCGGGTACTGCTCGGTCAGCCGCTTCTTGAACATGGCCTTGAAGGTCACGCCGAAGCCGGCCACGGGGTTCTGGAAACCGGACTTGGTCTCCTTGGGCTCCTCAGCCATCGGACGCCTCCTTTCCATCCAGAGATCCGTCACTGGCAGTATCCGACCCACCACTGACAATCAACTCCCGCTCGCGGCGCGAGCGGCGCCGTGGCACCGGCGGCAGCTCCTGCCCCGGCAGCGGTGGTACGGGGAACCCGCCGGCCATCGGGTCGAAGGCGGCCGGTTCCTCGGCGGGCCGCTCGGCCGTCTTCGCCTTCTCGCGGAACATGTCGGCGACGAAGGACAGGAGCAGCAGGGCCAGGATCCCGCCGCCGACGTAGAGGGCGATGTCGGCGAAGTCGTAGTTCTCGTTCCTCAGGGTCCGCACGGTGGCGACGAGCATCAGCCAGGTCACGGAGACCGGAATGAGGACCTTCCAGCCGAGCTTCATCAGCTGGTCGTAGCGGACCCGCGGGAGCGTGCCGCGCAGCCAGATGAAGAAGAACAGCAGCAGCTGGACCTTGATCACGAACCAGAGCAGCGGCCACCAGCCGTGGTTCGCGCCCTCCCAGAAGGTGCTGATCGGCCACGGGGCCCGCCAGCCGCCCAGGAAGAGCGTCGTCGACACGGCCGAGACCGTCACCATGTTCACGTACTCGGCGAGCATGAACATCGCGAACTTGATCGACGAGTACTCGGTGTTGAAACCGCCGACCAGGTCGCCCTCGGACTCCGGCATGTCGAAGGGGGCGCGGTTGGTCTCGCCGACCATCGTGACGATGTAGAGGATGAAGGAGACCGGCAGCAGCAGGATGTACCAGCGATCGTGCTGCTGCTGGACGATCGTCGACGTCGACATCGACCCCGAGTAGAGGAACACGGAGGCGAACGCGGCGCCCATGGCGATCTCGTACGAGATCATCTGCGCGCAGGAGCGCAGGCCGCCGAGCAGCGGGTAGGTGGATCCGGAGCTCCAACCGGCAAGGACGATGCCGTAGATGCCGACCGAGGCGATCGCGAGGATGTAGAGCACCGCGATCGGCAGGTCGGTCAGCTGCATCGCGGTGCGGTGGCCGAAGATCGAGATCTCGTTGCCGGCGGGCCCGAAGGGGATCACCGCGATCGCCATGAAGGCCGGGATGGCCGCCACGATCGGCGCAAGGACGTAGACCACCTTGTCCGCACGCTTGACGATGATGTCTTCCTTGAGCATCAGCTTCACGCCGTCGGCGAGCGACTGGAGCATGCCCCAGGGGCCGTGCCGGTTGGGGCCGATGCGCAGCTGCATCCAGGCGACGACCTTGCGCTCCCAGACGATGGAGAACAGCACGGTCACCATCAGGAAGGCGAAGCAGAACACCGCCTTGATGACGACCAGCCACCAGGGGTCGCGGCCGAACATCGAGAGGTCTTCAGCGGCGAGGTACGGGCTCATTCCTCCACCTCCTTGGGGGCCTCGGTGGCGAGCGTCGCCGGGCCGATGCGGACGAGGGATCCGGGCTGCGCCCCGGTGTCGGAGGCGACGCCCCCGCCGACGGAGTTCAGCGGGAGCCAGACCACCCGGTCGGGCATCTCGGTGATCTCCAGCGGGAGTTCGACCGCTCCGGCCGGGCCGGTCACGGCGATGACGTCGCCGTCCGCGACGCCCGCCTCGGCGGCCGTGGCGGGCGACACGCGTGCGCGTGCGGCGTGCCGTGTCCCGGCGAGCGCCTCGTCGCCCTCCTGCAGGACGCCTTGGTCGAGCAGCAGCCGGTGTCCGGCCAGCACGGCCTCCCCGGCGGCGGGCCGCGGCAGCGCGCTCGCGCTCTCCAGCGGATCGGTGGCCCGCGGCCCGGTCCAGGCGCCGAGCCGGTCCAGCTCCGCGTGCACGGTCCGCAGGTCCGGCAGACCCAGGTGGACGTCCATGGCGTCGGCCAGCATCTGCAGCACGCGCGCGTCGGTGGGCGCGAGGCGGCGGATCATCTGGTCGGGCTTGAGTGCGGCCTCGAAGAAGCGCACCCGGCCCTCCCAGTTGAGGAAGGTGCCGGCCTTCTCTGCGACGGCGGCGACGGGAAGGACCACGTCCGCGAGTTCGGTGACCTCGCTGGGCCGCAGCTCCAGCGACACCAGGAAGCCGACCTCGGCGAGTGCTTCACGCGCGCGTGCCGGATCGGGCAGGTCGGCGACCTCGACGCCCGCGACGACCAGCGCCTGAAGCTCGCCGCCCGCGGCGGCCTCGACGATCTGGCCGGTGTCGCGGCCGTAGCGGTGCGGGAGTTCGGCGACGCCCCAGACGGCGGCGACCTCCTCCCGGGCGCGCGGGTCCGTCGCGGGGCGCCCACCCGGCAGCAGCGACGGCAGTGCGCCCGCCTCGACCGCGCCGCGCTCGCCCGCCCGGCGCGGGATCCACACCAGTTGGGCGCCGGTTGCGGACGCGGCCCGTACGGCCGCGGTGAGGCCACCGGCGACAGCGGCCAGCCGCTCGCCGACGACGATCACCGCGCCCTCCGTGCGCAACGCCTCGGCCGCCTTCGCGCCGTCCTCGTCCAGGCCGACGCCGCCCGCGAGCGCGTCCAGCCACTCGGTCTCGGTGCCGGGCGCGGCCGGCAGCAGCGTGCCGCCCGCCTTCTCCAGACCCCGGGTGGCGTGCGTGGCCAGCGAGAACACCTTCTGCCCGTGCTTGCGCCAGGCCTTGCGCAGCCGCAGGAAGACGCCGGGAGCCTCCTCCTCGGACTCGAAGCCGGCGAGCAGGACGGCGGGCGCCTTCTCCAATGCGGAGTACGTGACGCCCGTACCGTCGATGTCCCGTCCGCGTCCGGCGACCCGGGCGGCCAGGAAGTCGGCCTCCTCGCTGCTGTGCACGCGCGCGCGGAAGTCGATGTCGTTGGTGCCGAGTGCCACGCGCGCGAACTTGCTGTACGCGTAGGCGTCCTCGATGGTGAGGCGGCCGCCGGTCAGCACACCGGTCCTGCCGCGCGACGCCAGGAGTCCCTGTGCGGCGATCTCCAAGGCCTCCGGCCAGGACGCCGGTACGAGCTCACCCTCGGCGTTGCGAACCAGCGGCGTCTCCAGCCGGTCCCTCTGCTGCGCGTACCGGAACGCGAACCGCCCCTTGTCGCAGATCCACTCCTCGTTGACCTCGGGATCGTTGGCGGCGAGCCGCCGCATGACCTTGCCGCGCCGGTGGTCGGTGCGGGTGGCGCAGCCGCCGGAGCAGTGCTCGCAGACGGTGTGCGAGGAGACGAGGTCGAAGGGCCGGGAGCGGAAGCGATACGCCGCCGACGTCAGCGCGCCGACCGGGCAGATCTGAATGGTGTTGCCGGAGAAGTACGACTCGAAGGGGTCGCCCTCGCCGGTGCCGACCTGCTGCAGCGCGCCCCGCTCCAGCAGCTCGATCATCGGATCGCCCGCGATCTGGTTGGAGAACCGGGTGCAGCGGGCGCACAGCACGCACCGCTCGCGGTCCAACAGCACCTGCGTGGAGATCGGGACGGGCTTCTCGAACGTCCGCTTCCTGCCCTCGAAGCGGGACTCGGCGTTGCCGTGCGACATGGCCTGGTTCTGCAGCGGGCACTCGCCACCCTTGTCGCAGACCGGGCAGTCCAGGGGGTGGTTGATGAGCAGCAGCTCCATCACCCCGTGCTGGGCCTTTTCGGCGACCGGCGAGGTCAGATGAGTCTTCACGACCATCCCGTCCGTACACGTGATCGTGCAGGACGCCATCGGCTTGCGCTGGCCCTCGACTTCGACGATGCACTGGCGGCAGGCGCCGGCCGGGTCGAGCAGGGGGTGGTCGCAGAACCGGGGAATCTCGATACCGAGCTGTTCGGCGGCCCGGATGATCAGGGTGCCCTTGGGCACGCTGATCTCGATGCCGTCGATCGTCAGCGTTACGAGATCCTCCGGCGGGACCGTCGCCTCTCCCCCGCCCGAGGGAGCGCTCGTGGTCACGGTCATGCGTTCACCTCCGTGCGGTCGGCCCAGGCCGTGGACTTGGCCGGGTCGAAGGGGCAGCCCCGGCCCGTGACGTGCTGCTCGTACTCCTCGCGGAAGTACTTGAGCGAGGAGAAGATCGGCGAGGCGGCGCCGTCGCCGAGGGCGCAGAAGGACTTGCCGTTGATGTTGTCGGCGATGTCGGCGAGCTTGTCGAGGTCGGACATCTTGCCCTTGCCGGCCTCCAGGTCGCGCAGCAACTGCACGAGCCAGTACGTCCCCTCGCGGCACGGCGTGCACTTGCCGCAGGACTCGTGGGCGTAGAACTCGGTCCAGCGGGTCACGGCCCGCACCACGCAGGTCGTCTCGTCGAAGCACTGCAGGGCCTTGGTGCCGAGCATGGAACCCGCGGCCCCCACTGCTTCGTAGTCGAGGGGGACGTCGAGGTGCTCGTCGGTGAACATCGGCGTCGAGGAGCCGCCCGGCGTCCAGAACTTCAGCCGGTGGCCCGGCCGCATGCCGCCGCTCATGTCCAGCAGCTGGCGCAGCGTGATGCCGAGCGGGGCCTCGTACTGTCCGGGGCTCGCGACGTGGCCGCTGAGCGAGTAGAGCGTGAAGCCCGGGGACTTCTCGCTGCCCATCGACCTGAACCATTCCTTGCCGTTTTTCAGGATGGCGGGAACTGACGCGATCGATTCGACGTTATTCACCACAGTCGGGCACGCGTAGAGGCCCGCGACCGCAGGGAAGGGGGGACGGAGCCGCGGTTGACCACGGCGGCCTTCGAGCGAGTCCAGCAGTGCGGTCTCCTCACCGCAGATGTACGCGCCCGCGCCCGCGTGCACGGTGAGTTCGAGGTCGAGTCCGCTGCCCAGGATGTTCTTGCCGAGGTAGCCCGCCGCGTAGGCCTCGCGCACGGCCGAGTGCAACCGCCGCAGCACGGGGACGACTTCACCACGCAGATAGATGAAGGCCTGCGACGACCTGATGGCATAACACGCGATGACAATGCCCTCGATGAGGCTGTGCGGGTTCGCGAAGAGGAGCGGGATGTCCTTGCAGGTTCCGGGCTCCGACTCGTCGGCGTTGACAACTAGATAGTGCGGTTTTCCATCACCCTGGGGAATGAACTGCCACTTTATTCCCGTCGGGAATCCCGCGCCGCCGCGCCCGCGCAGACCGGAGTCCTTGACGTACGCGATCACGTCGTCCGGCGACATGGCGAGTGCCTTGCGGAGTCCCTCGTACCCTTCGTGCCTCCGGTACACGTCCAGCGTCCAGGACCTGTCCTCGTCCCAGAAGGCCGACAGCACGGGTACGAGCAGCTTCTCAGGGCTGGTCTCGTCGATTTCGGGTGCCAAGGTCATCACTCCCCCTCCTCGGCGACAGGTCCCGCCGCATCAGAGGTGCGGGGCGAAGCCCCTCCATCACGGGTGGTGGTGGGCGACGGGTGGGCGGGATCGGAGGCCGATGTGTCCTGCGGCGCGTCGTGGGAGCTCAGGTGCTCCGTCGGTGACGGCTCGTGCACGGCCCTGTCCCGGGGCTCGTCGTGCGGTCCGCCGTCGCGCGGGTGGACCACGCGCGCGGGTGCGGCCTCTCCCCTGGCCAGGCGGAGGCCCACCAGCGAGGCGGGACCCGCGCTGCCGCCGGCCTCGGTCGCCCCCTCCCGCTCGTCGGGGAAGCCCGCCAGGATCCGGGCGGTCTCCTTGAAGGTGCACAGCGGCGCCCCGCGCGTCGGCGTGACCGACCGTCCCGCGCGGAGGTCGTCGACGAGGCGCCTGGCGCTCGCCGGGGTCTGGTTGTCGAAGAACTCCCAGTTGACCATCACGACCGGCGCGTAGTCGCAGGCCGCGTTGCACTCGATGTGCTCCAGGGTGACCTTGCCGTCGTCGGTGGTCTCGCCGTTGCCGACGCCGAGGTGCTCCTGGAGGGCCTCGAAGATCGCGTCCCCGCCCATCACCGCGCACAGCGTGTTGGTGCACACACCGACCTGGTAGTCGCCGCTCGGCTTGCGCCGGTACATGGTGTAGAAGGTGGCGACCGCGGTGACCTCGGCCGTGGTCAAGCCGAGCATGTCCGCACAGAACCGCATCCCGGTGCGCGTGACATGCCCCTCCTCCGCCTGCACGAGATGCAGCAACGGCAGGAGGGCGGACCGGGAGTCCGGGTAGCGGGCGATGATCTCGCGCGCGTCCCGCTCGAGCCGGGTGCGGACGTCGTCCGGGTAGTCGGGCGCGGGCAGTTCGGGCATGCCCAGGCTGACGCCCCGCTCCGAAGAACTGGTGGTCACCGGTCGACGCCTCCCATCACGGGGTCGATGGACGCGACGGCGACGATGACGTCGGCGACCTGGCCGCCTTCGCACATCGCCGCCATGGCCTGCAGGTTGGTGAAGGACGGGTCGCGGAAGTGGACCCGGTAGGGGCGGGTGCCGCCGTCGGACACGGCGTGCACCCCGAGCTCGCCCTTGGGCGACTCGACCGCCACGTACGCCTGTCCCGGCGGAACGCGGAAGCCTTCGGTGACGAGCTTGAAGTGGTGGATCAGGGCCTCCATGGAGGTGCCCATGATCTTCTTGATGTGGTCGAGGGAGTTGCCCAGTCCGTCCGGTCCCAGGGCGAGCTGGGCGGGCCAGGCGATCTTCTTGTCGGCGACCATGACTGGGCCGGGCTGCAGCCGGTCCAGGCACTGCTCGACGATCCTGAGCGACTGGCGCATCTCCTCCAGGCGGATCAGGAAGCGGCCGTAGGCGTCGCAGGTGTCGGCGGTCGGGATGTCAAAGTCGTACGTCTCGTAGTCGCAGTACGGCTGGGCCTTGCGCAGGTCGTGCGGCAGGCCGGTGGCGCGCAGGATGGGGCCGGTGGCGCCGAGGGCCATGCAGCCGGCCAGGTCGAGGTAGCCGATGTCCTGCATGCGGGCCTTGAAGACGGGGTTCCCGGTGGCGAGCTTGTCGTACTCCGGGAGGTTCTTCTTCATCTTCTTCACGAACTCGCGGATCTGGTCCACCGCGCCGGGCGGCAGGTCCTGGGCGAGTCCGCCGGGGCGGATGTACGCGTGGTTCATCCGCAGGCCCGTGATGAGCTCGTAGATGTCGAGAATCATTTCACGATCACGGAATCCGTAGATCATGATCGTGGTGGCGCCGAGTTCCATACCGCCGGTGGCGATGCACACCAGGTGGGAGGACAGCCGGTTCAGCTCCATCAGGAGCACCCGGATGATCTTGGCCCGCTCGGTGATCTGGTCCTCGATGCCGAGAAGTTTCTCTACGGCGAGACAGTAGGCGGTCTCGTTGAAGAAGGACGTCAGGTAGTCCATGCGCGTGACGAAGGTGGTGCCCTGCGTCCACGTGCGGAACTCGAGGTTCTTCTCGATCCCGGTGTGCAGGTAGCCGATGCCGCAGCGGGCCTCGGTGACGGTCTCGCCCTCGATCTCCAGGATCAGGCGGAGCACGCCGTGGGTGGAGGGGTGCTGGGGACCCATGTTGACGACGATGCGCTCGTCGTCGGCGCGGGCCGCGGACTGGACGACTTCGTCCCAGTCGCCACCGGTGACCGTGTAGACGGTGCCTTCCGTGGTCTCGCGCGCCGAAGCGGCGGACGCGGCAGATGCTGACTGCGTGCTCACGAGTACGACCTCCGCTGGTCCGGAGCCGGGATCTGGGCGCCCTTGTACTCGACGGGGATGCCGCCGAGGGGGTAGTCCTTGCGCTGCGGATGGCCCTGCCAGTCGTCCGGCATCATGATCCGCGTCAGGGCCGGGTGACCGTCGAAGACGATCCCGAAGAAGTCGTAGGTCTCGCGCTCGTGCCAGTCGTTCGTCGGATAGACGGAGACCAGCGACGGGATGTGCGGGTCGCTGTCGGGGGCGCTGACCTCGAGGCGGATCAGCCGGTTGTGGGTGATCGAGCGCAGGTGGTACACGGCGTGCAGCTCGCGGCCCTTGTCGTGCAGGTAGTGGACGCCGCTGACGCCGGTGCACAGCTCGAAGCGCAGGGCCGGGTCGTCGCGCAGGGTGCGGGCGACGCGGACCAGGTGCTCGCGCTCGATGTGGAAGGTGAGCTCGCGACGGTCGACGACCGTCTTCTCGATCGCGTTCTCGGGGAGGAGGCCCTGTTCCTCCAGCGCGCCCTCGAGTTCGTCGGCGACCTCGTCGAACCAGCCGCCGTAGGGGCGACTCGCCGGTCCCGGGAGTCGGACCGAGCGGACCAAGCCGCTGTAGCCGGAGGTGTCGCCGCCGTTGTTGGCGCCGAACATGCCGCGCTGGACGCGGATCTCCTCGCCGCCCTGGCCACGCTGGCCGGGGAGGTTGTCGGTGGCGAGGTCCTTCTCGGGGTTCACGCCGTTCTCCGCCCCGGTCGCACCGTTCGTTCCGTTGCCGTTCGCGTCGCTCACCGCAGCAGCCCCTTCATCTCGATCGTCGGCAGGGCCTTGAGCGCCGCCTCCTCCGCCTCGCGGGCCGCTTCCTCGGCGTTCACGCCGAGCTTGGAGGTCTGGATCTTGTGGTGGAGCTTGAGGATCGCGTCCATCAGCATCTCGGGCCTGGGCGGGCAGCCGGGCAGATAGATGTCGACGGGGACGATGTGGTCGACGCCCTGGACGATCGCGTAGTTGTTGAACATGCCGCCCGAGGAGGCGCAGACGCCCATGGAGATCACCCACTTGGGGTTGGGCATCTGGTCGTACACCTGCCGCAGGACGGGCGCCATCTTCTGGCTGACGCGGCCGGCGACGATCATCAGGTCCGCCTGGCGGGGCGATCCGCGGAAGACCTCCATGCCGAAGCGTGCCAGGTCGTAGCGGCCGGCGCCGGTGGTCATCATCTCGATCGCGCAGCAGGCCAGGCCGAAGGTGGCCGGGAAGACGGACGCCTTGCGCACCCAGCCCGCGGCCTGCTCGACGGTGGTCAGCAGGAAACCGCTGGGCAGCTTTTCTTCGAGTCCCATGTCTAAAGGCCCCTCAGTCCCATTCCAGGCCGCCGCGCCGCCATACGTACGCGTACGCGACGAAGACGGTGAGCACGAAGAGCAGCATCTCCACGAGCCCGAAAACACCCAGGGCGTCGAAGGTGACGGCCCAGGGGTAGAGGAAGACGATCTCGATGTCGAAGACGATGAAGAGCATCGCCGTCAGGTAGTACTTGATGGGGAAGCGCCCGCCGCCGGCCGGCGTGGGGGTCGGCTCGATACCGCACTCGTAGGCCTCGAGCTTGGCGCGGTTGTACCGCTTCGGTCCGATCAGCGTGGCCATGACCACGGAGAAGATCGCAAAGCCTGCCCCGAGGGCTCCCAGTACGAGGATGGGCGCATACGCGTTCACCGCTCCTCGCTCCTCTCAGTCGGCACTGACTGCTGGCGGTTGCGCTGGGCTCACGTCTGCCTCACCTGTCCCGTGAACCTCGCTCGTCCCGGCGAAGATCGGGAACATGTGAAGCAGGTCACAAGCCCAACTGCCTCGCATCTTATGCCCGGCGGTCTGTGATCTGCGACACGAGGTATTGCACAAGCTTTGTGATCTCCACCACCTGACGAACGATCATGAAGTCGGATGAGCAGTGATCTTCACACGCGAAGCACCTACGTGATCACGAGCGGTGACACTTTCGCTCGTCATCGCTGGTCGAAGGGGTTGCGCATTACCAGATGCACTGCGTCCGGTGCAAAGTGGCGGACGGCGTCAACCCCTTGGTATAGGGCTGCTTTTCACACATCGGAGGGACGACCGAACCGCGAAGTGGACACGTTCGTCTCTTCACAAGCCAGGCGCCACCTCCGGGGCGGCCCACGACCTCACCCGGAGACGATCTCGTCCGCGCCCGGCTCGCACACCCTTCAGTCCTTCACCGGCCTGTGACGGCTGGGGCTACAGGAACAGAGGGGATCCGGAGGTCACAGAGGGGATCCGGAGGTCACAAAGGGGATCCGGAGGTCACAAAGGGGATCCGGAGGTCACTAAGGTCACAAAGGGGATCCGGAGGTCACAAAGGGGATCCGGAAGCCAGAGCCGCTCGACACGGTCGCGTGCACACACCGCCCGGCGCCACAGGGGGCCGCGGTCTCGTGTGCACGGCGTCCGGCGCCACAGGGGGCCGCGGTCTCGTGTGCACGGCGTCCGGTGAGGCTCCGCGGCCACCAGGAGATGCCGGGGCCGGCCACCGGGAGATGCCGGGGCCGGCCCCGGGCGAGCCGGGAGCCGAGCCGCGTGTTGCAGAACGCTGGCGCCCCGGTGACCGTTCCGTGACCTCGGCCACATTCATGAGAGCCGCCTGAGAAGCGGGCTTGGCCAACGGCCCCAACCAATGGTAGGCGGGGGGCAATTCGGGCGTAACAGCGAAAGCCCATGATCACAGGCATGATCACCTGGGCCCGTAATGTCCGTTACGGCGTCAATAAAGAACGACGCGCCGGGGATTCGGGCTCCCGATTGAGCAAATGTGGCGCACCACACGTTTCTTGAAGATATGAAGGAGCCCCTGATACCGGTTGTTCCCATGTCCCACACCGCTCACATACGCAGCCACCGGAAGCCCCGCCGTAGCGCGTCGAAAATCGCGATGCGGGCCGGAGTTGCCGGTGGTGTCCTCAGCACCTTGGCAGTGGCCGGTGCGTCCGCCTCGTCGGCGAACGCCGCCGAGCCCGTGACGCAGACCCTCGAACTGCCCACCCTGACGACCGACCTGGCCACTCAGGTCGCCCAGTCCGCGGACGCCACACAGCAGGCCGCCGCGAACTACGAGCTGCAGGCCGAGCGTGACGCGGCCGCCGCGAAGGCCGCAAAGCAGGCCAAGGCGGACCTGGCCGAGGCGAAGAGGAAGGCGGAGGCCAAGAAGAAGGCCGCCGAGGCCGCCCGCAAGGCCGCCGCCGAGCGCGCCTCGCGCAGCGCCGAGCGGACCACCCTCGCCGCCCCGGCGAGCTCCTCGAGCTCCTCCACGAGCAGCTCCACGGCGACCGGTTCGGCCGCCGCCGTCATCGCCTTCGTCAAGGCACAGATCGGTGACGCCTACGTCTCCGGCGGCACCGGCCCCAACTCCTGGGACTGCTCCGGTCTCGTGCAGACCGCCTTCAAGGAGATCGGCGTCAACCTGCCGCGCGTGTCGCAGGACCAGTCGACCGCCGGCACCCAGGTCTCCCTGAGCAACCTGCAGCCGGGCGACATCCTCTACTGGGGCAGCGCCGGCAGCGCCTACCACGTGGCGGTGTACGTCGGCGACGGCATGTTCGTCGGCGCGCAGAACCCGTCCACCGGCGTCGTCGAGAAGCCGCTGTCCTACGACCCGCCGACCGGCGCGGTCCGGGTGCTCTGAGGACACCTCCACACAAAGGACATCCACGCACAAGCCGTACGGGGTGAAGGGCCGCAGCCGCTCGGGGGCAGCGGCCCTTCCGGTACATCCCCACGGCTCATCCCCACGGCTCATCCCCACGGCTCATTCCCACGGCTCATTCCCACGGCTCATCCCGGCATCTCCCGGTCAATCCGGGCGACTTCGCCGCATTCCTGCTCATCCCAGGTCGAAGGTGTTGGGCAGACCGAGCCGGTAGCGCACCTCGTCGATGCGTTTGAGGGGCTCCATCTCCGGCGGGCGGTACAGCTCCCAGATGCGGCACCGTTCGGCGTCCGAATGGTCCGCTTCGAGCAGGGCGTTGACGGCCCGTCGCGCGGACTCGTTGGCGCCCTCCATCGTGGCCAGGTCGACGTCGGTGCGGACGTAGTCGCCCGCGAGGAAGAAGTTCGGCACCTTCGTGCGGGCGGAGGGGCGGTTGTAGAGGGTGCCGGTCGGGTGGATGAGGAGCTGCTCGCGGTTCTGCGGGTCGGGGCCGCCCAGGCCCGTGACCGCCGGATCCATGAACCAGCCGAGCCGGTCGTCGTCCCGGAGCGTCGTCCTGCCGGAGTCGTTCAGGCCGTCCTTCAGCTGGGCCCAGAGCTCGGCGACGATTTCGTCCTTGGTGCACTCGCGGGCCGTCTTGCCGTACAGGATGCCCGGCTTGTCCCACTCGGAGATGATCGCGGACAGGCAGTCGTGGGCGTGCCCGTCACCGTAGTCCCGCGAAAAGTCCCGTACGTCCCAGAATTGGGCCTGCCCGATGGCGGTCACGGACCACGGCGAGTCGAGGCAGTTGATGTGGCCGTGCACGACGGGGGTGGGCGTGCGCAGGTAGAACATCACGCCGGTCATCCAGTCCGTCTTCAGCGCGTCGCACTTGGCGAGCTGCGGATCGGCCGCGCGCAGGGCCGGGCCCCAGGTGAGTCGGGCGTGTTCGACGGGCAGGGCGGAGACGTAGTGGTCGGCGGTGACGGTGCGTTCCTGGCCGCCGTCGCGGGCCGAGACGCGTATGCCGGTCACCCGGCCGCCCTCGTACACCACCTCCCGCACCTGTGTGCCCAGGACGAAATCGACGCCGAGGGAGCGCAGATGCCGCTCCCAGGGGTCGATCCAGGCCTCGCTGGTGGGGGCGTTCAGGACGCGGTCGATGTCGGCGTCGCCGTCCATGCCGCGGCCCAGCAGCCCCCACAGCATCAGGGCCTCGATGATGACACGGCCGACGGTGCGGGTGGAGGCGACCTCGGCGCGGGTGGCGACGAGGTTGCGGGTCTGCCCGATACCGAGGAGGGTCCGGTACTCCTCGCTCATCTCCTCGGCGCGGATGAAGTCCCACCACGAGACCTTCTCCCACTGGCCCTCGCGCCGGGCGTCGCAGCTGGTGAGGTGGACGAGGAGACGGTCGGCGAAGTAGGCGGCCTCGTGCGCGGGCAGGCGGGTGCCCAGGTCCAGGACAGAGAGGATCTGGTCGCGGATCCAGGAGGGGGTGATGTCGCCGGGCGCGGGCGGGGTGGTGACCCGGCGGAGCGGGAAGTGCAGGTCGGGTCGGCCGGATCCGCGTGCGAAGAGGGCCTCGGTGCCGCTGCGGAGGTTGTCGTGGACGCCGTGCGCGTTGCCGGGGACGGGGATGCGGCGCATGGTGTCCGGCAGGTTCCGGTAGAAGCCGGGGAAGAAGCGGAAGCCGTGCTCGCCGGGGAGTGGTCTGCGGCCGCCCGTGCCCGTGCCGGGGACGTCCATCGAGCGGGCCTTGCCGCCGAGGGTGTCGTAGTACTCGTAGACGGTGACGGCGTAGCCGCGCTCGGCGAGTTCGTGGGCGGCGCTGAGACCGGAGACACCGCCGCCGAGGACGGCGACGCGTTTCCCGGCAACCGAAGTGGCGGCGGTTGAGGTGGCGGCGGCCGAAGTGGCGGCGGGCCATAAGGCGGTGGCACCGACCGCCGCCCCGGCACCCGCGAGGAACCGTCTCCGGGTGTGGCCGGTCAGCTCCTGAGGCTGCTCAGTGTGTTCTGTTGTCATGAGAACCGGAGGGTAGGGACGGGCTCCCGAGGGAGGAAGCCCCAATCCCAGCCACCCACAGCATCCTCACAACGCGCAGGGGGCGCTCACCGCACAGCGAGCGCCCCCGGAGAACCTGTCCGGCTCACGCCTTCGGCGCCACCCTGCTCAGCCCGTTGATGATGCGGTCCATCGCGTCACCGCCCGTCGGGTCGGTGAGGTTGGCGAGGAGCTTGAGGGTGAACTTCATCAGAAGCGGATGGGTCAGACCGCGCTGGGCGGCGATCTGCATGACCTTCGGGTTCCCGATGAGCTTCACGAAGGCGCGGCCCAGCGTGTAGTAGCCGCCGTAGGTGTCCTTGAGGACGCGCGGGTAGCGCTGCAGGGCGAGTTCGCGCTGGGCAGGCGTCGATCGCGCCTGCGCCTGGACGATGACGTCGGCGGCGATCTGGCCGGACTCCATGGCGTAGGCGATGCCCTCGCCGTTGAAGGGGTTCACCAGGCCGCCGGCGTCGCCGACGAGCAGCAGGCCCTTGGTGTAGTGGGGCTGGCGGTTGAAGGCCATGGGCAGGGCGGCGCCCCGGATGGGACCCGTCATGTTCTCCGGCGTGTATCCCCAGTCCTCCGGCATCGACGCGCACCAGGCCTTCAGCACCTCACGCCAGTCCAGCTCCTTGAAGGAGTCGGAGGTGTTCAGGACGCCCAGGCCCACGTTCGAGGTCCCGTCGCCCATGCCGAAGATCCAGCCGTAGCCGGGCAGGAGACGGTCCTGCGGGCCGCGCCGGTCCCACAACTCCAGCCAGGACTCGAGGTAGTCGTCGTCGTGCCTCGGGCTGGTGAAGTACGTCCGGACCGCGACGCCCATCGGCCGGTCCTCGCGGCGGTGCAGGCCCATCGCCAGGGACAGCCGGGTGGAGTTGCCGTCGGCGGCGACGACGAGCGGCGCGTGGAAGGTGACCTCGCGCTTCTCCTCGCCCAGCTTGGCGGTCACGCCGGTGATGCGGCCGGTGCGGTCGTCGACGATCGGGCCGGAGACGTTGCAGCGCTCGTACAGGCGCGCGCCCGCCTTCTGGGCCTGCCGGGCGAGCTGCTCGTCGAAGTCGTCGCGCTTGCGGACGAGTCCGTAGTCGGGGAAGGAGGCGAGATCAGGCCAGTCCAGCTGGAGGCGGACCCCGCCGCCGATGATGCGCAGGCCCTTGTTGCGCAGCCAGCCGGCCTCCTCCGAGATGTCGATGCCCATCGCCACGAGCTGCTTGACGGCGCGCGGGGTGAGCCCGTCGCCGCAGACCTTCTCCCGCGGGAACTCGGTCTTCTCCAGCAGGAGTACGTCGAGTCCGGCCCGGGCCAGGTGGTACGCGGTGGTGGAGCCGGCTGGCCCCGCGCCCACGACGATCACATCGGCGGTGTTGTCGGAGAGGGGCTCGGTCACGGCGGGATCTCCCCAAGTTCGAAATCTGCGTGCCGACCGGCACTGGACATGGGCAGTCTATTCAGCAGAATTGATCACCCGGCTGAAGGGCTGCCCCCCGTGAACAGAGCTCTCCCCGTCGTACGGCTCCGCGTCCCCACCGACGAGGACGCCGTCGCCTGGCACCGGATCTTCGACGACCCGGAGGTCATGGAGTTCCACGGCGGCAGGTCCGCGGAGCTGTTCGTCTACGAGGAGCTCACCGCCCGCCAGCGCCGGCACGACGCCGAGCACGGCTTCTGCCTGTGGACCATGCTGGGCGACTCGGACCAGGTCATCGGGTTCACCGGTGCCCAGCCCTGGCCGGGCGACTGGGGTCCCACCGGCGAAATAGAGATCGGCTGGCGGCTCGGGCGGGCGCACTGGGGCAAGGGGTATGTCACCGCGGCCGCGCACATGACGCTGGAGCGGCTTCGGGCGGCGGGCGTCCCGAGCGTGGTGGCGATGGTCAACGCCCGCAACGCCCGGTCGATCGCGGTCACCCAACGGCTGGGCATGCGCCTGGTCGAGACCTTCGTGACGCCCGCGTCGAAGCAGCAGGGACACTGCTACCGACTCGATCTGTAACCCAGAGTAATCGGGGGTCACGGAAAGACACAAGACGCTTCCGGCCGGTACCCGGCGGGAGTTACCCTGCCAGTACCGCTGGGGGTGACGTCTGTGCACATAACACCCAAGACACCCGAAGTGCGCGTACCGCGCCTGGTCGGACTGATGGCCGTGGACGCGCGCGAGACGGCCGAGGCGCGGGGCGTGCTGCTCGCCGCGCCCGACCGGCCCGACTTCCACCGCACCGTCGTCGACTACGTCGTACGGCAGTCCCCGCAGCCAGGCGTCGAGGTGCCGCGCGGTGCCGTCGTCACCGTCTGGTTCGACCTCGGTGAGGGCGAGGGCGGCGGAGGCGCGGGGGTGCGCGAGCCGCGCGTGCCGCATCCGCCCAGTGGCGGGCTGCAACGCGAGCTCGACAAGCCGGGCGTTCCATTCGCGGTCATGGGCTGAACCGCAGACGGTCATCGGCTGATCCGTACGCCGCCGCACGCGATCGTCGGCTGAACCGCAGACGGTCATCGGCTGATCCGTACGCCGCCGTACGCGATCGTCGGCTGAAGCGGCCCGGCCCCGCCCGCAGCGGTCAGCTCGCCTTGAACCCCCGGTGCAGGGCCACGATCCCGCCGGTGAGGTTCCGCCACGCCACCTTCGACCAGCCCGCCGTGCGCAGCCGCTCGGCCAGTGCGGGCTGGTCGGGCCAGGCCCGGATGGACTCGGCGAGGTAGACGTACGCTTCGGGGTTCGACGACACCGCCCGCGCCACCGGCGGCAGGGCGCGCATCAGGTACTCGGTGTAGACGGTGCGGAAGGGCGCCCACGTCGGGTGCGAGAACTCGCAGATCACGATCCGCCCGCCGGGCTTCGTCACCCGGTACAGCTCGCGCAGGGCCGCGTCCGTGTCCTGCACGTTCCGCAGCCCGAAGGAGATCGTCACGGCGTCGAAGACATCGTCCTGGAACGGTAGCCGCGTCGCGTCGCCCGCCGTGAACGGCAGCCAGGGGTGCCGCTGCTTGCCGACCTGGAGCATCCCGAGCGAGAAGTCACAGGGGACGACGTACGCGCCCGTGCGGGTGAAGGGGAGCGACGAGGTCGCCGTACCGGCCGCCACGTCCAGGACCTTCTGCGCGGGGCGCGCGTCGACCGCCTTCGCGACCTCCTTGCGCCACAGCCGGGCCTGACCGAGGGACAGCACGTCGTTGGTGAGGTCGTACCGTTCCGCCACGCCGTCGAACATCGAGGCGACTTCGTGCGGCTGCTTGTCCAGGGATGCGCGGGTCACCGTCCCATTGTGGCAGTACGGGGTGCGGCATCATGGCAGCAGCCTCGGCTTCTTTTTCGCAGCCACGTCCTCCACCCACCCGCACAGCAGGATGAACGCGAAGATCAGGATCCAGCCGATGCCGAACATGAACCACTGGCTGTCCAGCGGCAGGTACTTCTCGAAGGCGGGCACGTTCCAGAACCGGTCGATCAGCGGGACGGCCAGAATCAGCGCGATCTCGTGCCAGAGGTAGATCGTCACCGCCCGCGCGTTGAACACCGTGACGAACCGGTCCAGCCGCCGGAAGCGGGTGAGCCACGCGAAGTCGATGCGGAAGCGTGCCTTGACGTACATCAGCAGCGTCACGAAGCCGGCCGACCAGAAGGCCTGCGCGAGCGGGTTCTCGTCCAGGTCGTAGGTGCCGTACACGGTCTGGTGCGCGAAGGCGTACCAGCCGCCGTAGCCGATCGCGGCGAGCGAGAGCACGACGACCGCGGCCGGCTTCAGGCGTTGCAGCACGCCGTCGCGGTGGGCGAAGCCGAGGATCCAGCAGAAGAGGTACGTCGCCAAGTCCCACAGGGCGCTGCCGAAGCGGTTGTCCGGCGGCTGCCAGGCGAACTGGAAGGCGGCGATCGGGGCCAGGGACAGCAGCAGGACGGGTACCGGGGCGAGCCGGAACACGCGCAGCAAGAGCGGGGAGAGCAGAACGAACCACAGGTACGTCCGCAGGTACCACAGGATCTCCCAGGCCTGCTCGCCCCAGGCGTTGCCCGGCGGGTCGCCGAGCGGCACGACCCAGTAGACGATCTGCCAGCCCGGCATCCAGTCGTGGACCAGCATCGCCATCACCACGAACAGGCCCCAGAACCAGAAGGGCGGCAGGAGCCGGCGCAGGCGGCTCCTGAGCACCTGGAACGCCGGGCGCTGAAGGGACTTCGCCATCAGGGTCCCCGCCAGGCCGAACATGATCCCCATGGAGGGGAAGACCATGCCGGCCCAGGCCCACCCGAAGGTGTGATAGGTGACCACGCGGACGAGGGCGACCGCACGGAGGGTGTCGAAGTAGCGGTCCCGTCCGGTGGTCCTCGGCCGGGGCGGGGATTCCGCCCGAGGCGAGTGAGCGGTGCCGGCAACGGCACCCCCCCTCCGGACCGCCCCCTTGCTGTGCGCCCCCATCAGCTCACCCCCGCCGGCGTCCCGACCTCGCCCGTGCGCTTCAGCTTCTGCCAGCGCAGGCGGCCTCCGGTGAGGGCGGTGATGCAGGAGTGGATGAGGACGAGGTACATCATGGCGGTACGCCAGCTGCTGCAGCGGCATCATCAGCAAGTAACGGTACTTCTCGCGGTCCAGACGGAAGGCGTACGCGGCGCACAACAGCTGGACGCCCAGCACTGCCAGCCACGCCAGCAGGGCCGCCCGGAAGTCGACGAAGAT
The DNA here is from genome assembly GCF_040608235.1 of Streptomyces sp. NPDC005202. Lineage (NCBI taxonomy): Bacteria > Bacillati > Actinomycetota > Actinomycetes > Kitasatosporales > Streptomycetaceae > Streptomyces > Streptomyces sp. NPDC005202. The sequence continues at coordinate 46,391 of NZ_JBEXHW010000004.1, read as the reverse complement.
CATCGAGTAGACGGTGAACACGTCGATCAGCGGGGCGAACACCGGCGTGACGATCTGGAAGATCACCACCAGCGGCATGCCGACGCGCCCGAAGCGGCCCGACGGCCCCTTGTCCGTCAGCGGTGCTTCCACAGCGCCTGCATCGTGCCGTACGACCACCGGTACCGCTGCGACCCCAGCTGTCTGAGCGAACCGGGCGCCTCGGTCCACGCACGCGCGTGCTCCTGGTAAACGACCCGCCATCCCGCGCGGTGCATGGCGATGGTGATGTCGGTGTCCTCGGCGAGGGTGTCCTCGCTCATGCCGCCGGCCTGGAGCACCGCGTCCCGCCGGAACGCGCCGATGGCACCGGGGATCGTCGGCATGCAGCGCAGCAGGTCGTACATGCGCCGGTCGAGGTTGAAGCCCATCACGTACTCAATGTGCTGCCAGGACCCGATGACGGTGTTGCGGTTGCCGACCTTGGCGTTGCCGGCGACCGCGCCGACCTCGGCGTCGGCAAAGGGCTGCACCAACTGCCGTACGGTGTCCGGCTCGAAGACGGTGTCGCCGTCCATCATCACGATGATGTCGTAACGGGCGTTGCCCACACCGTTGTTGAGCGCGGCCGGCTTGCCCGCGTTCTCCTGGCGGATGACGCGCACGTTGGGCATGCCGAGGGACTCGGCGATGTCGGCCGTACCGTCGGTCGAGCCGTCGTCGACGACGATGATCTCGATCGGATGGGTGCTCCGGGCCAGCGAGTTGAGGGTGTTGGCGATGCACTCCTTCTCGTTGTACGCCGGGACGACCACGCTCACCGGCCGGGTGACCGGCGGTCCCCAGGTGAAGCGGCGTTTGTTGCGCTGCCGGTAGTGGCGGCGGGCGAGGATCAGCATCATGCCGAAGCGGCCCATGACCGCGACGCCGACGACGACCAGCCCGGCCGAGAACGCGGGTACCGTCCACTCGGCGACGGCGACGGCCATGATGAGCGCCTTGCGCTCGTAGAGGGTGGTGCCGGTGGCCTTGCGGTGGGCGGCCTGGAGGCGGGCCGTGGCGGCCGCGGTGCCCTGCCCGTTCGGTGCGGTACCGGGCTGCCCGCCGGTCGCGCCGGCCTCCGCCGCGCCACCGGCCTGCTGCTGCCCACCGGCCTGCTGCGGCTCACCGGCCTGCTGCTGCCCACCGGCCTGCTGCGGCTCACCGGCCTGCTGCTGCCCGGCGGCCTGCTGCTGCCCGGCGGCCGTGCCCGCCGCCTGCCGGGCGGCCGCGTTCTGCTTCTCGACGACCCCGCTGATGGTGGTGAAGGTGTAGCCCTTCGCCTTCATCTGCTTGATGTACTGCGGCAGCGCTTTGATCGTCTGCGACCGCTCGCCGCCCGCGTCGTGGAAGAGGACCAACGCACCCTTGGTCCCCTTCGGCGTCGCCCACTTGACGATGTTCGCCACACCCGGCCGTTTCCAGTCGTCGCTGTCGGTGTCGACGAAGACGCTGGTGTAGCCGTCCTGGCCGAGCTTCTTGTAGACGGGCCGGCTGTAGTTGTCGATGGCGTCCGTCTCCGGGGAGTACGGCGCACGGAACAGCGTGGTCGTGATGCCGGCCGCGCCCGCGAGCGCGAGCTACGTCTGTTCCATCTCGCGGTCGATGCGGGTGTCGCTCTGGTACGACAGGTCGACGTGCGTGAAGGGGTGGATGCCCACCTCGTTGCCCTGCTCGACCATCGTCTTCACGATGCTCGGATAGCGCGAGACCATCGAGCCGACCAGGAAGAACGTGCCGGGTACGTCGTTCTCCCGAAGGATCTTCAGGACCTGGGGCGTCCAGGTGGGGTTCGGGCCGTCGTCGAAGGTGAGCACGATCGTCCTGTCCGGCACGGAGACGGTCGTGGCCTGCCCGCCCCGGAAGGTCAGGATCGGTCCGCCGTCGAGGATGTCCGGCACGTTGCCGGAGCCGGCGCCGGTGCGCACCCGCTGGTCGCCGCCGACCTCGGCGCGCAGATAGCCGTCGAGCAGCATCACGCAGGTCAGCGCCAGCAGGAGCAGCAGGGCGAGGATGACACGCGGTTTCTGCAGCGCCGCGGCCTTGCCTGCCGCCCGCTCGATGCGGGTGGGGGCACGCCTGCGGCCGCGTGAGGACGTCGTCGTAGTCATGAGGAGCTGCGTTCCGGTCACTTGGCGGCCGCGGCGGCGGACGCGGACGAGGACGGGGTGGCGGTTCCCGTGGAAGGAGCCGACGAGGTGGCGGCGCCCGTGGGAAGGGCCGACGGGGTGGCGGCGCCCGAGGGCGGCGCGGACGGGGTGCCGCTGGGCAGGCCGGCCTGGCGGCCCAGGCCGCCCTGCGGCCGGAAGCCGCCCGGGCCCTCGCCGCTCCGGGCACCTCCGAAGGGCAGCAGCGAGGAGGGGTTCAGCGAGGTCCCCCAGCCCATGAAGGCCGCGCCGAGCACGACTGCGTACGCGAGGCATGCGAGGCCCACGAGGAGGCCGATCCGGCGCAGCACCTTCGACCGGCGTCCGGAGGTGTCAACGAACACGGGCCCCTCGGTGGACCCGTTGCCGCGTTTGCGGCGGCGCCCGCGCGCTGCGGCGCGGTTATCGATGGCAGGCTCGGAATTCATTCCACGGATATTAGGCAGGCTTTGTTTTTCCATATCTCTGGGATTCTTGTGAGCCGTCCATGAAAAAACCGGAAACCTGTCTCTTCGCCAAGAGAATCCATGAACACCTGCACAACCGCAGCCCGACCGATACACCCGAAACACCCTATTCGCGCACTCGATTTGCCCGATTTGCAGCCACTCATTCAGGTGGCGGCCATGCGATTCCTGTGCCCGGCACCCCCAGCCCCGTGTGAGACATTTCCACTTCGGAATCCCACTTTGTTTCGATCCTGAGACGGACATCACGAGAGCTGGTGCATGCGCAATGAGGACTTTCCTGAAGCCGGCAACCGGGCTCACCTGCCTGTTCACCCTGACCGTCACGGGGTGCTCCTCGGGTTCCGGCGGCACCTCGGACGCGGCCCCCGCGGCGCCGGAGCACACCAGCGCCGCGCCGTCCCAGGCGGCGGCGTCGAGCACCTCCTACGCCCCCTACGTCAGCGCCACCACGGCGTCCGACACCGACTCCGCGGGCTCCCCGACGACGTACAACCTCGCCTTCGTGGTCTCGGACGGCAGCGGCTGCACCCCGAAGTGGAACGGGGCACCCACGCCATCGGCAACCCGGCGGTGAAGTCCCGGATCTCGCAGCTGAAGGAGTCCGGCGCCACGGTGCGCGTGTCCTTCGGCGGAGCCTCCGGCAAGGAGCTGGCGGCGACCTGTGACAGCGCGTCCGCGCTGGCCGAGGCCTACGGCGAGGCGCTGGACGCGGCGGGCTCGTCCCAGGCCGACTTCGACGTCGAGGGCGACGAGCTGACCGACTCCGCCTCCGTCGCCCTGCGTTCCCGGGCGATCGCGCAGTTGCAGAGGAGCGTCCCGCCCTGAAGGTCTCCTTCACGCTCCCGGTGATGCCGTCCGGCCTGGACGCCGGCAGCCTGGCCCTGCTGGAGTCCGCGAACAAGTACGACGTCCAGGTCTCCACCGTCGACCTCATGACCATGAACTACGGCGAGTCGTACACCGGCGACATGGGCGACTACGCCGTCACCGCGGCCAAGGCCGCCCACACCCAGCTGAAGAAGGCCTTCGGGCTGTCGGACGAGGGCGCCTGGCAGGGCATGGCGCTCACCTCGATGATCGGCGTCAACGACATCCGGGGCGAGACCTTCACGCTCTCCGACGCGGCCCAGGTGCGCTCCTTCGCCGAGGAGAAGAAGATCGCCTGGGTGTCGATGTGGTCGGCCTTCCGGGACCAGCAGTGCACGGAGGGCGAGTCGGACGGCGCGGCCACCGACTGCAGCGGGGTGACGCAGAGTTCGGGGGCGTTCGCGGAGGCGTTCTCGGGATGAGGGTTGAGGCGTCAGCGGCGGCGGTGGACGAGCCGCCCCGCGCAGACCGTGGCGATGCAGGCGCCGGTCTCGTCGAAGGCGGCGAGGTCGGCGCGGCCGCCCTCCCCGACGACCGCCGGTCGCGTACGCGGAAGGACACCGACGTCGTTCCGTTCGGCGGCGGCCCGGAGTTCGGGCGCGTCGACGTACTCCTCCAGGACCGCCGTCGCCCCGAGCTTCAGCACCGCGTGGACGCGCTCACGCGGACTCGGCGCGTCGGGGAGCGGCCCTTCGTGGACGCGCGCGGGCCCGAGGACGCCCGTCCAGCGCCGTACGCGCGCCGACGGGAAACGTTCCGTCAGCTCGGCGAGCGGTCCCACGGCGGCGACCCGGGTGCCCTCGACGGCGACGGCACCCTCCTTCACAGGCTCGGAGTCCCAGGTGTACCGGACCTCGTCCGCGGCGTGAATCGTCAGCACGGGCCGGTCAGTTGGACGCGAGCAGCTTCAGCTCCGGGTGAGCCGTCCCGCCCTCGATCGCCGTGGAGGAGATGTGGGACATCACGCGGTCGTCGACCGGGTCGTTCGCCGGGTCGTCGTGCACGACGAGGTGCTCGTACGTGGTGGAGCGCTGCGCCGGAACCCGCCCCGCCTTCCTGATCAGGTCGATGATCTCCAGTCGGTTGGAACGGTGCCTGGCGCCGGCCGAGGAGACGACGTTCTCCTCGAGCATGATCGAGCCGAGGTCGTCGGCGCCGTAGTGCAGGGTCAGTTGGCCGACGTCCTTGCCGGTGGTCAGCCACGAGCCCTGGATGTGCATCACGTTGTCGAGGAAGAGGCGCGCGATCGCGATCATCCGCAGGTACTCGAAGATCGTGGCCTGGGTGCGGCCCTTCAGGTGGTTGTTCTCCGGCTGGTAGGTGTACGGGATGAAGGCCCGGAAGCCGCCCGTGCGGTCCTGGACGTCACGGATCATCCGCAGGTGCTCGATGCGCTCGGCGTTGGTCTCGCCGGTGCCCATGAGCATCGTGGAGGTGGACTCCACGCCCAGCCGATGCGCCGTCTCCATGATCTCCAGCCAGCGCTCGCCGGACTCCTTCAGCGGGGCGATGGCCTTGCGCGGCCGCTCCGGCAGCAGCTCGGCGCCGGCGCCGGCGAAGGAGTCGAGACCGGCGGCGTGGATCCGGCTGATGGCCTCCTCGACGCTCACGCCGGAGATCCGCGCCATGTGCTCCACCTCGGACGCGCCCAGCGAGTGGATCACCAGCTGCGGGAACGCCTCCTTGATGGCGCGGAAGTGCTTCTCGTAGTACTCCACGCCGTAGTCCGGGTGATGACCGCCCTGGAACATGATCTGCGTGCCGCCGAGCTCGACGGTCTCGGCGCAGCGGCGCAGGATGTCGTCCAGGTCCCGCGTCCAGCCCTTCTCGGTGTCCTTGGGGGCCGCGTAGAAGGCGCAGAACTTGCACGCCGTGACACACACGTTCGTGTAGTTGATGTTGCGCTCGATGATGTACGTGGCGATGTGCTCGGTGCCCGCGTACTTGCGGCGGCGCACGGCGTCGGCGGCGGCGCCGAGGGCGTGCAACGGCGCGTGACGGTAGAGGTCGAGCGCCTCCTCGGGGGTGATCCGCCCGCCCGCGGCGGCACGGTCGAGGACGGACTGGAGGTCGGCCTTCTCGGTCACCGGAGCGTCCCTTTCGTAAGGGTTGATCATGGACTGTGCGCGAAGCGCTCTGTACAAGGGTGGTGGTGGGAGACGGTGGGCGGACGGACCGATCCAGACTACGCCAGCCGTTTCCCGGGCCGACGTCAGGCCGCATACGCGCCGATCAGGCGGCTCAGTACGGCATTTCGTCGGAGACCGCGACGTAGTCGAAGCAGAGGGGATCGCCCGTCTCGGGGCTCACGGGCCCGTCTCCGGGTCCACCAGGCCGTCTCCGGGTCCACCGGCCCATCTCCGGGTCACCGGGCACTCGAATCCGAGCTCAGTCCAAGCGCTCCACGCGGGCCTTCGGGTTGCCGGCCTTCGGGTCGACGGAGGTGAACTCCAGCGCCTTGCCGTCGGGGCGCAGACGCACCTGGTGGGCGTCCTGGACGCAGTGCGACGGATTGCCCTGCTTCCCGCGCCCGACGGCCACCAGTTCCCCGACCGTGGCCGACTTGAGAGTGAGTACGTCGACGCACGCGCCCCCGAGGGCGTCGGTCTGGGTGACCGAACCGACGACCCCGCCGAGCCTGCCCTGACGGATGACGATGTCGTAGGTGCCGCCGGGCAGATCCTGTCCGAGCGCGGTGACAGTGCCGGCCGAGCAGCCGGTAGGGCCCCACGACGGTGGGTTCGTCGACTTCGAGCGGCTGCATGGCGTCCACCCCTCCCCCGTACGCCTCTCCCAGCAGGGTAGTGCCGAAGGGCCGCCCCCCTTATGGCTGCAGCAGATCCACCTTCACGTCCGCCGGGAAGCCGGTCGTCGGCCCGACCCGGCGGGCGAACTCCGCGACGGCCTCCAGCTGCGGGCCGCCGAAGCTGAAGTCGAGGGTGGTGAAGTACTGCTCGAGGATCTGCTGGTCGAAGGCCTCCCAGCGGGCCGCCTGCTCGGCGACCTTGCCGACCTCCTCCAGCGACAGGTTGCGGGAGGCGAGGAAGGCCTCGTGCACCTTGCGGGTGATGACCGGCTCACGCTCGAGGTAGTCCCGGCGCGCCGCCCAGACCGCGAACACGAACGGCAGCCCCGTCCACTCCTTCCACAGGGCGCCCAGGTCGTACACGTCGAGCCCGAAACGGGGCCCGTCGAGCAGGTTGGCGCGCAGGGCCGCGTCCCCGATGAGCACCGCGGCCTCCGCCTCCTGCATCATCAGGCTCAGGTCGGGCGGGCAGGTGTAGTAGTCCGGTCGTACACCGTAGCGCTCAGCCAGCAGCAGTTGGGCGAGGCGGACGGACGTGCGGGAGGTCGAGCCGAGCGCGACCCGGGCGCCGTCCAGCCGGTCCAGCGGGACCTGCGAGACGATCACGCAGGACATCACCGGGCCGTCGCAGCCGACGGCGATGTCGGGGAAGGCGACGAGGTCGTCCGCGTGCTTGAGAAACTCGACGAGGGTGATCGGTCCGATGTCGAGGTCTCCCTGCACCAGCTGCTCGCTGAGCTTCTCCGGGGTGTCCTTCGTGAGCTCGAAGTCGAGGAGCGTGCCCGTTCTCGCGAGCCCCCAGTACAGGGGCAGGCAGTTGAGGAACTGGATGTGGCCGACACGCGGCCGGGTGCGAGAATTGTCCACATCGGGAGGCTAGACCGTGCGCCGCCCGGACCGGCCTCCACCCCCTCCTCCCCCTCTGCGTCAACCTCTCCCCAGAGCCTTCAAACATCTGGGTGACGTGATCTTGGCCTCTATTGCTTTCGCGTGCCCGCGTGCTAGGCTCGCCGCAAGTTGCAGTTTGGTTTCCCTTGCAGTACAGAGCCTGCGGAGCATGTGACCGCGGGCTCTGGTCGTTTTCAGACGTATGCAGTTGGTGCGGCGGTGCCGGTATCACACTTGCAGGTTCTGGAGCAGGGCGACCCTTTGGGCCCAAGGAGGGCTTATGGCTACCGGAACCGTGAAGTGGTTCAACGCCGAAAAGGGCTTTGGTTTCATCGCCCAGGAAGGCGGCGGCCCCGACGTCTTCGTCCACTACTCCGCGATCAACGCGACCGGCTTCCGCTCCCTCGAAGAGAACCAGCAGGTTTCCTTCGACGTGACCCAGGGCCCGAAGGGCCCGCAGGCGGAGAACGTCACCCCGGTCTGAGACTCCCGAGTCTCCGACCATTGATCCGGAACGGATAGCAGAACCCAAGGAGCCCCGCGCCATCAGGCGACGGGGCTCCTGCCTTGCGGGAATCCCTGTCGTCCGTTCGGTGAATTCTCCGCGAAATCCTTCGTCTCTCACACGTGCTGCATAACCAGCACGAACTTCGTCCCCGGCGCCAGTGCCTCGTACGCGTGCGGCAGGTCACCGCGATACGACATGTAATCGCCGGCCTCGAGCTCCACGCTTTCCCCACGTGGCCCCGCTTTCACCTTCCCCGCGCTGACCACGATGTGCTCCACCGTCCCGGGAATGTGCGGATCCGAATCGCGGACGGTGCCGGGCTCCAGCCATACGTAATAAAGGTCGCGCCGCGCCCCCGGCGGGCTCGCCGACAACAGCGTCGCGAGATAGCTGGACTGCTCGGAGTGGACGGTGGGCCCCTCGCCCGCGCGGATCACCTGAACGGCCGGAGCCGGCGGCTCCACCAGCGCGCTGAACGGCACGCCGAGCGCCACCGCCAGCGCCCAGATCGTCTCCATGCTCGGGTTGCCCCCCGCCCCCTCCAGCTGCGACAGCGTGGACTTGGCGATGCCGGCCCGCTTGGCCAGCTCGGTCAGGGACAGCCCGGCGCGGGTGCGCTCGCGCCGGAGAGAGGCGGCGATCCAGTCGAGCGGAAGGCGGGAGGGGGGCGGTGAGGGCGCCGGGGTATCGGACATGTCGTTCGCTCCAGAAGTACGACTGTTCGGCTTGACGAACGCGACGGTTGCTGTCCATTGCAGAAAACATGCGTTCGGCACAGCGAACATCCCGCGTCCCCACGGCCGCCCGTGACCCCGAGCTGCTCCGTGACGTGGCCCTCGTCTGCGTCGCCGGCGGGGTCGTCGGCGTGTCGTTCGGCGCCATCGCGGTCGCCGGCGGCCTTCCGGTCTGGGTCCCGGTGGTGATGTCGCTGGTGGTGTACGCGGGCTCGGCCCAGTTCAGCGCGGTCGGCGTGCTGCTGGCCGGCGGCGGCCCGCTCGCCGCGGCGGCCACGGGCCTGCTGCTGAACACCCGCACGGCCGCCTTCAGCCTCGCCGTCGCGGACATCCTCGGCCGGGTCCGCCTGGCCCGCCTCCTCGGCGCCCACCTCGTGACCGACGAGACAGTGGCCTTCGCGCTGGCCCAGACGGACCCGGTACGGCGGCGGGCGGCGTTCTGGATCTCCGGGCTCGGCCTGTTCGCCGTGTGGAACACGGGCGTGCTGGCCGGGGCGCTCGCCGGGAGCGCGCTGGGCGACACGGACACGTACGGCCTGGACGCCGCCTTCCCGGCGGTGCTGGTCGCCCTGGTGCTGCCGGTCCTGCGGAAGGACGGGGCCGTACGACGGGCCGCACTGCTCGGCGCGGCGGTGGCCCTGGCGGCGACGCCGGCCGTCCCGGCGGGGGTGCCGGTGCTGCTGGCGCTGACGGGGCTCGTCCTGTACGGCTCGTACGGCAGGAGGCGGGCGGCGTGAGGGTGACCGAGCTCGTCCTCCGCCGGCGGAGGTGGGCCGCGTGAGCTCGACGGTGGCCGTGATCCTGGCCCTGGCTGTCGGGACGTATGCCTTCCGGCTGGTGGGGCCGATGCTGCACGGGCGGATCGAGCTTCCCGTACGGGTGCAGGAGTTGCTGTCCGCCGGTGCGGTCGTCCTGCTCGTCGCCCTGCTCGCCACGGGGGCGCTGACCGAGGGCGGCGGCTTCGCGGGGTGGGCGCGGCCGGCCGGGGTGCTGGCGGGCGCCGTTCTGGCGTGGCGGCGGGCGCCGTTCGCGGTGGTGGTGCTGGGCGCGGCGGTGACGACGGCGGCGCTACGGGCGGTCGGGGTGACGTGAGGGGGCGGTCAGCTGTAGGCGGGCGTGGCCTGTCGGGAGGTGGGCATGGCCCGTCAGGGGCGGTCGGCTGTGGGCGGGCATGGCCCGTCAGGGGCGGTCGGCTGTAGGCGGGCTGGCCCGTCAGGGGCGGTCGGCTGTAGGCGGGCATGGCCCGTCAGGGGCGGTCGGCTGTAGGG
>NZ_JBEXHW010000004.1:0-36587 GCF_040608235.1 Streptomyces sp. NPDC005202 | reverse complement strand
CCGTCAGGGGCGGTCGGCTGTAGGCGGGCTGGCCCGTCAGGGGCGGTCGGCTGTAGGCGGGCATGGCCCGTCAGGGGCGGTCGGCTGTAGGCGGGCATGGCCCGTCAGGGGCGGTCGGCTGTAGGCGGGCTGGCCCGTCAGGGGCGGTCGGCTGTCCGTGGCCGTCGGCTGTCAGTGGCGGTCGATAGGGTCCCCGCCATGACCGACACCGACTTCCTGACCACGACCCGGCGGTTCTACGACACCGTGGTCGACGACTACGCCGACCGCTTCCGCGGCGCCCTGGCGGCGAGGCCGCTGGACCGGGCGCTGCTGGCCGGGTTCGCGGAGCTTGTCGGGAAGGGCGGTGGTCCGGTGGCCGACCTCGGCTGCGGGCCCGGGCGGGTCACGGCGTACCTGGACTCGCTGGGCCTGCCGGTCTTCGGCGTCGACCTCTCGGCGCGGATGGTCGAACTCGCCCGCCGCGAGCACCCGGGGCTGCGCTTCGAGCACGGCTCGATGCTGGCGCTGGACGTACCCGACGGCGGCCTTGCGGGCGCGGTCGCCTGGTACTCGATCATCCACACCCCGCAGGACCGACTGCCTGCCCTCTTCGCAGAGTTCGCCCGCGTCCTGGCCCCCGGCGGCCACCTCCTCCTGGCCTTCCAGGTGGGCGACGAGCCCTTGCACCTGGACCGCCCGTTCGGCCACCCGGTGTCCCTGGACTTCCACCGCCGCCGACCCGAGCGCATCGCCGAGCTGCTCGAAGCGGCCGGCCTTGATCTGCGGTCCAGAACGGTCCGCGAACCGGACACGACGACCGGGGAGTCGACACCGCAGGCGTTCCTCATCGCCCGCAAGTCTCTCCGAGCACGGTGAGGCAGTCCTGCCAGGCGGGTCCGCTCAGCAGCGGCCGGAAGCGGGTGAAGAGGGCGAGCAGGTCGGGGCCTACCTCTCGCGGAACGCGGGGTCCCGGCGGGCGAGGTCGAGTTCGTTGGCGGCGGTGAGTTCGGCGCAGTCCCGGCGCTCGCGCGCATCCGGTGTGTGGACGCGACCGGTGAAGCGGTCGTGGAGGCGGGCGGCGCCGCTGGGACGCCCTCAGCACGAGTCCCTGGACCTGATCGAGAAGATGCTGGAAGAACGATGACCATAGAGCAGTTGAGCTGGTTCAAGTCGAGCTACAGCAGCGGCGAAGGCTGCCGGGGCCCGAAGCCGCCTACAGCTGGCGAAAGTCCAGACACAGCAACGGCGAAGGCGGGCAGTGCGTCGAGGTCGCCATCTGCCCCCCACACCGTCCGCATCCGCGACTCCAAGAACCCCGCCGGCCCCCACCTCACCCTCTCTCCGTCGGCATGGTCCGCCTTCCTGGCAGGGCATCGCTGACTACCAGGCCACGGGCAGCTCGATCGGGAAGCGTCGGATCGTCTCCGTGTCCCAGCGCACCTCCTCCGGCGGTACCGCCAGCCGCAGCTCCGGGAACCGGTCCAGCAGCCGCCCGATGGCCACTTCCAGCTCCGCCATGGCCAGCGGCACGCCGATGCACCGGTGTCCGCCCCAGCCGAAGGTCATGTGCGGCACGGGGGTCCGGTCCGGGTCGATGACGTCCGGGTCCGGGTAGCGCTCCGGGTCACGGTTCGCCGTCAGATACGACACGTGGACGTAGTCACCCGCCCGGATCAGTACTCCGTCCATCTCCACGTCCTCCAGTGCCACCCGGGGAATGCCGACACCCTTGCGGAAGGGGATGACGCGGAGCAGCTCGTTCAGGACGGCCGTCAGGCTCTCCGGCCGGTTCCTGATGTGCTTCATCAGCTCGGGACGGGTCAGCAGGAGGTAGGAGATGTTGCTGATCTGGCAGGTGGCCGTGTCCTGACCGCTGAGCATCAGCGTCAGCACCATGACCGCCAGCTCCTGGTCGTCGAACGCGTCCTCGCCGTCCTTGGCGGCAGCCAATACGCTGATCAGGTCCTTCCCGGGGGAGCGCCGCCGCTGTTCGACCAGTTCGCCGAAGTACGCCCGCAGTTCGGTCTTGGCGGCCGCGGCGATCTCGCGGCCGTCCGGGCCGGTGGAGAGCAGTTGGTGCGCGTGCTGCTGCATCCGGGGCCAGTCGTCCCGGGCGATCCCGAGCACGTCGAAGATGGTGTGCTGGGGGAGCCGGTTCGACAGATGGCTTACCAGATCCGCCGGCGGCCCCTCCGCGGCCATCTCGTCGAGCAGGGTGTCCGCGAGCCGGGTGATCGTCCGTCGCATCCGGTCCACATGCCGCTGAGTGAAGGCCTGCGACGCCAGGTGGCGCAGGCGGCTGCTGTCCGGCGGATCCAACACATTGATCGACTCCGGGGAGACGATGGGCTCGGGCGTCAGCCGCGGATAGTCGAACTCCACGATCCCCGCCCGGCTGAACCGGTGATCGCTGGTCACCTGCCGTACCCCCTCGAACCCCGTGACCAGCCAGGCGTCGGCGTCGCCATACGGCAGCCGGATCCGGGTGATGGAATCGCGGGCCATGAGCTCCGCGAGCGAGGGATCGAACTCCAGGCCCTTGCTGAAGCCGAACGAACACGGGATTGCTTCGCCGCTTGAGGTCATCGGGCAGTTCTCCATTTCCAGCCGCTGTCGCTACTCCATGCATACGCCCTTTCGCGTTGCGTCGCCGCCTGGACACCGCCACATGCGGTAATGCGCCCCCTGGCGGTACGCGGCTCGTCAGCCCGAGCCGGTCGTGCCCGCCAGCGGCACGACATTGGTCGCATCCACCGCGGCGCGCAGGCCCCGGGCGAGCCGGACGGCGTCACCCACGGCCCAGAAGTGGGTGAAGAACAGGCGGGGTTCGTCCGTCAAGCCGTGGTTGTGCAGCTCGACGAGCTCGGCCCCGGCACGCCGCAGGGCCACGAGGACGTCCTGGACCTCCCCGGCGATCATGGCGTAGTCGCCGTTGATCGCGGCCCGGCCGCCACCCAGCGGCTGGAAGTTGAACGCGCTGGTCGATCCCAGGCCCGGCGGCAATACCAGGTCGCCGTCGGTGATGGTCTCGCGGCGGATGAAGGTGCTCTTGTAGATCCCGTCGTCGATCACGCCCTTGACTCCCAGCGCGGCATCGATGCCGGCGGTGTTCAGGTCGAGGGGGCGCGGCGGCACGGAAGGCTGCGGGGGCGGGGTGCCGGTACGGTCGAACGCCGCGCGCAGGCCACGGGCAATGGCCACCGGATCGTGGCCGTGCGCGTGGACGTGGATCCACCAGATGTCGGGCGTCTGGGAGAGCAGGTGCTTGTGGATCGCGGTCTGCCAGATCCCGTGCTGGTACAGGACATCGCTGAACTGCTGCAGTTCCCTCTCGGTGACCACCACATCGCCCATCAGCATCGAGCTGCCGTCGGCGTAGCGGACAAAGGACACGTGCGTCCCCAGGGCGAGCGCCGGTTTGACGATGACGCCGTGGGAGATCACCGCGAGGTCCCGGCGCGGCAGGCCCGTGTGGTACATCACATGGCGCTTCATATCGCCTGTTCGACCCAGCACGTCGGCGACGGCCGTCCAGTCCGACAGGTCGGTGAGCACTGGCTTGACCAGCGCCCGCCGCCTCTCCTTCGCCGCTCCGGTGGACAGGGCGTGAGCGGGGGTCGACGCCCCGGCCAGCATTGGCGCCATTGCGGCCGCCGCCAGCATGCGCCGCCGCGAAGTGTCCTGCTGTCGGTCCTCAGCGATCATGTAAGCCTCCTTGCCGAGATGGAAGCACGGGAGGCTGCAGACACCGGCCAACACCGCCGCCGCTTGGCGCCGACTGGGCTAAGCAGTCATCTGCGATCGGGTGAGACCGCCGGGCGCGGCCCTACTTCGCGTACAGCCCCTCCACCTGCGCCGCGAAGTCCCGCATGACCGCCGCCCGGCGCAGCTTCATCGACGGGGTCAGGTGGCCGGCCTCTTCCGTGAAGTCCACGGGGAGGACGGCGAAGCGGCGGATCGACTCCGGGCGGGAGACCAGCTGGTTCGCCTCGTCCACGGCTCGCTGCAGGACCGCCGTCAACTCGGGGTCGTCGACGAGGAGTTCCGGTGGGACCGGGTGCTTGCCGTTCATCTTGCGCCAGTGGGTGATGCCGTCGGGGTCGAGGGTGATCAGGGCGGTGACGTAGGGGCGGCCGTCGCCCAGGACCATGCACTGGGAGATCAGGGGGTGGGAGCGGAGCCAGTTCTCCAGGGGGGCCGGGGCCACGTTCTTGCCGCCGGCTGTGATCAGGATTTCCTTCTTGCGGCCCGTGATTGTCAGGTACCCCTCGTCGTCCAGGCGGCCGATGTCGCCCGTCGGGAACCAGCCGTCGTGCGTCGCCGGGACGACCCCGCCGGCGTTCGGGTCCCAGTAGCCGCGGAACACCTGGCCGCCGGACAGCAGTACCTCGCCGTCCGCCGCTATGCGGACCCGCGTGCCGGGGAGCGGCCGGCCCACCGTGCCCAGGCGGGGCTTCTGCGGGGGCGTGACCGTCGCCGCGCCCGTCGTCTCCGTCAGGCCGTAGCCCTCGTAGACCTCGATGCCCGCGCCCGCGTAGAAGGCAGCGAGGCGGCGGCCGAGCGGGGAGCCGCCGCAGATGACGTAACGGAGGCGGCCGCCGAGGGCCTTGCGGATGCGGCGGTAGACCAGGGCGTCGTAGAAGGCGCGTGCCGTCTTCAGGACGCGGGTCGGGCCCGGGCCCGTGCCGTGTTGGCGGGCCTCGACCGCCTCGCCGTAGCGGCGGGCGACCCCGGCCGCGCGGTCGAAGGAGGACGCCCGGCCGTTGCGCTCGGCCGTGGCGCGGGCGTTGTTGTAGATCTTCTCCAGCATGTACGGGATGGCCAGCAGGAACGTCGGCCGGAAGCTCGCCAGGTCGGCCAGCAGGTCCTCCGCCTTCAGGCTGGGCGCGTGGCCGAGCCGTACCCTCGCGCGGACGCAGGCGACCGCCACCATGCGGCCGAAGACGTGCGACAGCGGCAGAAACAGCAGCGTCGAGGGCTCGTCCGCGGTCTTCGCCTTGAAGACGGGGTGGAGGAGCTCGATCGCGTTGTCGACCTCGGCCAGGAAGTTGCCGTGCGTCAGCGCGCAGCCCTTCGGGCGGCCCGTCGTGCCCGAGGTGTAGATCAGGGTCGCCAGTGTGTCGGGGCCCAGGACGCCACGGCGTACGGCGACCTCCTGGTCCGGGACCGTCGCGCCCAGTTCCGCCAGGTGGTCGACGTGGCCGTTCTCGATGACCCACATGTGGCGCAGGCCCAGCAGACCCTCCCGCTCGGGGCCGACGGCCGCCGCCTGGGCCGCGGTCTCCGTCACCAGGGCCACCGCGCCGGAGTCCTGGAGGATCCAGCAGGTCTGGAAGACGGAGGAGGTGGGGTAGACGGGGACCGTGACCAGGCCGGCGGCCCACGCGGCGAAGTCGAGGAGCGTCCACTCGTACGTCGTACGCGCCATGATCGCGATCCGGTCGCCCGGCACCAGGCCCTCCGCGATCAGGCCCTTCGCCACGGCCTGCACCTGGTCCGCGAACTGCGCCGCCGTCACGTCCGTCCACCGGCCGTCCGCGCCCCGGCGGCTGAGCACCCGGTGCCCGGGGTCCGCGCTCGCGTTCTCGAACGGCAGGTCGGCCAGCGAGCCGTGTGTCACGGGCGGCACCAGCGGGGGCACGTACGCCTCCCGCACCTCTCCGTCCAGCCGCCGTGTCTCCGGCTCCACGAACGCCGGCCCGCTGTCGGGGTCGTAGTCGAACTCCGACGAGGGCGGCGGCACCGGTGACGACGGAGACGACGACGGGTACGAGATGGGCATGGCAGCTCCTGAGGCCTGCAGCTGTGTACTGCTCTGCTGCATGAGGTACGCGCTGTGCGTACCGGGGCGTTCACCTGCGGTGCCCGGCTTGGGCGTTACCGCCGGTTAGAACCGCGATCGTACGGCGCTCTCGTGGGGAGTTCGTGCGGGTTCGGGGATGGTCCGGAGATGGTCCGGCGCCGGGGCTGTGCAATCTTCAATTTCCGGCGCCGGCCCGGCATTGGTGTTTCCGGCGTGAGGACAGGGCTGTGCTCAGACCCGCTCCAGAATCGCCGTCACGCCCTGTCCCCCCGCCGCGCAGACGGAGATCAGCCCGCGCCCCGGGCCCTCCCGCTCGGCGAGCAGCTTGGCCAGGGTCGCCACGATCCGGGCGCCGGTCGCGGCGAAGGGGTGCCCGGTCGCCAGCGAGGAGCCGGCGACGTTCAGGCGGGCGCGGTCCACCGGGGCCAGGCCCTGCTTCTCCCAGGCCGCCAGGGTCGCCAGCACCTGGGACGCGAAGGCCTCGTGGATCTCGACGAGGTCGAAGTCCTCGATCCCCAGACCGGCGCGCTCCAGCATGCGTGGGACCGCGTAGGCCGGCGCCATCAGCAGGCCGTCCTCGCCGCCCGCCACATCGCCGTGGACGAAGTCCACGGCCGCCGTCTCGTACGCCGTCAGGTAGGCCAGCGGCTCCAGGCCGCGTTCCGCCGCCCACTCCTCGGAGGCCAGCAGTACGGTCGCGGCCCCGTCCGTCAGCGGGGTCGAGTTGCCCGCCGTCATCGTCGGGCCGGGCTGGTCGAGGCCGAACACCGGCTTCAGTCCGGCCAGTTTCTCCACCGTCGAGCCGGGGCGCAGGTTCTGGTCGCGGGCGAGGCCTCGGAAGGGGACCACCAGGTCCTGGAAGAAGCCCCGTTCGTAGGCCGCCGCCAGCCGCTGGTGGCTGGTCGCCGCCAGTTCGTCCTGCGCCTCGCGGGTGATGCCCCAGGCGCGGGCGGTGACGGCCGCGTGCTCGCCCATCGACAGGCCGGTGCGCGGCTCGGCGTTGCGGGGGATGTCGGGGACGAGGTGGGACGGGCGGACCTTGGCGAGCGCCTTCAGGCGGCCCGTGAGCGACTTCGCCCGCCGGGCCTCCAGCAGGATCCGGCGCAGGTCGTCGTTCACGCCGAGCGGTGCGTCGCTCGCCGTGTCCGCGCCGCCCGCGACCGCGGACTCGGTCTGGCCGAGGGCGATCTTGTTGGCGGCGGCGATGACGGCCTGCAGACCGGTGCCGCAGGCCTGCTGGATGTCGTACGCCGGTGTGCGCGCGTCCAGCTTGGAGCCGAGGACCGTCTCGCGGGCGAGGTTGAAGTCGCGGCTGTGCTTGAGGACGGCTCCGGCGACGAACTCGCCCACGGCGCCGTGCCCTTGGAGCCGGTAGCGCTCGACGAGGCCGTCCAGGGCCGCGGTGAGCATCTCCTGGTTGGACGCGGTGGCGTACGGGCCGTCGGAGCGGGCGAACGGGATGCGCGCACCGCCGATGACCGCGACCCGGCGGGCCCGAGGGGGCTCAAGGGGACTCATCTCGACCTGTTCCTCACCCGTGACGTAGGCTTACCACCGGTAACCTTACTCCAGAGTAAGCAGAAGTGAACCCGTGGGGAGATGGGACATGGCCGACCGCTATCTGAGCTTCACGAGCACCGCACCCGGCCGCTTCCTCACCCGCCGCCTCGGGCTCCCACAGCCCGCGGACCTGAACCGCTGGTCACCTCAACACCCGTCTCTCGACGGCCACTTGCTGCACCTGACGGCCGGCAAGTCCGACCTCGACCTCACCCCCGTCCTGGCCCGTACAGGGCTCACCCCCGGAGACCGGGAACCGGCCGCCGTCGTCCTCGACGCCACCGGCGTCCGGGACGTCGACACGCTCGGCGAGGTGCATGCGGCCCTCCACCCCGTCGTGCGGTCGGTCGCCACGAGCGGCCGCGTGGTCGTGCTCGGCGCTCCGCTCGACCCGGCCGACCACCACCAGTCGGCCGCCCAGCAGGCCCTCGAGGGCTTCGTGCGCTCGCTCGGCAAGGAGATCGGCCGGGGCAGGACCGTGAACCTCGTCCGGCTCACGGACGCGGCCGCCGCCGAGTCCACCCTCCGTTTCCTGCTCTCGCCCAAGTCGGCCTACGTCAGCGGCCAGGTGATCCACGTCGACGCCCACGAGGTCACCGCCCCCGACGACTGGGAGCGGCCCCTCGCCGGACGCACCGCACTGGTGACCGGCGCCGCCCGCGGCATCGGCGAGGCGGTCGCCGAGACGCTGGCAAGGGACGGCGCCCGGGTCGTCGTCCTCGACGTGCCGGCGGCCGAGGAGGACGCCCGGAAGGTCGCCGACCGGCTGGGCGGCACCGCCCTCGCCCTGGACATCACGGCCGCCGACGCGGGCGGGCGGATCGCGGCCGCGCTGCCCGACGGGCTGGACGTCCTGATCCACAACGCGGGCATCACGCGGGACCGACGGCTGGTCAACATGCCCGCCGAGCGCTGGAGTCCGGTGCTGGAGGTCAACCTGGCGAGCGTGCTGCGCACGACCGACGCCCTGCTCTCCGCCGGGACGCTGCGGCCCGGCGGCCGGATCGTGGCCACCGCGTCGATCGCGGGCCTCGCCGGGAACGCCGGCCAGACGAACTACGGCGCGAGCAAGGCGGGCATCGTCGGCCTGGTCCGCTCCCTCGCGCCCCGGGCGCTGGCCGAGCACGGGGTCACGGTCAACGCGGTCGCGCCCGGGTTCATCGAGACGAAGATGACCGCCGCCATCCCTCTCTTCATCCGTGAGGCGGGCCGCCGGATGAACTCCCTCGCCCAGGGCGGCCTGCCCGTCGACGTCGCCGAGACGACCGCCTGGCTCGCCCACCCGGCCTCCGGCGCGGTCAACGGCCAGGTCGTCCGCGTCTGCGGCCAGAGCCTGCTGGGGGCGTAGACCATGGCCCTCCTCGGCTCCGGCGACTCCGCCTCCGTCGTCCTCCCCCGCTCCCCCGCCCTGGCTCCCCTTCTCGCCCGCGGCGCCCTGCGCTCCCCCTTCAAGCGGCCCCGCCCGGACGCGCCCTTTCCCCGCACCCGGCTCGTGCTGCCCGCCGTCCGCGTGGACCTCGCGCGGCTGGCCGCCTACGAGCGGGTGTGCGGCTTCGCGACCGGCGACGACGCCCTGCCCATCACGTATCCGCACGTGCTCGGCTTCCCGCTGGCCATGAGCCTGATGAGCGGCGGGGACTTCCCGCTGCCGCTGCTCGGCCTGGTCCACACGTCGATCGGCATCACCCGGCACACGGCCCTGGCCGCGACGGGCGCCTACGAACTGAGCGTGTACGTCGCCGGGCTGGCGCCGCACCGGCGCGGGACGGAGGCCACCGTCGTCACCGAGATGCGGGCCGGCGGGGACGTCGTATGGGAGTCGACGAGCACGTATCTCGCCCGCCACCGCACCGACGGACGGGCACCCGAGGCCCGCGGAGAGCAACGGAAACCCCTGCCTGCCGTCGCCGAGTGGCAGCTCGCGGGGAACGTCGGGCGGCGGTACGGCGCCGCGTCCGGGGACCGCAACCCCATCCACCTCTCCCCGCTCACCGCCCGCCTGTTCGGCTTCCCCCGGGCCATCGCGCACGGCATGTGGACCGTGGCCCGCTGCCTCGCCGCACACGGCGCTCCCCAGGCCGCCCTCGTCCGGGCCGAGTTCAGGGCCCCCGTGCTGCTGCCAGGCACGGTCACCTACGCGACGGACGGCATCGGCCGCTTCGAACTGCGCGACGCCCGAGGGGACCGGGTCCACCTGGTGGGCGAAGTGCTGCCGCTGCTCACGTGAGAGCTGGGCCCCGTCCGGCGGCCAGGCCCTAGCTCTCCGGTTCGGGTTCGCAGGGGTGCGGAAGGGACCAGGGCCGGCCCTCCATGAGGTCGCCCAGGCCCGCCCAGGCGAAGTTCATCAGGGTCGCCGCGGCCTGGCGGGCCGTGACGCCCGGGGTGGCGTTGGCCCAGGCGGCGAGGGACTCGGCGGCACCGACGAGGGCCTCGGCGAGGCCGGCGACCTCGTGCTCCGGCAGGTCGTGGTCGCGGCGGCCCCGCGAGCTCTCGGCTTCACTCGAGCAGCGGGAACCCCCGTCCCGCGCGGCGACGGCGATCAGCTGCGTGACGAACGCGACGAGTTCCGTCCGCATCGCGGCGATCTCGGCCGCGAACGGCTCTCCGTGCGTACGGGCCTGGAGGTGCAGCACCGTCCAGCCGTCCGGGTGTTGCGCGGTGTGCGTGAAGAACGCCAGCAGCCCTTCCCAGAGTTGGCGGTCGGCGGGCAGGCCGGGGCGGACGCCGGCGCGGACGGCCTGCGTGAGCGCGGTGGCCTCGCGGCGGATGCAGGCGGTGAAGAGGTCTTCCTTCGAGTTGAGGTACAGGTAGACCAACGGCTTGGAGACACCTGCGAGTTCGGCGATCTCGTCCATCGACGCGGCCATGTAGCCCCGTTGGCCGAAGATCTGTACGGCGGCATCGAGCATCTGCTGCTCACGGACCGCCCTTGGCATCCGCTTGGTCTTCACGGCACCCATGGGGCAAGCCTACGGTTCGGGTACCGGCGGTTGGCCGGCTGCCCGCAGCCGGGCAGGGCAGACAGGCCGAATCAGGACGTCTGGCCCTGTGCCCGTGCCGCGTCGTCGGCCACGTCCTCCTGGCTGCGGTTGGCCTCGATGTTCGCCTTCATGCGGTCGACCCTCCGGGCGACCTGCACGGACGCCCGGTCCCGCTCCTTGCGGAGCACGACGAAGCTGATCGGGGCCGAGATCACCAGGGCGAGCAGGACGATCCACAGGCCGTTGGAGTCACCGAGGCCGCGCGGGGCGATGCCGGAGTAGACGAGGCCCCAGACGACCACGAGGCAGCCCACGAAGATCCCGAGGCGCATCAGCGTGTAGCGGAGCATCTCAATCCACTCTTCCGTTCCGTGGGGGTCCCCCTGTTCGAGCCAAGCCGCGAACTTGGGGAGTTCCCAAAAGGGACACCGTCCAGTGAAGCACGCCGGGCACCCGATCTTGCAGGGGGGTACGACCGGGCTCACGTCAGCGGCAGCAGCATGAAGACGTCTGCGGGCTCGGCCTGGAGCGGTTCTACGCCTCCTGCGGTTACAAGGAGGTCGGCCGGGTACCCGGCGCGATCCGGGTCGGGCCGGGCGACGACCGGGACGTTTTCGTCGTGGCCGACCAGGAGCCTGGCGCGGCCCTCCGCCATCGCCACGAAGTGCTTCACCAGCTCCGGCCGTATCGTCTCCCGCGACACCGGCGCCACGAAGCCGACCGCCCCACCCGCGTTCGTCACGTCGGTCCACAGGTCGAGGATCCCGTCACGGAGGGCGGGGTTCACGGAGGGGTCGAGCGTGAAGGTAAGGGGCATGGGCCGGTTGTATCTATTACGACAGTGCCCTCGCCGCCACCTTCAGGTCCGACACCAGACCCCGGTACGCCCCCTCCCGGTCGTCCGCCCGCAGCACGGACGACGGATGCACGGTCGGCACGAGCCGTTCCGGCCGCCCGTGGATCTCCTGCTCCAGCACCGTGCCGCGTACCTGTGTGACCCGGAACGACGAGCCGAGCAGCGCCTTGCCGACCGTCGCGCCCAGGATCACGATCAGCTCGGGTTCGACGAGGGCCAGCTCGGCCGCCAGCCAGGGCCCGCACGCGCTCATCTCCCGCAGGGTCGGCGCCTTGTGGATCCGGCGCTTGCCGGGCTCGGCCCGGGTGAACTTGAAGTGCTTGACCGCGTTGGTGACGTACGCCGCGCCGGGGTCGATGCCCGCCTCGGCCAGCGCCCGGTCCAGCAGCTTCCCGGCCGGCCCGACGAACGGCCGGCCCTGCCGGTCCTCCTGGTCCCCGGGCTGCTCGCCGACCAGCATGACCCGCGCGTCCTCCGCCCCAGCCCCGAACACGGTCTGCGTGGCGTCCCGGTGCAGCGGGCAGCCCCGGCAGCCGACGGCGGCCCTGCGCAGGTCGGCCAGGTCCGGGTGCTCGGGAACGAAGGGCTCAGCGGTGTAGTCGTCCTCGGGCGCCTTCGTGGTGGCCATACCGGGCGGGTACCCGCCCGGCCGCCGGCCTCACGGTCGCACTCACACCCGCATCGGCTGCGGCGACTCCCGGCGCAGCGGGTCCGGGCCGTCGTACTCCCGGATGATCTCGTAGCGGGTGTTCCGCTCCACCGGGCGGAAGCCCGCGTCGCGGATCAGTTCCAGCAGGTCCTCGCGGGTCAGCTTGTTCGGGGTGCCGAAGTTGTCCGCGTCGTGCGTGATCTTGTACTCGACGACCGAGCCGTCCATGTCGTCGGCGCCGTGCTGGAGCGCCAGCTGGGCGGTCTGCACGCCGTGCATGACCCAGAACACCTTGACGTGCTGGATGTTGTCGAAGAGCAGGCGCGAGGCCGCGAAGGTCTTCAGGGCCTCCGCCCCCGTCGCCATCTGCGTCCGCGCCTGGAGGCGGTTGCGGACCTTGCCGTCCTTCACGTCGACGAAGTCGTGCTGGTAGCGCAGCGGGATGAAGACCTGGAAGCCGCCGGTCTCGTCCTGCAGCTCACGCAGGCGCAGCACGTGGTCGACGCGGTGGCGGGGCTCCTCGATGTGGCCGTACAACATGGTGCACGGGGTCTTCAGGCCCTTCTCGTGCGCCAGGCGGTGGATGCGCGACCAGTCCTCCCAGTGCGTCCGGTGGTCGACGATGTGCTGGCGGACCTCCCAGTCGAAGATCTCCGCGCCGCCGCCGGTCAGCGACTCGAGCCCCGCGTCGATCAGCTCGTCGAGGATCTCGGAGGCGCTCAGCCCCGAGATCGTCTCGAAGTGGTGGATCTCCGTCGCCGTGAAGGCCTTCAGGGAGACGTTCGGCAGGGCCTTCTTCAGCTCCCGCAGCGAGCGCGGGTAGTACCGCCAGGGCAGGTTCGGGTGCAGGCCGTTGACGATGTGCAGTTCGGTGAGGTTCTCCGACTCCATCGCCTTGGCGAGCTTGACCGCCTCCTCGATGCGCATCGTGTACGCGTCTTTCTCGCCCGGCTTGCGCTGGAATGAGCAGTAGGCGCAGGACGCGGTGCACACGTTCGTCATGTTGAGGTGGCGGTTGACGTTGAAGTGGACCACGTCACCGTTCTTGCGGGTGCGCACCTCGTGCGCGAGGCCGCCGAGCCACGCCAGGTCGTCCGACTCGTACAGCGCGATGCCGTCCTCGCGGGTCAGCCGCTCACCGGAGCGGACCTTCTCCTCCAGCTCGCGCTTGAGCCCGACGTCCATACCTGTTGCCTCCCTCTCCGGACAAACCACGCCCACCGTACGCCTACACCTCTTCCGGCAACTCACCCACCCGGTTCTCCCACTTCGTGGACAGCACGATCGTGGTACGGGTCCGGGAGACGCCCTTCGTCCCGGACAGCCGCCGGATGATCCTCTCCAGGCCGTCGACGTCCGTCGAGCGCACCTTGAGCATGAAGGAGTCGTCACCCGCGATGAACCAGCAGTCCTCGATCTCCGGCAGGTCCTTCAGCCGGCGCGCCACGTCCTCGTGGTCGGCGGCGTCGGAGAGCGAGATGCCGATCAGGGCGGTGACGCCGAGGCCGAGCGAGGCGGCGTTCACGGTGGCCCGGTAGCCGGTGATGACGCCGGCCGCCTCCAGCCGGTTGATGCGGTCGGTGACGCTCGGTCCCGACAGGCCGACGAGGCGCCCCAACTCCGCGTAGGAGGCCCGGCCGTTCTCCCTCAGGGCCTGGATGAGCTGCCTGTCCACCGCGTCCATGCGATCGAAGCCTTCCGCTGAAGAGATCCGATGAGAGATCTGCAGAGTTACTGAAGTGGTGTTCCTGAAGTGTGGTGTTCCTGAAGTGTGGTGTGGAGTGCCGTTGGTACTGCCTGATGCTCACGCGGGCCGGGAGCCGCCCAGTTCGCCCGCCCAGCGGCGGTAGAGCCGGTGCGTCACGCCCACCGCGTCGAGAACCCGCCCGGCGACGAAGTCCACCAGGTGCTGGATGTGCGTCGCCCCGGCGTAGAACGCCGGCGAGGCGGGCATTACGGTCGCGCCCGCGTCGTCCAGTGCCACCAGATGCCGCAGCGTCTGCCCATTCAGCGGGGTCTCCCGCACGGCCACGACCAGCGGCCGGCCCTCCTTGAGGGTCACGCTCGCCGCCCGCTGCAGCAGGTCCTTCGACAGCCCGAGCGCGACCCCCGCCACGCACGCCGTCGAGGCGGGCACGATCAGCATGCCCTTCGCCGGGTACGACCCCGAGGACGGCCCGGCCGCCAGGTCGCCGGCACTCCAGTGCCGTACCTGCGTGACGTCCACGGCGAAGGTCCCGGGCTTGCCGTCGGCGCCCATCGACAGCCATTCCCGCAGGTCGTCCTGCCAGTGGGCGTCCCGGAAGGAGATGCCGGTCTCGTCGAGCAGGGTGAGCCGCGAGGCCCGGCTGACCACCAGGTCGACGCTCTCCCCCGCGTCGAGGAGCGCGCGCAGCACCGCGGCCGCGTAGTGCGTGCCGGACGCTCCAGACACCCCCACGATCCAAGGCGTGCGCTGCGTTTGTCCTGGCTTCATGGTGTCGAGCCTATCCGCCGGCGCTCATAATCCGGACCGTGAGGGTTTCAGACGGTCAGCCCGCGCACCAGCAGATCCAGCAGCGCGCACACGAACAGGGCGATGCCGATGAAACCGTTGACGCTGAAGAAGGCCCGGTTGAGCCGGGACAGGTCGTGCGGGCGGACGATGGTGTGCTCGTAGACGAACGCGCCCGCGACGATCACCAGACCCAGCCAGAAGAACGGGCCGGCGCCGGTGAGGACGGCGTACCAGACGAAGAGGGCCGTGGTCACCAAGTGGCAGCCGCGGGCGCCCCAGATCGCGGCCGGGATGCCGAACCGGGCCGGGACCGACATGACGCCGATCTCGCGGTCGGTCTCGACGTCCTGGCAGGCGTAGATCAGGTCGAAGCCGCCGATCCAGATGCCGACGGCGAGGCCGAGGATCACCGCCTTCCAGTTCCAGGAGCCGGAGATCGCCAGCCAGCCGCCGATCGGGCCCATCGCCTGGGCCAGACCGAGGATGGCCTGCGGGAAGTTCGTGAACCGCTTGCCGTAGGGGTAGACCACCATCGGGATCACCGCGATGGGGGCCAGCGCCAGGCACAGCGGGTTGAGCAGGGCGGCGGCGGCCAGGAACACGACGAGGGCGATCAGGGCGCCGGTCCAGGCATGCCGCACCGACATCGCGCCGGTCACGAGCTCGCGCTGCGCCGTCCTGGGGTTACGGGCGTCGATCTCCCGGTCGATGATCCGGTTGACGGCCATCGCGAACGTGCGCAGACCCACCATCGCCATCGTGACGAGCAGCAGCCGGCCCCAGTGGATGTTCTTGTCCCACTGGTACATCGCGGTCAGCGAGGCGATGTACGCGAAGGGCAGCGCGAACACCGAGTGCTCGATCATCACGAGGCGGAGGAAGGCTTTGGTGCGCCCCGGCTGCGGGATCGCGGCGGAAGCGGAACTCACAGGCCGTACTCCTTCCAGCGACGGTCCACCAGGGCCGCCGTCTCCGGGTCGGACACCACCATGTCGGGCCAGCCGCCGTCGCGCGTGTAGCCCTCCTCGGGCCACTTCTTCGTCGCGTCGATCCCCGCCTTTCCGCCCCAGAACTGCTGGTAGGAGGCGTGGTCGAGGTGGTCGACGGGACCTTCGACGACCGTGAGGTCGCGGGCGTAGTCCGTGTTGCCCAGGGCCCGCCAGGCGACCTCGTGCAGATCGTGGACGTCGCAGTCGGCGTCGACGACCACGATCAGCTTCGTCAGGGACATCATGTGTGCCCCCCAGATCGCGTGCATCACCTTCTGGGCGTGCTTGGGGTACTTCTTGTCGATCGAGACGATCGCGCAGTTGTGGAAACCGCCTGCCTCCGGCAGGTGGTAGTCCACGATGTCCGGCACGATGATCTTCAGCAGCGGGAGGAAGAAACGCTCCGTTGCACGGCCGAGGGGTCCGTCCTCCGTCGGAGGGCGGCCTACGACGATCGACTGCAGCAGGGGTCGCTTCCGCATCGTCACGCAGTCGATCGTCAGCGCGGGGAAGGGCTCCTGCGGGGTGTAGAAGCCGGTGTGGTCGCCGAACGGCCCCTCGGGCAGCATCTCGCCGGGCTCCAGCCAGCCCTCCAGGACGACTTCGGCGTTGGCGGGCACCTGGAGCGGGACCGTCTTGCAGTCGACCATCTCGATCCGCTTGCCGGCGATGAACCCGGCGAACAGGTACTCGTCGATGTCGCCGGGGAGCGGGGCGGTGGAGGCGTACGTCACGGCGGGCGGACACCCGAAGGCGACGGCGACCGGGAGCCGCTCCCCCCTCCTCGCCGCCACCTGGTAGTGGTTCCGGCTGTCCTTGTGGATCTGCCAGTGCATGCCGATCGTGCGCCTGTCGTGGCGCTGGAGGCGGTACAGCCCGAGGTTGCGGATCCCGGTCTCGGGGTCCTTGGTGTGCGTGAGCCCGAGATTGAAGAAGGATCCGCCGTCCTTGGGCCAGGTGAAGAGTGCCGGGAGCCGGTCGAGGTCGACGTCGTCGCCGTGCAGGACGACCTCGTGCACGGGCGCGTTGTCGGACTTCACCTTCTTCGGCGGGACGTGCGTCATCGCGCCGAGCTTCCCGAAGGCCTCGCGCACCCCGACGAACCCGTGCGGCAGTTCGGGCTTCAGCAGGCCGGCGATCTTGTCGGAGATCTCGCCGTACGACTTCAGGCCGAGGGCCTTCAGCAGCCGCCGGTCGGTCCCGAAGACGTTCATGGCGAGCGGCATGGCGGAGCCCCGCACGTTCTCGAAGAGCAGCGCGGGACCACCGGACTTCTGCACCCGGTCGACGATCTCCCCGACCTCCAGATACGGGTCGACCTCGGCCTTGATGCGTTTGAGGTCGCCCTCGCGCTCCAGCGCCCTGAGCAGGGAGCGAAGATCGTCGTAAGCCATGTGTCCCAGTATCGGCCACCCGCTACTCTGGCCCGGTCACCGGGGCCGTCTCACGCCCGTCGCCGTCTCATGGGGGATCGCACGACCATGCTCAGGTATCTGCCCTTCCTGCTGGTCCTGGCGCTGTGGATCTACGCCTTCGTCGACTGTCTGAACACCCCCGAGGAGGAGGTCCGCGCACTGCCGAAGGTGGGCTGGGTGCTCGTCATCCTGCTCTTCGGCGAGGTGCTCGTGGGCCCGATCGCCTGGCTGCTGGCCGGCAGGGTGCGCCACGCCCCCGCGAACGGTTCGACACCCTCGGAGTGGCACCGGAACCACAGCACCACCTGGGTCGCCCCCGACGACAACCCCGAGTTCCTCAAGTCCCTGAAGGAAGCGAACAAGAGGGACGAGGCCCTGCTCAAGGACTGGGAGGCCGACCTGCGGCGCCGGGAGGAGGAACTGCGGCGCCGGGAGCGGGGCGAGGACGCCAAGGACTGACGATGCAGCTCCGGCTGCTCGTCACCTTCGAGAAGGTCGCCACCGTTCTGAGCCTCACTCAGGCCGCGGCCGAACTGAGGTACGCGCAGTCCAGCGTCACCGCCCAGGTCCGCGCCCTGGAGTCCTCCCTCGACACGGAGTTGTTCGACCGGCTGGGCAGCCGCATCCGGCTGACGGAGGCGGGCGAACGGCTGCTGCCCTACGCCCGGCAGATCATCGAGCTGACCGAGGAGGCGCGCACGGCGGTCGCCGGGACCGAGGAGCCGTCCGGCACGCTGACCGTCGGCACGATGGAGTCGCTGACGTCCTACCGCCTGCCACCGCTGCTGGAGTTCTTCCACCACCGCTATCCCAAGGTGCGGCTGTCCCTGCGCACCACCATCGGCGACGAGACCCGGCAGGCGCTGCGGCAGGGGACGTACGACGTCGGTTTCCTGATGGAGGAGGAGACCGAGCACACCGGGCTGGAGAGCGAGGTGCTGGCGGTGGAGCCGCTGGCGCTGGTGGCGTCGCCGGGACATCCGCCGGCCGGGAAACCGGTCGCCACGGCCGATCTCGTCGGGAAGTCCCTGCTGGCCACCGAACCGGGCTGCGCCTACCGGGACTTGTTCGAGCGGGAGCTCAAGTCCGTTTCCCCTGCGGATTCTCCCGTGGACTTCATGCAGTTCGGCACGATCGAGGCACCAAGCGCGCGGCGGCGGCCGGCCTCGGGATCTCGCTGCTGCCCGAGGTGACGGTCGCCGCGGAACTCGCGGTGGGCTCTCTCGTACGGCTGCCGTGGCAGCCGCCGTTCACGCTTCGCACGCAGTTGGCGGGGCGTTCTGCCGATGGGGTCATCGGTGTCGCCGACGGGAACAGGGACGGAGGTCTCTCACTCGCCGTAGTCGATCTCGAAGCGGGTCAGGTCCATCTCGTCCAGGAGGGACTCCAGGGTTCGGCCCGACATCTGCGCGTTGCGTTCGATTTCCACCGCGGCGTAGGCGGTGAGGCACATGACGAGGATGCGCAGGCCCTCCGTGCCGTACTTTTCGAGGACCTCGTCGGAGACGGCCATGGCCTCCTGGGGGATGCGTTCCTCGGGGTAGGCGCCGACCACCCGGCGCAGGAGGGTCATCGAGATCCGGACGATGTCCGGGGCCATGACCCCGAGTCGCCCATCCTCGTCCTCCCGGTTCTCGTCCTCCCGGTTCTCGTCCTCCCGGTTCTCGTCCTCCCGGTTCTCGTCCTCCCGGTTCTCGTCCTCCCGGTTCTCGTCCCTGGCCCCGTCCTTGCCCTCGTCCCCGTCCATGTCCCGCACCTTCCCCTTCCTCTCCCGCCTCCCCGGACCGTACGCGATCAGCCCGCTCTCGTACGGACTCCCGCAGAAAGACCCCCGTACAGAAGGACTCCGCCTCCGCCACCTGCTCCGGCGTGCCCTCCGCCACCAGCGTCCCGCCGGCCGCCCCGCCCTCGGGGCCCCAGCGCCTCGTCGACCGTCGCCTCCAGCACGTATCGGTTGAGACTTTTGACGAACGGTTGGGCGGGATCGCCTCGCGGTGGGCGCGTAACGTTCACATCGATGACGAACGACGACCGCCTCCGTCCCGTCGACCTCGCCCGGCTGGCCGGGGTCTCGACGCAGCAGATCCGCAACTACGAGGAGGCGGGCGTCCTGCCTCCGGCCGCGCGCACGGCGTCCGGCTACCGCACCTTCCGAGACGTGCACCGGCGGGCACTGCTGACGCACCGGACGCTGGCGAAGGGGTACGGGCCGGCGACGGCCACGCGGATCATGCGGACCGTGCACGACGGGCACACCGCGGGCGCGCTCGCCCTCGTGGACGCCGCGCACGCCGCCCTGCACGCAGAGCGCACCGCCCTCCGGGCGACGAGCGAGGCCCTTGGGATGCTGACCGGTGAGCCGCCCTCGCGGCTGCCCCGCTCCGGCCTGAGCATCGGCGATGTGGCCGCGCTGCTCGGCGTCCGGACGTCCACGCTCAGGGTGTGGGAGGCGGCCGGGCTGCTCGCACCCCGGCGGGAGAAGGGCACCCGGTACCGGACGTACGGCCCGGCGGACGTGCGCGACGCCCGGCTGATCCACACCCTGCGCCGCAGCCACTACCTGCTCGACCAGATCCGCCCGGTTCTTCAGGGCCTGCACCGCGAGGGCAGCAGCGAGGCCCTGCGGGCGGCGATCGAGGCCCGCGGCCGGGCGCTGACGGCACGGACGCGGGCGATGCTGGAGGGCGCGGGGCGGCTCCACGACTACCTGGAGGTCTGCGACCACCTCGACGTCCGCGACAGCCGCGACGGCCGCGACTGCCTTGACGGCCTCGACGCGCCCGGCGCCGCCGGCCTCAGCGCAGCCGGGACGACGACAGGATCGACAGCAGGTGGGCCGGGACCATCACCCACGTGATGACGGCGAGGGCGGCGAGCACCCAGCGCGTCACCTCGACGCCCCCGGTGACCGTGTCCCCGACCGCCGCCGCCAGCAGCACGAGGGACGCCTCGATGCCGTTCGTCACGCGGTGGATTTTGAACGCGGCGGCGAGGCGGCGCACGGTGGCCACACCTTGCGAGCGCGGCCGGGTCGACTCGTCGTCGGCGACACCCAGCCCGCGCCGGGCCCTGGCCACGTCCACCAGGTCGGTCGAGGCCTTCAGCAGGACGACCCCGAGCGCGGTCGCCACACCGAGCGACACCCAGCCGCCGAACCCGGACTGGGCCGCGCGGAAGCCGGCGCCCGCCATCAGCGCCGCGTCCGCCAGGTAGGCGCCGAGCCGGTCGACGTAGATGCCCGCGGCACTGTTCTGGCCCTTCCAGCGGGCGACCTCGCCGTCCACGCAGTCGAAGAGGAGGAAGAGCTGGAAGAGAACCGCGGCCAGGACGGCACCCGTCAGCCCCGGGATCAGCAGCGCGGCCCCGGCGGCGACCCCGCACACCACCATGGTCCAGGTCAGCTGGTCCGGGGTGACCGGGGTGCGCACCAGCTGCCGGGTCACCCGCAGGGAGATCTTCCGCATGTACAGCCGGCCCGCCCAGTGCTCGCCGTTGCGGCTCGCCAGCTTCGCCTGCGGCTGACAGACCTCCCGAAGCTCCTCCAGCACCGGAGCAGCACCCATGACCGTTCCTCCCACCCGGGACCCAACTGCCGCACGTGCGGCGATGATCGGGCCAGGGTACCGAGTGGGTTCCGCGGGATTTTCTCAGGCCACCGGCCACGAGCGTTGCCCCGGTCCGTGGACGGAAGCAGAGTGAGGGCATGGATCGGGCACAGGCACGCGCATGGCTGGCCACCGCCGTGGCCGAGGCCCGCGCCGGGCTCGCCGAGGGCGGCATCCCCGTCGGGGCCGCACTCTACGGAGCCGACGGCGCCCTCCTCGGCCGCGGGCACAACCGCCGCGTCCAGGACGACGACCCGTCCCTGCACGCGGAGACGGCCGCGTTCCGCGCGGCGGGACGACAGCGTTCGTACCGTGGTACGACGATGGTGACCACCCTCTCGCCGTGCTGGTACTGCAGCGGCCTGGTCCGCCAGTTCGGCATCTCCCGGGTGGTCGTCGGCGAGGCGACCACCTTCCACGGCGGCCACGACTGGCTGGCGGAGCACGGCGTGGAGATCGTCCTCCTGGACGACCCGCAATGCGTCGAGCTGATGCGGGACTTCGTCGAGAACCATCCCGACCTGTGGAAGGAGGACATCGGTGCGTGAACCGCGTATCCCGACCGTCGACCTGCGCCCCTGGCTCTCCGGCGACACCGAGCTACGCCGGGAGATCGCCCGTACCGTCGACGAGGCCCTGCAGAGAGCCGGGTTCCTGCTGGTCACCGGGCACGGTGTGGAGGCGGGGCTGCGGTCCCGGATCCGGGAGGTCGCGCGTGCGTTCTTCACGCTGCCGGTGTCGGCCAAGGAGCGGTACGAGGCGAAGGTCGGCGGGCGGGGGTGGCTCGGGCCGGGGGCGGAGGCCAACGGGTATGCGGAGGGGACGAAGACGCCTCCGGACCTGAAGGAGTCGCTGACGTTCGCGACGCAGGAGCCGTTCGACGATGCGGCCGTCGACGCGGAGTGGTACGCGCCGAACGTGTGGCCCGCGGAGGTGCCCGAGCTGAAGCCGCTGTGCCAGGCGTACCTGGGGCGAATGGCCGAGCTGGAGAACCGGCTGCTGTCCCTGCTGGGCGCCGCCCTCGGGCTCCAACCCGACTTCTTCACGCGGCACATGGAGCACCCGACGTACGGCTTCAACATCAACTGGTACCCGGGGACCGAGGTGATCGGCGAGCCGGCGCCGGGGCAGTTCCGGATCGGGCCGCACACCGACTTCGGGACGGTGACGATCCTGGACCGGCAGGCCGGGAAGGGCGGGCTGCAGGTGTACACGGACCCCGCGGACGGAGGCGTCGGGTGGGAGGACGCCCCGTACGACCCGGAGGCGTTCACCGTCAACATCGGTGACCTGATGGCCCGGTGGACCGGCGACCGCTGGCGGTCGGGACGGCACCGGGTGCTGCCGCCGCCCGCGGACGCGCCGGCCGAGGAGCTGATGTCGCTGGTGTACTTCGGGGAGTGCACCCCGGGCACACTCGTGGAGTCGGTGCCGGCGCCGGTGGGGCGGGTGGCCTACGAGCCGGTCGACTCGCACGTGTACCTGCGGCAGAAGCTGGACTCGATCACCGTCGGGTGAGGGCTACCTCCCGTCGCCCAGCTGCTCGATCATATGTTCGAATAGGGCCCGCCAGTCGGGCTCCGACTCCTCCTCGCCCTGGAACTCGCGGGTGAAGCGGAGCGTGCAGCCCTCCTCGCCGTCGCGCTCCAGGTGGAAGCGGATGCGGCCGGCGCCCTCCAGGGTGTACTCGGCGACCCGGTCCACGTCCCATGCGGTGATCCGGCCGCTGCCGAGGTCGCGCAGGGTGACCGCGCCGCCGAGCCGGGGCTCCAGTTCGTCGGCGGCGGTGAACCAGCCCGCGAGCCCTTCCGGGGTGGCCAGCGCCGGCCAGACCTTCTCCATGGGCTGGGGAAGCCGCACCAGGAAGTGGAGGATGTGCGTGTTCCCGTGGGTCTGGCTGGTGCCCTGTTCGATGGATCCGGTCATGACACCAGCCTGACCCGTGGCGCAGGGTTCCGCACGTGGTTACGGGCGCTCTCCGGCCCTGTCGACGACGGCACGGCGACGACGGCGCGGCGACGACGGCGCGGCGGAGAACGGAGCAGCCAGGGCCTGAGCGAGCCGCCCTCCTCGTCGACCTTCCGGTGCAGCCGCCAGGCGTCGAGGAAGGTCAGCGAGACGACCTCCTCGGCGGTCGTCCACTCCCCCGTCAGCTCCCCCGTCAGCCTGTCGTACGACGAAGGCCGGTTCCCGTGACCTGCATCACAGGAACCGGCCTTCGCCGCACGGGACTTACACGCCCGCGTAGGAGTGCTTGCCGCCCACGAAGATGTTCACGCCGTAGTAGTTGAACAGCCAGCAGCCGAAGGCGACGAGCGCGATGTAGGCCGCCTTGCGGCCCTTCCAGCCGACCGTGGAGCGCGCGTGCAGGTAGCAGGCGTAGGCGACCCAGGTGATGAACGCCCAGGTCTCCTTGGGGTCCCAGCCCCAGTAGCGGCCCCAGGCCGACTCGGCCCAGATGGCGCCCGCGATGATCGTGAACGTCCAGAGCGGGAACACGGCGGCGTTCACGCGGTAGGCGAACTTGTCGAGGGACGCCGAGGCGGGCAGCCGCTCCAGGACGGAGGTGGCGAAGCGGCCGGGCTGTCCGCCGCCGGCGAGCTTGTTCTCGTAGGAGTCCTTGAACAGGTACAGCAGCGTGCCGACCGCGCCGACGTAGAAGACCGCGCCACAGACGATCGCGGTGGAGACGTGGATGTACAGCCAGTACGAGTGCAGAGCGGGGACGAGCTGGTCGCTGGCCGTGTACAGGACGGTGACCGCCAGGCCGAGGTCGAGCAGGACCGTGGTGGTGAGGAAGAGGCCGAGCCAGCGCACGTTCTTCTTCAGCGCGAGCAGCGTGACGTACACGCCCACGGCGACCGTGGAGAACGTGATGTTGAACTCGTACATGTTGCCCCACGGCGCCCGCTCCACGGAGGCCGCGCGGGCGAAGACGCCGCCCAGCTCGACGAGGAACGCGAGCACGGTGAGGGACACGGCGATCCGGCCGTACAGGTCGCCCTGCTCGTCGCCGCCGTGCGCGCCGGGCCCGTCGGGCACGTCACGGGCGCCCGCCGCGGACCGTACGACGACCTTGGGCCGCTCCAGGACGGCGGTACCCCCCGCCGTCTTCACCGTGACGGCCGGCGTCTTCGCGGTCGCGTCGGCCTGCGCGGTGAGCGCGGCGGCCGTGCGGGCGACCTTGCTGCGGCTGCCGAAGAGCCATTCGGCGATGTACGCGAAGAAGGCCAGGGTGTAGACGGCCATCGCGGAGTAGATCAGCGTGTTGCTGATGTTCGCGAGGTGTTCGTTGGTCGCCGTGGCGAGCTCGGTTGCGGCGGCGAGAGTCACTTCTTCTCAGCCCCTTCAGCGGGTACGGGGGTGTCGGCGCCCGTTTCCTTTTCAGGGTCGGCGTCGGGAACAGTCTCGTCGGTCTTGGTGGGCGCCGCGTCGTGCACCAGCGCGGCCAGGGCGCCGAGTTCCTCGGGGAGCTTCGCGGACTCGCTGCGGCCCAGGCCCGCCATCTCGACGACCGTCACGCCGTCGGCGCCCTGGACGGCCCGCACCCAGATGCGGCGGCGCTGGATGAACAGGGATGCGGCCAGGCCGAAGATCGCGGCGATCGCGCCGGTCAGCGCCCAGCCGGTGCCGGGCTGCTGGACGATCTGGAAGCCTGCCCACTCCTTGATGTCCTTGTCGAAGGTGATCGAGCCGGCGCCGCCCGGCAGCTTCATGGTCTCGCCGGGCAGCAGGCGGGCCTTGAGGATCTGGCCCTTGGCGTCCTTGAACTGCTTCAGGTTCCGGTTCTGGGTGTCCAGCTGGTAGACGTTCTGCGGGATGCCCGCGTCGACGCCCAGATCGCCGTGGTACGCGCTCAGCGCGAGCACCGGGTAGTCCAGCGCCGGGAACTGGGAGAACATCGTGCCCTTGCCGGCTCCGGCGAAGGTCGGCACGAAGAACGCGGCGAAGCCGAGCTGCTCGGACTTGCCCTGGGCGTTCCTGTAGCCGTCCAGGACCTTGATGGCGCCCTGCGAGGTGACGTTGGAGTCGATGGGCAGCAGCGGCACGGCCTGGTGGAAGACGACGTTGCCCCTGCCGTCCCGGACGGTGACCGTGGGGGCGTAGCCGTGGCTGACGAGGTAGACCTTCGCGTCGCCGATCTTCAGCGGCTCGTTGACCTTGACGGTGGTCTTCTTCTCCTTGCCATAGGCGCCCACGCTGTAGGTGATGTCCGCCTGGAAGGTGCGCGGGGTGCCCTTGTTCGGGCCGGTCCGCTCGTAGGTGGCGGTGAACTTCTTCAGGTCGAAACTGAACGGTTCCAGTTGGTCGGCGTCGAAGAGGTTGCCGGACTTGAAGTCGTCATAGGAGATGAGCGTGTTGGAGAAGCCGTCGCCCTCGACGACCAGCTTGTTTCCCTCGGTCTTGTACAGCTGGCCCCAGGCGAAGGCGACCAGCATCACGATCAGCGCGAGGTGGAAGACGAGGTTGCCGGCCTCCCGCAGGTAGCCCTTCTCGGCGGCGACGGCGTCACCGGCGACATGAGCCCGGAAGCGGCGCTGCTTGAGGACCTTCAGCGCGGTCGCGCGGACCTCCTCGGGGGAGGCCGCGGTGCGCCAGGACGCGTACGCGGGCAGCCGGGTCAGCCGCTTGGGGGCGCCCGGCGGGCGGCTGCGCAGCTGGCCGACGAACTGCCAGGTGCGCGGGACGATGCAGC
The DNA here is from genome assembly GCF_040608235.1 of Streptomyces sp. NPDC005202. Classification (NCBI taxonomy): domain Bacteria; kingdom Bacillati; phylum Actinomycetota; class Actinomycetes; order Kitasatosporales; family Streptomycetaceae; genus Streptomyces; species Streptomyces sp. NPDC005202. The sequence continues at coordinate 11,554 of NZ_JBEXHW010000004.1, read as the reverse complement.
CGATGAGGGAGACGAACAGCAGGATGTAGATCGCGGAGAACCACACCGAGCTGTAGACGTGGAACAAGCCGAGCTTGTCGTAGATCGGCCCCAGCGTCTTGTGGGAGTCCTTGAACTCCTGGACCTTCAGCGCGTCGGTGCCGGTCTGCGGGATCAGCGAGCCGGGCACGGCGCCGAGGGAGAGCAGGAACAGCAGCAGCAGCGCGACTCGCATGGAGGTCAGCTGGCGCCAGAACCAGCGGGCCCAGCCGATGGTCTCGCGACCGGTCCAGGCGAGCCAGCCCTTGAGGCCGGGAGCGCGGTTGCCGCCGAACGAGCCGGGGACGGCCGTCTCGACGGGAGCGGTGGACAGCTGGGAGCCGGCGGCCCCCAGGTCCTGGTCCTCACCTGGGGACGGAGTGGCCGGGGTCTCGTCGGTGGTCGTGGTCTTGCTCATCGATCAGATCCCCACAGTGAAGCCGTCGGACCAGGTCTGCATCTCCTGCACCAGGTGGTCCCAGGCGCCGGTCAGCAGCAGCACACCGGTCACGATCATCATGGTGCCGCCGATGCGCATCACCCAGACATAGTGGCGCTTGACCCAGCCGAACGCGCCGAGGGCCTTGCGGAAGGCGACCGCGGCGAGCACGAACGGCACGCCGAGGCCGAGGCAGTAGGCAACCGTCAGTATGGCCCCGCGGCCCGCGCTCGCCTGGCTGGAGGACAGAGCCAGCACGGAGGAAAGGGTCGGGCCGATGCACGGCGTCCAACCGATACCGAACAGCGCGCCGAGAACGGGGGCGCCGACCAGGCCGGTGGCCGGCCGCTTGTGGAAGCGGAACTCGCGCTGGGTGAGCCAGGGCATCAGGCCCATGAAAAAGACGCCCATGAGGATCATGAGCACGCCCAGCACCTTGGACAGGGTGTCCTTGTGCTCCTGCAGCGTCTGCCCGAAGTACCCGAACAGCGCCCCACCGGAGACGAACACGACGGTGAAGCCGAGCACGAACAGGGAGGCGCCGGTCACCATCCGCCCGCGCCGCGCCTCCGCCAGGTCGGTGCCGGTGACCCCGGTCACATACGAAAGGTATCCGGGGACCAGCGGCAGGACGCACGGGGAGAAGAACGAGACGAGACCGCCGAGTACGGCCACCGGAAGGGCGAGCAGCAGGGCCCCGTTGAGGACCGTCTGGTTCGGATCGGCGACCGCGGCGAGCGTGGACACTCCGGTCACGTCACTTCTCCGTGAGGACTGGAGCGATCATCTTGCGCAGCTTCTCCTCGCTGAGCGGGGACAGCGAGCGGGCGGCGATCTTCCCGTCCCGGTCGAGGACAAGAGTGGAGGGGATGGTCTGCGGGTTGAGTGTGCCCTTCTTGAAGCGGAGCATCAGCTTGCCCGTCGGGTCGAACAGGCTGGGGTAGGTGACGCCCTGCTGCTTCTCGAAGGCGATCGCGGGAGCGGTGTTGCTGTCGCGGGTGTTGATCCCGACGAACTGCACGCCCTGACCCTTGAGACTCTGGTAGACCCTCTCGAACCCCGGGGCCTCGGCGCGGCATGGCGGGCACCAGGAGCCCCACACGTTGAGGACGACGACCTTGCCCTTGTAGTCGGCGACGTCCAACTGCTTGCCGTCGACGGTCTTGCCGGACAGGTCGGGGGCGGCGGCCCGCTTCCCCTTGCCGACGGTGGCGATGCCGTCCTTGCCCATGATGAAGTTGGTGTTGCCCCCTCCGCCGGATGTGCCTCCTGAGCCGCACGCGGACAGGGCGAGTGCCGCGACGGCGGTCCCGGCGGCGAGCAGGGCGGCGCGGCTACGGGCGCGGGGCGTGCGCGTGCGGTGCGCAGGGGTCGTGCGGTTCGACCCGTTCGAGCACTGGGGGGCGCGGCTGGCGGCACTCATGTGAAAAGTTTCGCATGCCCGTTCTGGGGATCTTGCGCACCCCCCCTCGCGGTCGGAAAACCGCATTTCAGGCTGCGCTCTGCGAGCCCTTCGCACTCTGGGCGCCGGCATCCTTGAGGAACTCCTTCCAGCCACCCGCAGGCTGCTGTCCGACCTCGAGAGTGCGCAGCTTGGCGAGCACTTGCGGCTTCTGCACGTCGATCCAGTCGACGAACTGCCGGAAGGAGACCAGGCGCACGTCCGCACCCTTCTCCTTCTCCCGCGCGATGTACTTGAAGGCCTCCTCGACGGCGTCCATGTAGATGCCGCCGTTCCACTGCTCGAAGTGGTTGCCTATGAAGAAGGGTGCCCTGTTTGTCTCGTATGCCCGCTTGAAGCCCTGGATGTAGGCCTGGGCGGCCTGCCGGCGCCAGCCCGGGTAGTTGTAGGCCGGGGCCTTGGTGGAGTTCACCGACTGGTTGGCGAGCATGTTGTAGTCCATCGAAAGGACCTCGAAACTGCGTCCGGGGAAAGGTATCTGCTGCAGCGGCAGGTCCCAGATCCCCTGCTTCTTCTGGGGCCACACCTGGCGGCCGCCGGGCGAGGAGGCGTCGTAGCGCCAGCCGAGCTCGCGGGCGGCGGGCAGCAGGTTGTTCTGACCGAGCAGGCAGGGGGTGCGGCCGCCGACGAGCTCCTTGTCGTAGTCGAAGGGCAGCGACGGCAGGTCGGTCCAGCCGGTGTTGGTCCGCCACTGCTTCACGAAGGACTTCGCCTGCTCGATCTCACTGCGCCACTGCTGGGGAGTCCAGTTGCCGACCGTGCCGTGGCCGGAGCAGAAGTGGCCGTTGAAGTGGGTGCCGATCTCGTGGCCCTCGAGCCAGGCGCGGCGGACGTTGGCGAGCGTGGACTTGATGTGCTCGTCGGTGAGGTAGCCGATGTCGGAGGCGCCGCGCGGGTTGTTCGGCGGGTTGTACAGGCGCTTCTTCGACTCGGGCAGCAGGTACAGCCCCGAGAGGAAGAAGGTCATGTGCGCGCCGTGCTCCTTGGCGAGATCCAGGAAGCGCGGGAACAGGCCGTTGCCGACCTCGCCGGCCCCGTCCCAGGAGAAGACGACGAACTGCGGCGGGGTCTGGCCCGGCTCCAGCGGCACCGGCTTGGCAGGCTGGTACGGCTGCTTGCCCGTGAACGACGTCGAACCGTCCCCGATGGGGCGGGCGGGGTGCTCCGTACCGCGCGAACGCCCTTTTCCGGAACCGCCGGGGTGGGTCGGGCCGTCCGAAGACTTGAGGGTGCCGCAGCCCGCAAGCCCGACGGCGGCCGCGGTGCCCGCGCCGAGGCCGAGTATTCCCCTTCGGGAGAAGGTGCGCATGAGATCCCCGATCCGTCACGTCCTCTGGTGGTCACCCACTCAGAGGGCGTGACGAACGCGGAGGTTCCGCGGCCCGTTACGCGTTTCGCAACAAACGTTACGAACGTGCCATTACGTGTCGAAGGCCTTGCCCTGTCTTTACGCGTATCTGCGCGCATGACTTACGCGTATCTGGGCGCATGACTTACGCGTATCTGGGCGCATGACTTACGCGTCTCTACGCACGACTTACGCGTCGCTACGCGCCGAACGCCTTGCCCTTCCCCTTCACCGGCTTGGCGCCCGCGAGGAGATGGGCCGGGACCAGGTCGCGGGCCGGCTCGGTGTAGCCGACGGAGACGATCCGGTCGCCCTGGTACGTGAACGTCGTCAGCGACGCGAGCGTGCACTGCCGCTTGCGCGGGTCGTGCCACAGCCGCCGCCGCTCGACGTAGGAACGCACGATCCAGATCGGCAACTGGTGGCTGACGAGCACGGCTTCGTGGCCGCGCGCCCGGTCCTTCGCCGCGTTGAGCGCGCCCATCATGCGCACGACCTGGTCGACATACGGCTCGCCCCACGACGGCCTGAACGGGTTCACGAGGTACTTCCAGTTGGCGGGCTTGCGCAGCGCGCCGTCCCCGACACCGAACGTCTTGCCCTGGAAGATGTTCTCGGCCTCGATCAGCCGCTCGTCGGTGGCGAGGTCCAGCCCGTGCGCCTTGGCGATCGGCGTCGCCGTCTCCTGCGCCCGCTCCAGCGGGGAGGCGGCGACGTAGGTGATGTCACGGGGGGCGAGGTGCTCGGCGACCCGCTCGGCCATCTGCCGGCCGAGCTCGGAGAGGTGGTAGCCCGGCAGACGGCCGTAGAGGATGCCGTCCGGGTTGGCGACCTCGCCGTGCCGCACGAGGTGGACGACGGTGATGTCCTTGTCGTTCACGGAGTTGTCCATGGAGTTCACGGAGTTGTCCACGGGGTTGTTCACGGAGGAGTCGCTCATGCCGCCGTCGCCTCCGCCGCCGCCCGGGCCGCCGCCGGAAGAGCGTCGGCGATCCGCTGGAGGGCCTGCTCGTCGTGCGCGGTGGAGACGAACCAGGACTCGAAGGACGACGGCGGCAGGTAGACGCCGTTCGCCAGCATCGCGTGGAAGAAGGCGGTGAAGCGGTACGACTCCTGCGCCTTGGCGTCGTCGTAGTTGCGCACCGGGCGGTCGGTGAAGAACACCGAGAACATGTTGGAGGCGTTCTGCAGCGTGTGCGCGACGCCCTCCTTGGTGAGGGCCTCGGAGACCAGTACCTGGATCTGCTGCGACACGGCGTTGACCTTGTCGTACGCGGCATCGTCGAGGAGGCGCAGCTGGGCGAGCCCGGCGGCCGTGGCGACCGGGTTCCCGGAGAGGGTGCCGGCCTGGTAGACGGGACCGGCCGGCGCGAGGTGCGCCATGACGTCGGCGCGCCCGCCGAAGGCCGCGGCCGGGAAGCCGCCGCCCATCACCTTGCCGAAGGTCATCAGGTCGGGCCTGACCCCGTCGACGCCGTACCAGCCGGCGCGGCTGGTGCGGAAGCCGGTCATGACCTCGTCGGAGATGTACAGGGCGCCGTTCTCGGCACAGGCGTTCTTCAGCCCCTGGTTGAAGCCGGGCAGCGGCGGCACCACGCCCATGTTGCCGGGCGAGGCCTCGGTGATCACGCAGGCGATCTCGCCGGGATGGGCGGCGAAGGCGGCACGCACCGCGTCGAGGTCGTTGTACGGCAGGACGATCGTGTCGCCGGCCTGGGCGCCGGTCACGCCCGGGGTGTCGGGCAGCGCGAAGGTGGCCACGCCCGAGCCGGCCGCGGCGAGCAGGGCGTCGACGTGCCCGTGGTAACACCCGGCGAACTTGATCACCTTGGTGCGGCCGGTGTACCCGCGCGCCAGCCGGATCGCGGACATGGTGGCCTCGGTCCCGCTGGAGACGAGCCGGACCTGCTCCAGGGGCTCGACCCGGTTCACCATCTCCTCGGCGAGCGCGACCTCGCCCTCGCCGGGCGTACCGAAGGACGTACCGTGCGCGACCGCCTCCTGCACGGCGGCGATCACCTCGGGGTGCGCGTGCCCGAGGATCATGGGGCCCCAGGAACACACGAGGTCGACGTACTCCCGCCCGTCGGCGTCCTTCAGGTACGGACCGCTGCCGGACACCATGAACCGGGGTGTGCCGCCCACGGCACGGAAGGCACGCACCGGCGAGTTCACGCCGCCGGGCGTGACGGCCGCCGCACGGTCGAACAGCGCCTGCGAGACGGGGGCTTCGTATGGATATGGCAGTTCGCTCATGACCTGCGACTTCTCCGACTTCTCGGAATCCGGTGGGCAGTGACCTCCTCAGGGTAGGCCAGCGGGAGCGGCGGACCGGGGGCGGCGGTCGGGCGGTGCAGCGCCGTGGCGACGGCCCGCGGAGAGCCACCACGGCTGGCACCCCTCGGAGAGTCATGACGGCCCGCGGAGATCAGTGACGGGCGGTGAAGATCCATGACCACTCGGCCACGGACCCGCGCAACGAGCGGCTTTGTCCCCGCCCATCTGCGAAACTGGACTCCGCGTACGTATAGACATGGCGAAAGGTCGTGTCGAGGGCCGCGAAGATCCTGCGGACGGATGTTCCACCGCACGTTTCGGCGGGCGGCCGTGGGGGAGGTCACTGACACGATGATCGGGTTGCGCGGCGGGGGCCACGCGTCCTAGAACAGCAGTCGGGTGGAGATATGCATCGCGGTGGCGGACTGGGCGAGGGGACTGATGACCTGGGTCCTCGACGTGCCCGGCGGGGAAGGCACCGGCGCGACGCGGAGGAAACGACCGAAGCACGTCAGGCACACGGTGTACCGAGTGAGTCCGAGCGTCTCGACCGACGGGTCGACCGACTCCGGGCGGGGAGCAGGAATGGTGGTCGGGTGGGGGTGACGTACAAATACTTCGGCGCGCCGGACGGCGCGACCGCGGCCCGCGTCCCGATCTCGATGCGCCCCGAGGAACTCGGCGGCGACGAACTCGGCATGAACGGCATGTTCACCAAGATCAAGCCGGAGACGATGGCCGCGATGGTGCTGACCGGCATCGAGGGCGTGCCCCTGCACAAGGTGCCGCCCCTGGAGCTCGTCGTCCTGCACCCCGACTACGCGGTCGTGAAGCTCCCCATGACCGTCGTCGACCCCCTCCGCGACATCGGCGAGGAAGCGGTCGGCGCAGCAGCCTTCATCTGGTCGACGGTCCCGGACCGGGGTGGCCCGCGGGACGCGTTCAACGTGTACCAGCTGCTGCACGAGTGGCAGGACTTCAGCCATCGGTTGCATGAGGCGGGGCATCAGCCGTATTGCCTGGTGTGGCCCTGACCTGGGGTTTCTTGCGGATTGGGCGGGGTTTTCGGGCCCCGCCCTCGTCATGGGCCGGTGAAGGCGTCGTCGAGCGCCTTGCGGATGCGGGTCTCGCTCGTGGTGCAGTTCCGGCAAGGGACGACAGCTGACCGAAAGCCGGGCACTTCCACAGTCAGCGCTGATCCGCTCCGGGCGTCCGGGGCTTGCGGTGCCTTCCGGTGCCGGGGCCGAGCGGCTTCGGCACTGGGCCGGGGGTCGGTGGCTCGTTGGCCTCGGGGTACAGGATGCGTTTTGCCTCGGCCAGGTTGGCGGCGAAGCCGTGGGGTTCCCAGGTGTGACCGTTCCAGCGTTCGATGGCGCGTGGTGCTTCCGGGTTGAGATGTGAGCCTTTGGGGCCGTTGCCGGAGACGACCGGGACGGCGCGGAGGCGGCCGATCTTCGCGTCGCGGCGTTCGGCCCACTCCGACAGCGGTTCATCGTCCATCCCGGCGGGTCCTTACATCGGTGGTGGTTGTGGTCAGGAGGGTAGTGGCCACTGAGGTGGGGCGCAGCTCGTCGCCCACCTGATGGCTCAGCCCGTACGGCCGGCGGCCGCCTGGCCGAGGACGGAGGGCCCATCGTTGCGGGTTACTGCGTCCGTAGGCGGTGTCCAGCCGTACCCGGACAGGGAGGCACGAGGCCGTGACCGGTCCCCCGTTCCGGTCACGGCCTCGCTGGTGTGGAGGCTGGTCATGGGCGGATCAGCAGCAGCCGCCCCCTGCGGCCGGTTCCTTCGCGTCGGCATCGGCCGGGCTGGTACAGCAGGTGCTGCCCGGCTGCTTGGCCAGGGTGTCGGCGTCCGCCCTGACGACGTACACCTCCCACGGTTCCTGGCCGGGGCCGTGGACCCAGACCTTGTCCTGGAGGGCGTAGCAACAGGTGGTGTTGTTCTCCTCCGTCGTGGCCAGGCCCGCCTCGCTCAGGCGCGTGGTGGCGGCGTGGACGGCCTCGGACGTCTCGACCTCGACACCGAGGTGGTCCATGCGGGTTGCCTCGCCTGCGGTGCCTTCGATCAGGACGAGCTTGAGCGGGGGTTCGGCGATGGCGAAGTTGGCGTAGCCGTCGCGGAGTTTGGCGGGTTCGGTGTCGAACAGCTTGCTGTAGAAGGCGATGGACGCGTTGAGGTCCGGGACGCGGAGAGCGAGTTGTACGCGGGCCATGGCGTACCTCCTGCTGAAAGGGACGGGTTGACGGTCAGCAGCCGCCGGAGGGCGCCGGGGCGCCGATTCCGATCTGCAGGGTGGCCGGGGCACCGCAGCAGCCGCCGCCTGTGCTGCCCTGGGCGGTGTCGGGCTCGTCGAACAGGCCCGCGCCGCCGCACACGCCGGTTTCCGGCAGGGTCAGCTCTACACGCTCGGCGGCCTCCCCGGAGAACAGCCGGACGTGCGCCCAGTCGCGTACGGCGGTACCGGCGGACGGTCCGGCTTCCAGGACCAGCGGTTCGAGGCCGCGCTCGACGAGGTGAGCGGCGGCGGCCAGCCCGATCGGGCCGGCGCCGATGACGACGACGGGCAGCCGGCCGGTGTCGGGCGCGTTCACGAAGTTCCCCTTTGCTTCGACGTTCGTCGATGGCTTGCGCGGCCAGCATGACACCTGATTCGATAACCGTCAACATAGACGTTCACCGAATAGACATTCGTCGAACTCCCTGCGCGGAGTGGCCCGCGACGCCGTCCGGTCCGCGCGGCGCATCGCCGCCCACCTCTCCCAAACCTGAGCCGGTCGACCCTCGCCCTACTGGATCGACGTATGTCAACATAGACGCATGTCGAATACGAAGGTGCTGCCACTGCTGGAACCCGCCGGCGGTCAGGCTGCAGCGCCGTGCTGCCCGCCGCTCACCGAGCGTCCGTTCACCGCCGAGGAGGCCGAGACGGCCGCGCGGATGTTCAAGGCGCTGGGCGATCCGGTACGGCTGCGGCTGTTCTCCGCGGTGGCCTCGCACGAGGGCGGCGAGGCGTGCGTGTGCGACATCTCCGACGTCGGCGTCTCCCAGCCGACCGTCTCCCACCACCTGAAGAAGCTCAAGGAGGCCGGTCTGCTGACCTCCGAGCGGCGCGGCACCTGGGTCTACTACCGCGTCGATCCGGCCGTGCTGGCCGCGATGGCCAAGCTGCTGACCATAGCGCCGGCCGCGGCCTGACCACGACCAGGAACCGACCAGGAACCAGGGGGTACGCCACCATGTCCGGCCCGATCACCGCGTCGAGCGTGACCATCGCGCCAATGACCGCCGAGCACGCCGACGAGGTCCTGGCGATCTACCAGGCAGGCATCGATGAAGGCAACGCCACCTTCGAGACGACAGCGCCGACCTGGCAGGCGTTCGACGCCGCGAAGCTGCCCGAGCACCGCTTCGCCGCCCTCGACGCGGACGGATCGGTGCTCGGCTGGGTCGCCGCCACCAAGGTCTCCGACCGCTGCGCCTACGCGGGAGTCGTGGAGCACTCCGTGTACGTCCACCCCGGCGCCCGGGGCCGGGGGGTGGCCTCCGCGCTGCTCAAGGCGCTCATCGAGTCCACCGAGGCGGCCGGGATCTGGACCATCCAGTCCGGGATCTTCCCGGAGAACACCGCCAGCCTCGCCCTGCACCAACGGGCCGGGTTCCGCATCATCGGCGACCGCGAGCGCATCGGCCGCCACCACGGCCGCTGGCGCGACGTCGCCCTCGTCGAACGGCGCAGCCCCGACATCAACTGACGGCAATTTCGGCTCACCGAGCTGTACCGGCCACCGGATCCGCACCTCCGCCGCCCTCATCGGCGCCGGCCGCCCCGCCCGCGAGACCGTGCGCGAGATCAGCGGCCTTGTTGCGGCCGGAACGGCGTAACGGCGGCGGGAGAATCGTGCCTTCCTCCAGTGCCCGGCACACGCGACGTGCTGAAGACTGCCGGCCGTGACCACGACCCCCGCCGTCCGCCGACGGCTCATGCTCGGCACCCTCGCTGGGCAGCTCCACAAGCGGCCGGCTGCTCTTCGACTGCTCGGCCCGGCAGGAAGATGAGCGCCACCAGCGCCAGCCCGACCACGGCACCGACGATCTGCATGCCGATGAACGCCGGGACCGAGCCGGGCGCGATGCCCGCGAAGGTGTCGGTGAAGGCACGGCCGATCGTCACCGCGGGGTTGGCGAAGGACGTGGAGGAGGTGAACCAGTACGCGGCGCCGATGTAGGAGGCCACCGCGATGGGAGCGAAGCGCAGCCGGTCGGTGCGGGCCAGGCCGAAGATCAGCAGAATCAGACCGGCCGTCGCGACGACCTCGCCGAGCAGCAGGTGCCCGGCCGAGCGGTCGTGGGTGGACCACTTCACCAGCGGCTCGCCGAACATCGCATCGGCCAGCACCGCGCCCGCGATCGCGCCGACGATCTGCGCAGGGACGTACACGGTCGCCTCGCTCAGGGTGACACCGGCGCCGCCGCGGCGGGCGGTCCACCACTCGGCGAGCGTGACGGCGGGGTTGAAGTGCGCGCCGGAGACCGGGCCGAGCAGGGTGATCAGGACACCGAGGCCGAAGACGGTGGCCAGGGAGTTGGCCAGCAGCTGCAGGCCGATGTCCTGAGTCAGTTCGGTGGCCTGAATGCCGGATCCCACCACGACGGCCACCAGAGCCGCGGTGCCGACGAACTCGGCGGCGGCGCGGGCGACCAGCGGCGTACGAGGTGGGGTCGCCCCGGGAGCGGGTTTGGGCTCGGCGGCGGCCAGGGCGGACTGTGCCGCCTCGTGCATAGCGGTCAACGAACACTCCTCGGTGCAGTCGCGTCGGGCGATGGGGATCAGGGGCAGGACCGCTTGACGTTGTTCTCGGCGGTGGCGCGCGCGGTCTCCGCCAGCTCGGCGAACTGGCCCGCGAGGGAGGCGACGACGTCGGGCTTGAGCCGGTAGTAGGTGAACCGGCCGCACGGCTCGGTCTCCACCACGCCCGCTTCGCGCAGCACCTTCAGGTGGTTGGAGAGGTTGGTCTGCTTGGCACCCGTCTCCTCGATCAGGTGCGTGGTGCAGAGCGTCTCTTGGGCGAGCAGGGTCACGATCCGGAGCCTGAGCGGGTCCGCCAGAACCCGGATCAGATCAGTGTCGACTGACGTCAGCATGGACTGATACTCTCACATCATTCCAGGCTGATACCAGCCTGGGCTGATCTTTGGGACCCGCACCCCAACGAGCCGTTGGGCCCACAACCCGAAGGGGGTCCCCCTTCACGAAGGAAGAACCGATGCCCTCCAGCCCGCTCGCCTCCGTGCTGTTCGTCTGCGTCCACAACGCCGGGCGCTCGCAGATGGCCGCCGGATTCCTCAGCCACCTCGCGGGCGACCGGATCGAGGTCCGCTCCGCCGGGTCGCTGCCCGCCGAACAAGTCAACCCGGCCGCGGTCGAGGCGATGAAGGAGGTCGGCATCGACATCGCCGACCAGAGGCCCAAGGTCCTGACCACCGAGGCGGTCCAGGCGTCCGACTACGTCATCACCATGGGCTGCGGCGACGCGTGCCCCGTCTTCCCGGGCAGGAAGTACCTCGACTGGCAGCTGGAGGACCCGGCCGGCAAGGGTGTCGAGGCCGTCCGCCCGATCCGCGACGAGATCAGGACCCGCATCGAGAAGCTGATCGCCGAGATCGACGACAAGCCGGAGGCGTGACCCCGCTTCCCACTCCGCCACACGCGAGGTCGTCGCCATCGACTCCGGTCCCGCCGGGTGCGCCGACGCCCTCCACACCGCCCGCGCCGAAAGCCGGACCTCGAGCCGCTCGTCTTCGGCGGCGCCCAACTGGCGGTTGAATCAGGTGGGTTCACTCACGCTGCGCAGAACCCCGAGCACGCCGTCACACTCCCTGACGCCGAATCCCACTCCGATCCTTGCGTACAGGGCGGGTTCAAGGAGTCGTCGCAACACTGCCTGTCAGTGAGCATAGATGCTCGTTGAAAGCCTCGGTGGGAGTTCGCCAGCCGAGGGTCTTGCGG